>JAZDOC010000008.1:0-19013 GCA_043798935.1 Patescibacteria group bacterium
TGCCCCCACTATGAACTCGCCCGAATCTTCAGCCGTAACTGTGGGAGCTAAAGTAATGATATATATAACAAAAGGAATTAAAAACGCTAAAATAGCGTAAAAGAGGCGGGAATGGAGGAAGGTTTTAATATTCATAGATATAATGAATTATACATTTTTTTCAGAATTAACGATATATCGGCTTTGACGGTTTCACTATCAGTTAAAATTAAGCATTTTTCAAGCTCTTTAACGCTTAGAATGGTTTCTATAGGTATTCGATTATCGGTTAAAGACAAAGCAAAATTATAATGATTATCAAAATTATTAGCGTCTATACTAAGAGCCTGTAAATAATTAAAATCACTCTCAATTATTTTTAAATCGCTGTTATCAGAAAACAATTCGCCTGCTTGTTTTAAATAATTTATGGCACTTTCATAATCATCGCTCGCGGCTGAAACATAGGCGCTTCTCTGATAAGCAATAATTGCACTTTTAACAATAGCTTCATTGAAAAAATTATTTTGCAGTAAAGCTGAGTTAGTATTTCGATGATAGGCCCAATTATTTACAATGTTATTTTGTTTTGCAGCGTATGACGACAAATCTCCCATGTTGTAATCAACATCCACTTTATAAAGTGCACCCTCGGGAATTAATTTAGCATAATAATTATTCGGCACATAAGTAAAGCTTGGTTCAAGATATAAACTTAATCCAGAATTAAGAAAACCGGTATAATAAGTAGACAAATAATCAGCCACGGATATTTCATGATCACGCGGAATCTGCGACCAGTCCATTATTTCCGGATACTTTTCAGCCCAAACATCAATATTAGTGGAAGTGAATAATGTTGAAAATATTATCAACTTAACATCGGTTCTGTATTTTTCAACGGCTTGCAGATACCAGATACCGCTCGTTAAATTATCAGAGCCAGTTAACAAAATAGCATTAGGTTCTAAACCGGTTAAAACATTGTGGGCATAATCGTAGTTGAAATAATTTGTATGGTTATTGTTAAATGTAAAATTAGTGCATAAAATAATAACTGGCACAACCAAAAAACCGTACAAAACGTGCTTTTTATATTTCTTACTAATATCATAAAACCACAAAATACCGACGGCCAAAAAAATACTGGCTGATATATAACAAGGAATAAAAAAAACTCGCATTACAAAACTATCTGCATCACTATATTGATTATAAACATTAATGATTAAACCTACGCTAAATAACAAAAAAATAGCGGCTTGAATATATAATATTTTTCGCTGTCGACGCCATAAAAAAACAATACCTAAAATAACTAACCACAAAAAATACCAACCGAATTGCGAAGGTAAATGTTTAATAAAAAAATCTTGAATATATAATATTTTAGCCGAATAGTCTTCTGGTTTAAAAATAGTCATACCCAAATCTTCATTATACTGGCTACGGCCAACATGATAGATAAAATTATCGAAAGTTTGAGGATTATTAAGATTAATATACGGTTGAGCAGCGGAGCGGATCGGTAAATATATAAAAGGCAATAAACCAATAATAAAAAATAAAAACATTCCCAATAACAGGCGCCATCTTAAAAATAAACGAATATCTATTAGTACTAAATATAAAATTATTACCGGTGCCATAATTACCATGGACTGGTGATTAGCAATGCCTAAACCATAAATAAAAGCCAACCAAAACAAATATTTATATTTTTTATTGTCTTGCCAAAGAGCAATTATTAATAACATCAAAATAATGAAAAAAGCATTCAAAGTATAAACTTCAGCAATCACTGCCTGCGACCAAAATGTCTGCGAAAAAGCCAAACAAAATGCGGCTATAATTCCCATTATTCTCTTGTGCTCGTGCCTGATTGTTTTTTGTAGATAAATGAATAAAAAAGCTACAGTAGCGGCACCAAAAAATGCACTCATGAAATTTATTCGCCAGGCAACAGAGCCGATGGGAATAAAAGAAAATAATTTGCCTAATAAGCAATATAAAGGATAGCCAGGTGAATGAATGACAGACAACGTATAAGCGCCAGCGATAAATTCGCCTGAATCCTCAGCGGTAACGGTTGGCGCTAGAGTAATAATATAAACAACCAAACTAATAATAAAAATTAGTCCGGCGATAATAATATCGTTTTTTATTAATTTATTAAACTTCAACATAGTTTTATCGCGACAAATCTTTAGTTGAACCGGCCATATTCCAAATATGTGGCTCTTTTTTCTTAATGTAAAAATCCCAGGCACCGAGCATTCGTCCCCAAACTTCCAAAAATATCATGCCCGGTATCCACAATTTGTGTTTGAAAGATGATGGCAAATTATGAATAATTAATTTTAATATTTTTCCCCCACCCAAAGTAGACACCTCATAATTACTATTTTTAATTAATGCCATGTGCCCGCTATAAATACGCCGTCGCTGTTTTAAAAAATCGATGATGTTCTCTGGCCCCTTATTAGTGATAATTGCATCCGGAATATAAATGATATCTAAATTATTTTGCTTAATTTTTTCTTCGATGCAGGCTTCATCAACAGCCGAGGAGGCCGGAATAGCTTCAAACACTTTTCGAAAAACAATCATTTCACCGCATTTCGGAGTTTGTAAAGCGATTAAGTGGTGCAGACACCACATATAATTTACACAAAAACCGACAAACGTTTTATCACTGTTAATCGGAACTGGTCGTCCGCCGGCCATGCCAATTTTTAAATCGTGAAAAGGAGAAACTAATTTCTCGACAGTTTCTGGTTTTGGTAAAGTGTCGGCCGATATTAAAATTAAAATTTGATTTAACGCAGATTTGATAAATAAATTAACGGCTGCAGATTTTCCTTCTCGTTTATCCTGAATAATAAGTTTTACCCTGGGTTCTTCGGCCTGATATTCTTTAACCAACTCTACTGTTTTATCGGTACAACCAGATGCCACAACAATAATCTCGGTAATCGCTACGGTTTTTAATTGTTGTGCGCTTAATGAGCGTAAATGTGAAATGATGTTTTTATCTTCATTATAGGCGCAAACGCCGATGGAACAATTTACCATAAACTTAATTTTAAACGCCATACTACTAGTAAGGCCTCAATAATTATGCGTTTGCTCATTTTACTACTGCCAATTAAACGTTCTGTAAAAACAATCGGCACATCGGAAATAGTAAAACCTTTTTTAAAAGCCCTGTAATTCATTTCAATCTGAAAAGAATAGCCATTAGATTTTACTTTATCTAAATTAATAGCTTCCAATACCTGACGTTTAAAACATTTATAACCCGAAGTAGAATCGGAAACCGGCATACCGGTAATTAACTTTACATAGACCGTAGCTAAACGGCTTAAAACTAATCGCCAAAGAGGCCAGTTAATTACTGATATCCGCCCGTCAGTATAACGGGAACCAATTAAAATATCAGCGTTTTCTATGCGTTTTAAAAACTCGGGCAAGTATTTGGGATCATGCGATAAATCAGCATCCATCTCAAAAATTAAATCGTATTGGTTTTTAATGGCATATTTAAACCCGGCAATATAAGCTGTGCCCAGGCCCTGTTTTCCGGCACGGTGTATAACATTGATATTAGCATTTTCCGTGGCTAATTCATCTAAAATATCTCCGGTGCCATCAGGTGAATTGTCATCAATAAATAAAATATCAAATTTATCTTCCAAAGCCATAATTTTTTGGAAAATCGTTAAAATATTCGCTTTTTCATTGTAAGTTGGGATAATGATAATATTTTTCATAATACGGGTATTTTACCAAATATGACTTAAACGAGCAAGGTTGGTTAATTATTGTTTTCTTGCTATAATTAGCCCATGAAATTATTAAAAAATACCATAGCTTTGCTATGCTGGATCAGCATTTGGCTGGGCACTAGTGCCTTTGTGATGTTGGTCTTTATCAAAAATTTATTTAACAAAAAAAATCATGAATAAAGTACCACCAGCTGAAAAAGAAATGCTCTTACGTTTTATTGAGCGTAATGTTATAAACGGACCAGACCCAAAAGAACCGGACGAAGGCATTGGTACGGTTTATGAGCGGATTGTAATCGACGAATATTTTCGCCTGATACAAGATAAATATCAAATTAAAACCGTATTAGAAAATCCGGCAGATGGCGTAACCGGTGTTCCGGGAATAAATTCTCTGGAATTCGCTCGCCACCGGCAAGCCAAAGTCACCTTATGCAATCCATCGCAACTGATGATTGATGGCGCTAAAGTGGTTTGGGAAAAAGAAAAATTAATGCATTTAGTTGAATTTATTAAATGCGAAATAGACAAATTGCCTTTTGCTGATAACACGTTCGATTTAGCTTGGAACTACTGCATGTTCGAGAGATTTGCCGATCCGAATGTTATTGTTAATGAGTTAAAAAGAGTATCTAATAAGTACGTAATGGTAATGACACAAAACCGACACAATTTAGGTACTCTTGTACACTGGGCTTATCATAAATATCATAAATTAGAATGGGATCATGGCTCAGCCAAACAAATGACTTTCAAAGCTATTTTAAAAAGCTTTAAAGAAAATGACTTAGAAGTTTTAGAAACCGGCACGATTGATACTCCACCATGGCTAGACACATGGGACATGCCACTCCGCGGTGAATTAAAAAGTTTACTTGGTAAAATCGGCATGAAATGGGAATGGAAAAATGATGGCCAAGAAACAGCGCCCACGGAAAAATCCAGCAAAAAATCTGGGTTAATTAAATTTTCTGTTTGGATAGAAAAAAATCTGCCTAACTGGTTTGCCCGTAGTCAAACTCATCATTATTATGTATTAGCTCGAAAAAAATAATAATTATATGAAAACAATATTAGTAACCGGTGGCAACGGATTCATTGGCTCGCACGTTGTAGATAAATTAGCTAATGAAGATTGCTTAATAAAATGTTTAGTTAGAAAAACTAGCCGAGTCGATTATATTCAACCACATATCGACAGTAAAAAAGTTGAATTAGTATTCGGCGACATTACCGATCAAACATCGCTGGATAAAGCACTGGAAGGAATTGATACAGTTTATCATTTTGTGGCCATTGCTGGTAAACAAAATGTGCCCAAAGAAGAATATGAAAAAATTAATTATCAGGGTACCAAAGATTTAGTAGATCTGTCTATCAAACACGGCATTAAAAAATTTATTTATTGTTCCAGTGTGGGCGTGATGGGAAACATCAGACAAATTCCAGCCGACGAAAACACCCCTTACAACCCGACAAATGAATACGAGCGCACTAAAATGCTGGCTGAACAATATATTTTAGAAAAAATTAAAAACAATAATTTTCCAGCCGTAATTATCAGACCAGCTATTGTTTATGGCCCACGCAATATCTCTAACATGAGCCGTATGTTTAAAGCCATTCAAGATGGTGGCTATAAATTTTTCATAATCGGCGATGGTAATAATTGCTGGCATCTAAGCTATGCTACTGATGTTGCCAGCGGATTTGTTTTAGCTGGTAACAGCGAAAAAGCCATCGGACAAATTTATATTATTGCCGGCGAAGAACCAGTAACCATGAACAATATGACTGCCATTGCCGCTGGTATATTAAATGTGGCGCCACCTAAACATCTGCCATATTCATTAATCATTACGGCTGCTTATTGTTTATTGCTACTAAAAAAATTATTTAAAATTAAAGTACCAATCGAACCTTCGGGTGTACATTTTCTTACCAATCACCGAGCTTATAATATTTCAAAAGCCAGAGTAGATTTAAACTATTGTCCGGAAGTGAATATTGAAAAAGGTTTAAAAAATACTTTAGCTTGGTACCAAGAGCATGGTATTTTATGAATAAAAAAGGTTTAAAATTATTTGTCAGTTTTGTTATCGGCGCCACGTTAATCTATATTTGGTTGCGATTAATTGATGTCAACACAATGCTTGAATATTTTAAGCATATTAATGTTTACTGGGTTATAGTAGCTGTAATATTATATGTTTCGGCTTATTTTATTCGCAGTGTGCGCTGGAAAATAATTTTATCACCAGTTGAAAAAATCTCTTTCAAAGAATCTTTTACATTGTTCATGGCCGGCATGATGATTAACTACATTATTCCAATTCGAGCCGGTGAAGTGGCTAAGAGCGCTTTTTTAAAAAGCACTAAACAAACACCAATCGCCGCTTCTTTACCCACTGTTTTTATCGATAAAATGATGGACCTGTTTCCGATCGTTATTCTAGCCGGCTTACTTCCTTTTTTAACAATTAAAATGAATAATTTTTTAATCTGGATGCTAATTGCCCTGCTGATTGTTTTTTTGATTTTCGTCGGTATAGTTTGGCTGTCTTTGCGCCGAGAAAAAACAGTCACAAAATTTTTACAATTTTGGTTTTTTTGGCTACCGCAAAAAATAAAATTAAAAATAAATAATTTTTTAGCCATGTTTGTGCAAGGTTTAGCGGTTATAAAAATTAATAAATCCAGCGCTTACCGAATAGTTTTTTTTACATTGTTAGCCATTGTTTTTGATGCGCTTTATATTATGGCCATGTTTAAGGCTTTTGATTTTAAAATCAGTTTTCTCGTGGCGTTGTTTGGCTACACCTTAATTAATTTATCATACATTCTCCCTACTCCGCCGGCTCAAATCGGCAGTAACGAAGTAATATACGTAATTATTTTCACTTTAGCTTTTGGTATAGATAAAAATCTAGTATCGGCTACATTAGGATTTGCTCATCTTCTAACCGGCAGTATTATTTTTTTATTGGGTACCATGAGCTTGCAAAGCTTGGGCTTGAAATTTAGCTTGAGAGGAAACAATTAAAAATCCTATAACGATAATTAACGAGATCACAGAAACCGCATAGCCAATATAATAGCTACGCGGTATTTTATAAGTAAAAATAATTTCGTGCTCGCCGGGTTGTAATTCAAAACCCATAAAAGCGTAATTAACTCTATTAATATCTGTTTCCTCATCATCAACAGTAGCTTGCCAATAAGGGTGCTTGGCTTCTGCAAACACTAGCTGTGATACATCGGTATTTGAAACATTTATTTTAAATTGCCCTGATTTTTCCCAAGCATATGAAATATTTTCCGGTATAATTGATTCAGCTCCGGAAATATTATTAAAATCTTTAAGAACTTTTTCTTGTAGAAAATCCGGGATATTGTTTGGATCTACAGCCACCACATAATTAAAACTTTTCAAAAATTCTTGATTATAACTATCAATGTCTGCTAAATTTATTTGATAAACTGAAACATCACGGATAGCTGCTTTTAAATTGTTAAATGTTTTATCTCCATTACTTTCATTATCAGTTGCAATATATAATATTTTTTGATTGTACAATTGTACCCGTGGCTTCCAATAAGGATTGTCGTAAATTGTATAATTGTCATCTTGATAAGCAACTAATAAGTCGGCCGGGATATTGCCAACATTTTTATTTATACTAATTGCATGATCAACAAAATATTTAATATTAGCTAAACCAGCAATTTTCATTAAAGCCACATCGGTTTCGATACCACCAAAGCCTTGAAAAGCGGAAGTAACATGGCTCATTAACATTGCCGGCTCTAGTAAACTAACCGATGTAATCCACCCATAAGAGCTATCTTTACTGGGCATGTATTTATAACTTAGATAATCGTCAATAGGTGCGTATGAACGAGTGTTGTAATATCTGAATAGATCTGTAGAATCGTTCAAGCCAGCTAAAGCTGTTTGTGCCTGTTCTAAAACCGTTATATCTACTTGCTGGTTAAACGAGGCTCGCATCGGCCAAACATCAATGATTAATAATATAATAATTAAAGCAAATAAGGCTTTTTGTATTTTTGTTTTTGGAATTAAAGCCAGCAAATATACGGCATAACTAGCTAAAATAGCAACAAACAAACCACTAAACACAATGAACCAACTGGGGTTGCGAATGGTTTTAATAAGTGGTAAGTGAGCGATGAAATTTTCCGCTGAAACAAATACTAAAATTAAAATAGCTAATATCCCTAAAATTTTAAATGCTAAAATTTTATTTGATACTTTTCGGGCTGTGTTTAAACCAGATATAGCTAAATATATCAAAACTATTAAACAGGCTACAACACCGATTTCACCCAGCCAGAAACCATCTAAACTTTTACTAGTTGATTGCAATAATAACTTGGTACTATTATAAATAGAATTAGCACCGAAACTGAACCAAACAGACATGAATAGTAAGAATAAAATAGTAAGCACAAGTTTCATCTGGCTTTGAATTTTTTTTCTAAATATTAACACCAATAAAAAAAGGATTAAAAAAACTAAGCCGAGATACAGTTTTTCTTGTCGACCAAAAAAATAAAAAATATTGTTTAAACTAAAATATTCTCGATACATAACTGCCTTATCGCCAAAAAGACTAAACAATCCTTTTTCCATAAATATGGGTAAAACTGCAAAGAAAACTAAACTTAAAGCGACTATTCCACTAGTAATTAATTTTATTAGGTCTTTTACTAATACTCGATAGCTGAAATTAGTGTAATGTTTTTGAAACAGAAGAATTATACTAAACAAAAATAAAAATGGAGAAAATAATATAAAATGTTCATTAGAAGCTATGAAAGACAGCGCTATAATAATTGCCCCCCAAAGTGCATCTCGCCAACGACCATTAATTATTATTTTATATATTGAAACTAAAATTAAAGGCAATAACGCATAAAGAGTGGCCACTACAATATGCCCATATAAACCAACTTCTTGAATGAATATGGGAAATAAAATATAAAATAACCCACCCAGTAAGGCTTGATCGCGATTTTTAAAAATATAATTAATAAAACAGTACATGCATAAACCTGCCATTATAAAACAGAAAGTAAACATTAATTTAAATGACAAGATGTCGGAAAATATAAAAGACAAGCCAACAAATATTGGCCGATATATTATATGACTAAATGTTTCGGCTTGAGAAAAGCCTAGGTAGCCACTACTACGCCAATAACTAATGTCGTGGTTTTGCAACAATGAATCTCTAAAATTACTCAACTCTAATACTGATCCTGGAAAATCATTAACCGGAAGCTTGTTTTGAAAGTATGGCCATATAAAAATTATGGCGACTACTAAAATAATCACATAATCAATTATTTTGTGACGATGAAAAATTAAATTGCTCATTTTATTTGTTTAGTATTAATTTACAGCTTATTTTGAATAATGTTTTTATATCACAAAGCATGGTGGAATAAGCGGCATTAGCTAGCGGACAGCTGCACTCCTTATTCTTAATACTGGCTCTAATTTGATCGGCCTTCGAGCTAAACCAGACTTTTTTGAAATCATAATTATGATCTCGAAGATTTCCCAGATCATCGGCGCGCACACAACATGGCCAAACTTCACCTTGCGGGTTGATTTGCGCCGAAGCCACACCGGCATAACAAGAAAAAATTTGTTTATCGGTTAATAACCATTTTTTTACCATCTGATAATACTCGACTCTGAAATGCTTGGTAAGACGACCAATTTTTTTTGGATGAGAACTGGCTAAATGCTCTAATAAATAATCTATGGCCAGTGAATATTCTTCATAATTAGGGGTTATATCTTTACCGATTGTTCCTAATTCTTTACGCTGTTCGGCAATTTCACTGATATACTGGTCGGGTTTTATCTCTCGTGCGACATAATCGTATAAATCTCTGATATGAGAATAATTAAATTTTGAAACCACACTATGAATACCAATGCTTAAATTCTTATTTTTAATTTGTCGTAAAGCTTTATAAACCGCTAATACTTTGGCAAAATTTCCTTCGCGGCCGCGGATCTCATCATGCTTGCCAGCCACGCCGTCGAGTGATAAATTTAATACCAAATCTGCATTAGGGCAGTTATCACAAATGGCTTGGACTTTCTGAGATATGAATTCTGCTCCCATTAAGCTATTAGTGGGAATGTTTATTATTTTTGGCTGGCAAATATTATATGCTGAACTAACCATATCTACGATGTCTGAGCGTAAAAACGGCTCGCCACCTGAAAAAGTTATCCAATATGGCGACTTGCCTAGTGATGTAAACACTTTTTTCCATTCATCTAAAGTTAAATCGTTGTCGTGCGGCATTTTCCAAGCATTGCATGTGGCACAGCGGGAATTGCAATGGAAAGATACATTTACCGTATAATTCATGGGCATTATCTTCGGCCATTTAAAATAATAAAAAGCTTTATAAAATGGTATTTTTAGCAGAATATTAAGCATAATGGGGAATTAAAAAATTAATAATAACGTTTAATATTATAGCCTTTTTTAATCGAAAAGTCGATTTTTTAAAAAACTGTATAATAAACAGTTTGGCGCAAAACTGTAGACTGAAGAAATTATTAAGCTTCGGTAATGGTAAATATATTTGTACCCGTGCAAACACCTTCAGCATTATCCGAAGCGTTAACTATAATATTCCAATACAGTGTAGCGCGCATGGGGATAATTTCATCAGTTCGATATATAACATTACGGTGCGTGCGCAACAAATCTGATGTTAATGGACTGCCATCGGAGTAGCCAACATCAGCTAACGCCCAGGTTTGATTTTCCTTTGGCAGGTAGCCGCGAATTGAACAGGGCATGTCGGTACCGGTTACTTCAATATCAGCTTCATCATTTCCGCGCTGGGTGAAAACCATTTCAAAATTATCACTATCGGAAGTACCTTCACCGGCCGATAAAGTTCCATAAGCGATTGTGTCTGTCGGTATCAACAACGATAATAAAGTAGCTACTTCTTGATTAGATCCAATCGCTAAATCAGCGCCGCTGTCATCAAACACCCGTACCGCCGGCACCCAATATAAATCTTCATCTGAGCCGCCGGCCATAGACGAATTAGTCCAATAGGCTAACTCGACAACACAATCATAATTAATTGTACTTCCGCTGCCGCCGGTTAAATCGCAAGGCTCTATTTTATAACATTGGTTGCGGTCTAAAAAACAACCAACTAATCTGTCGCTCATATGAAAAACGGCATTTACCGATGTTATATCCTGATAGCCGTTGGTATCTGAAACAGTACCGTTAATATGCATCTCTTTATTGCCTCCGGAAACTAAAGGAATACCGGAAACAGTATCCCAACTGTCCTCTCCACCATTAGCTGTTGCAGAAACATAGACACTATCTACGTTTGGATCGGCATTGGCAATATTTACATTAGCATTCACTGAATCAGCTTGCGAGTAAACTAATATTAAAGCCATGGCCATAAAGATTCCCACAATAATTAACAAAATACCAATTACAAGGTGCGTTGGCTTAGAATTTATTGCATCCATAGAATTTATTATTAATGATTATAGTCTGTAATTAATATATCATTTAAGCCAGAGCAGTGCCCGGCTGCATTCTGAGGAATACTAATATCCCAATAAATAATGCGGTTTTCTTCAGCTAAATCATTTTCACGGTAAGGAACATTGATATTAATATCGCTATATTCAGTAGATAACGACTGTCCGGATTCAAATCCCGCATCAATTAAAGACCACTTTTGGTTTGTGATCGGAATGTTTCCGGATTGTAAACATTCCATTTCGCGCCCGGCCACTTGAATTTTCAATTCATTATTACCGCGCTGGGTAAAAACCATTTCAAAATTATTATCAGCGTTAGTGGTTTCACCGGCTTTAAGATTCCCGTAATCAATAAAACTGGTATATTTTACGGCCATTAATGTGTTCACTTCTGTTTTTTTGCTGGCATAAGAGGCAATTTGTTCATCCATGGCTTTTACTTGAGCTACCCAATAATCCTCAGGAAAACGACCATTCCTGTCGGTAGCGTCAGTATAGAATTCCAAATTTATAAAACAACTAAATAACATCGTATTTTCAAAATATTGTTTCAATGAACAAGTAACATAATAACAATTATTTTTATCCTCCTTGCAATGATTATTTACTACTGCTTCTTTTCGAAAAAAAATGACTTCCATTGCTTTTAAGTCTTGAATGCCGTTGTCATCTGAAACTGAGCCGTTTATATAAATTGGTGTTTTTGCACCGGATGTTAGATCGATGCCATTTTCAAAATCATTAACCGTGGTCCACGGCGTCTTCGATAGATATAAATTATCAATCTTGGGCGGAGAATTCAAAACATTAACAATGGCGTTTCCCCTAGTTTCAGCTTGTGTAGAGTAAAAGATAAAAATTGCTGCTCCTGTAGCTACTATCACTAAAATAAAGCCAAAGCTTAAATGTAATAAATTATTTTCTTTTTCTTTCATACAGCCATATTATTAATCCTAATATCATCACTCCGCTAAAACATATTATTGCAAAATAAATGTATTTTATCTGGCTAGCTGGGTTTTGAACCGACTCATCAATATCAATTGAATCTAATGCATTAGTTGCTTCAACCTGGGCTTCTGCGGGCTCTAATATTTCTGCACTTACAAATAGTGTATCGGAATTGTATTCGTTAATTACTTTATCACTTTTAAAATTTTTTATTTTCACCTGATAATTTCCAGCAAAAAGAACTTCTGGAATAATTGCTTCCAAGGATGTTTGTTTCCCTGGCTTAATAGTTGAAATATCATCTTGAGTGAAAATCATTTGGTAATCCCAATCGATTTCCGATTGAGTAATTAGCATAACTATTTTTTCGGGCTGCCAATCTAAAGTGCCTGTATTTTCTAAAACGCAAGACATTACATTTTGACCAGTAATATTTTTATCCAGTGAAATATGAGAAATATCATAAGCTAAATCACCTTCGTTTTGGACAGAAAAATTTATTTGCAAAGTGGCTCCGGCTAAAATACTAACCTCCTGATCAGCCTCATGAGCTTGCGGAACAAAATCGATCTGAACTTGAAAATCACCGTTAGTTGATGGTTCGGCTTGAATAGCAAAATTATATTCAATTTGGTCTACGCCGGCCTTCATTAATATTTCATCAGCACTTTGAATGTATTCAGATCCTTTACCACGAATATTTACTTTAATATCTAAATCATTTCTTTCAGACGGAGAGCGAAACAAATAAATTACACTTTGATATAAATTACCACTGTTTAATTGTTGAACATTTATGATTGGTGGGGATATGCCCAGCGCCAAAGCTGACGAACTAATAAAAAAACTACTAATAAATATAGTTGCCAGTAAAATAATTTGTATTTTTATTTTATTCATCATTTTTTAATCTATGACCGGATCAGCTATAGCGTTAACCGATAAATAACCGCTACAAACACCTTGTAATCCAGATTCTGGGGTCGATAAACCTAAATAAATTGTAGCCGTAGATGGTGTACCAGTGGATTTATTAATATTACTGTTAATTTTAGCTGGTGTTGAAGACAATATGGTTCCACCCACACCGTATGTAAAAGCCGATAAACTATATTTATGGTTACTGATAGGAATTGCTCCGCGGTCGCACACCATGGAGTAGCCATCTTCTGGGGTTACACCATAACCACTAATATTCAAATCAGTGTTTATATTACCAAAATTAGTGATTACCATGGTTTGATTAATATCACCAGTATTAGAATCTAAACCTAATGTACCATAACCAATACTGGGTGTTATGCCGATAGCCGACATGGTCCCAATTTCAACTGTGTCATTATCCTGTGTGCCATATCCTATTTCATCGCTAGCAATTATTTCAAAAGTCCAATCATCGTCTGGGTTATCAGAGATACTATCTGTCGGTTCAGCAAAATATTCGACATAAAAATTACATGTATAAATTGCATCCAAATCATCAGGGCCTTCACAAGTTCCTGTATTTAGAGTGCAGGCATCACTATAGCGATAATTATCATTATCAGCTCCGGCACTGCCACGACTAGTTCTATAAAATTTAGCGTTTACTGCCAGAATATCCTGACAAGAGTCGCTATCGGTAATAGTTGCAGAGGCTACAACTTTTTTAGTATCCCCGGGAACAAGCGTTTGAGTCGGGGCACCATTATTAACCACGGCATCTGATGCAACCGGCAAAGAATTAGTATTAAAAGAAACAGGATTGGACCAAAGAGAATCGCCATTTTCATTAGCATAGCGAACACAAGCATAATAAATTGTATCTTTATCTAGTAATGTTTTCCCTTCGAGTTGATTTAAAAATAGACCATTGGAATTATTTACTGTAATGCTTGTTTTATTTACAGTATCATCTAAACCCTGCCAAACTTTCTTACCGGTAACACAATCACTACTTTCAACCACTTTCCAATCTGAATTTACATGGATACCGCTTCCGGAATAAGCAGAGCTACTTAGATCGGGATTACGATCAGCATCTTCAGCTCCGGAAATAGATGGGGTGTTTGGGATGTCTTGAATAAATTCGACTATTTGAATGTATTTGGTATTTTCATCAGCGCTAGTTAATGGTTGGCTACGCCAAAATTTAGCTTGTAATAAATCCGTATCATTAAAATTGTATATCCAATGATTACGCGGATAAGCACTATTTGTACCGCTGGTTGTATTTGTAGTATATGAAAAGGCTTTATTAATATTACTAATTGAAAAAATTGGAATATCTTGGGTATATTCCGTATCATCATCGGCGTCTGGGTCTTCGGTAACAATTTTTTTCTGAACACCCAAAGATTCAACCGGAAATTCAACCGCGTAAAATCTAATATTGTTGTCGTATGTTGTAGCGGCATGGCGATATGCAGTGACAGTGGTAGCATCGGTTAAATCGCAACCGATAGAAGTCTGCTGCAAACCGTCGTTACTCGCATCCCATGAGCAATAAACCCAAGTGCGAGATAAATCAACACTACTAATAGTTTCGGTGGCGCTGGCAACGTCGTTTATTAGATCTATATTGCCGGTTTGAACTGTAACGCCGGAAGCATTGGAAAATTCCACCACTTCATAACGTGCGGTTATTGGTGCGGCTGAACTTGCATAACGGCTAACATGTACGGTTTCCGTATCGGATAACTTAGCTTTTACTGTGGCAAACTCTTCTTTTTCTAAAACGCTGTCAGCTTTTACGGAAACTAAAACCATGGAACGGCTTAGATCAACCGTATTAATTGTATCTGTGCCAACGGCAGTAGAAGGGGCAATAACCACTTCACCCCTTTGGACTCTAAATTCATCATTAAAGCACTCAACCAAAGAATATGAAACTTCAGCCTGACCATCGCTAATATTACTGATTCTTTCAAAAGTTAAAGTATCAGCGTCTTTAATATAGCCCATTACCAAATGTTCATCAGCCGGAGCAATGGAACTGTTTCCGGTAGCATTTAAAAGTAAAAAGGCTTGTGCAGTATCGGTTATAGAAGTATTTAAAACAACATCCACTGTATTTGTAGAGGCCGTGATGATCGAAACACCATTTTCCACCCGACAAGCCGGCCAATCAATAGTAGCCGAGACAGCTGTGGGAATAGTAAGACAAAAAAACACAGCCATCAAAAAAGATAAGTATTGATAATTTGCGATTTTAAATTTTATATAATATAATCGCATCTAAAAAAAATAATTCTAGAATTATATTATAACATTATAATGCAATAAATGCGAAATTATTAAGCTGTGTATATAAAAAAGCCCACGCCCTTAAAGGGCGGGACTTTTATCTGTTATTATATATAATTTTAGCCCCTGGCTTTATGCAAGTGGGCTAAACATTCAATTGTATCAATCACACCATTTGTTAAAGAGCCGCTATTTTAAATGTTTGCGGATGATGCTAATAACATCTTCTAAGTTTGTGTTTGATTTAACCACGTATTCTAAGACTCCCAATTCTTTGCCTTTTTGAATATCACTGTCTTGGCCTAAATTAGATAAAATTATCACTTTTGTTTTTTGAGTGTCTTTATTAGCTCTGATTGCTTCTAAAACATCAAAGCCACTCATTTTAGGCATAACCATGTCTAATAAAATCAAATATGGCTTATTTTGCAAAGCCATTTTCAAAGCTTCTTCCCCATCTTTGGCAATGATAACATCAAAACCTTCTTTGGCTAATTTAACCTGGTAAACTTTACGTAAAAATTTATCATCTTCAGCCACGAGTATTTGTTTTTTCGTTTTTTCCATAATAATATACTAAATTCTTTTTTTAATATTGGCAATAATGTCTTCTAAGCGATAATTGGTTTTTACCAAATAATCGGCCACGTTTAAATTGAAGGCTTCGGCAACTTTACCCGGTCCGCCAGAATTAGAAACCACAATTACCGGGATGTTTTTTTTCTCGCTTTTCCGAAGCCAGTTTAAAAATTCCAACCCATTCATGCCCGGTAGCAATAAATCCAGCCAAATTAAACCGGGTGTATTTTTTTTTAGATAATCAATAGCCTGCTCGGCGGTAGCACAAGCCTGTACTGTAAATTTCTCCAAAGTTAAACGTTTAAAAATTGCTTTTTGCAATTTTTCATTGTCTTCAATCACTAAAATAATTTTTTTTGCATTAGAAGTCATAATATTTAATTTAATACTAAGCCCACTTCGCCTTTTTTTGCTTTCGACCCGATTAAAGGCAAAGTGAAATAAAAAGTTGATCCTTTATGTTCAACCGAATCAAACCACATTTTACCGCCCGATGATTCAACTACCGACTTTGCTAAATATAAACCCAGGCCATTTCCTTCGGTTTC
Source organism: Patescibacteria group bacterium (assembly GCA_043798935.1). GTDB lineage: Bacteria > Patescibacteriota > Patescibacteriia > UBA9570 > JAHJKD01 > JAZDOC01. The sequence continues at coordinate 16,650 of JAZDOC010000008.1, forward strand.
CTTCGAAACTGCATTGCTAGCCCGAAAAAATTTCTTGAAAATATTGCTTTTCTGATCTTCCGGAATACCAAACCCGGTATCTTGCACACTGAATTGAACATTATTACCTTTAAGGCAAATATCAATGTTTACTTGTCCTTGAGGTGGAGTGTATTTAATGGCATTGGTTAATAGATTTTGCACCACCTGCCTTATTAACTCAGCGTCAATATATAAATTTTTTAAATGCGATATTGTTTTTAAATTTACTTTTATTTGTTTGGCTTTTATGGACGGAGTAAGTTCTCGAAGCACGCTTTTAACCATTTTCTGAAAGTCGGTCGGGTGCGGTTCAACGCTTACCCGGCCTTGCTCGATGCGAGAAACATTTAATAAATCATTAACTAATTTTATCATGCGCTCGTTAGACTCGTAAGCTTCGTTTAAAAGATCAGACTGTTCGTTCTTAAGCTTTCCGGCGTCGCCATGTAAAAGCATTTCAATAAACCACTTAATCGAAGAAAGGGGCGTCCGCAACTGATGTGAAGCCACGGAAATAAATTCTGTTTTTTGCTTATCAATGGCCATTTCTCTGGTGACGTCTCTAAAAATAACAGCCGCGCCAAAAATTTCCTTGTTCATGATTAACGGTGATACCGATATTTTAGCCGTAAATTGATTATTATCTTCTCGACTAATGATTACTATTTTTTCTTTCATCATGTGGCCAGTACGTAAAACACTGCTGGTTAGAGATTTTTTACCGGATAAACTCTCGCCTTTTTCCGTTAACGGATTAAATACTGTATTATAATCTTCACCGATTATTTCTTTATCATGACACCCTAAGAGTTTACGCCCGATTTTATTTAACGAAACAATTTTTTCTTGATTATTAATAATCAGTACACCATCGTATATATTTTCAATTATCACTTCAGTTTTTTCATGGGCAGCTTGAGCTTTTTGCTTTTCTTTATCCACGTCTTCCAATACACGTGAAGTAATTTGTTTAGCTTCTTCGAGCATCTGGTTCTGTTCTTTAATTTTAGTTACTTTCTGCGCTAATTGTGCTGTTCTGGCTTTTACTTTATTTTCCAAGCTACTATACAAATCTTGCAAATTATCAGCCATGGAATTAAAGGCTTTAGCCAGCTCGCCTATTTCATCGTGTGCCTTGCTGGTTGCTCTTTTAGAAAAATCCCCGGCTGATAAATGTTTTACGGTTAGAGTTAAATCATCAACTGGTTTAATAACAAACCTAAAAATCAATATTAGTATAATATCTAATATAAAAACAGTTATAAAAATAAATATTAAGGCAAAAATAACTGCCATTTTACGAGCAGCCGAAAATATAATGGAAATCGGAGAACCTAAAACCATTGTCCATTTATAACCAGTAAAATCGTTTTGCTGCTTAAAAGGAGACAGAGAAATGAGCTCTCTACCGCTTTCTTGGTTTCCCGGAGTGGTGAAATGATCTTCATTATTCGTTAATGAATTTGATATTAACAAACTATATTTTTCTTTTTTTTCTAAAATTTTATCATTCGGTTGGTTGCTGGCTATAATAATATTTTCGCTATTTAACAACCGGATATTAAACTCTTTATTAATATTATTGAGTTTCTTTGAAACATCCTGCCAATTGATCTGGCCTATTATTATACCTTGAATTTCTGAGCTTTCGTCATTTCTAATCGGAGCAGAAAAAATAATAGTTGGTTTATCTTGACCGTTAAGTAAAATTAGATCAGAATAATAAATTTGCCCGCCCAAACTATTGTCGTAAGCAGTCTGTTCTGCCGGACTTAATATTGGCTCAGTATCAATTTGACTGGTAGCAATAATTTGACCGTTGTAATTTACAATATTAACCGCATTCCAAGATTGCTTAGTTGCAATAATTTCTTGCAACCTTTGATTAACTGTTAATATATCAAAATTAGTATTATTGTCATTATTAAAAGCCGTCATCAAATTTTGTTCACCAGCAAATAGTTGAATATCTACATATCTTTCATAAAGATAGTTACTGATTTCATTCATTATTTCCTGATTAATCAAGGCCTGATTGGTGATAATAGGATTTTCTAAAATTTTCTGACTGAGCTGATAATTTATCAAACCAAAAATACCAGTAATAATTAATACACTGAAAAAAATAATTAATACTATTTTGGCAAACAATTTCATATCTATATTAATTATACTAATTTTTCTGTTTCTTGTCATCATTATAACAAAACCCCCTCTTTTTAGGGAGGGGGGTTGTTTGTATATTCTGTTGTTGCAACTACTAAGGAGTTACATTGACAGATGTTTCTACATTGTGTTCAGCGATTTCTACTGAAGTCTCTACGGCTTCATTAGTATCAGCTG
>JAZDOC010000007.1:0-2447 GCA_043798935.1 Patescibacteria group bacterium
CACTGGTTGGCTGACCACTCGGGTCTAGATACTAACCTTTCACAACTCTATCTTACCCTATATACACTACTTTGTTAAGGCATTCGGGTCTATCTATTTTAGGGGTAAAATGAGACAAATGAGACACTATAAAAAGGAAAAAGTTGTGTCTTATTTAGTAGATATTATATGACTTATATGGCCTAATATTGAACATTATTTAATGGCTTCTATTTTCAAGCTTTCTAAGGGCAAACTTTGATATTGTCTTTTACTAATCTGCTTGTCTTCTGCTAAAACCTTAACTTTTAAACCTGCTTTTTTGGCAATATTAATATAGTCTTTTTTTAGTAAAGCACCACCCACGCAACCCGCGATCAATGTTTCATTCTCCCTAATTTTTTTAGCTAGCGGTTTTAACAATACAATATCAGAAACATACATTCTGCCGCCTTTTTTCAATACTCTAAATGATTCTTTAAATACTTTTAATTTATCCGGTGCTAGATTAATCACGCAATTACTAATAATCACATCTATAGTATTATCCTTAATTGGCAGATCTTCAATATCTCCTAATTTAAAGCTGACATTCTGATAACCATATTTCTTAGCATTAGCCTTAGCTTTAGCTATCATTGTCTTGGTCATATCTACACCAATAACTTTGCCTGTCTTCCCTACTCTTCTGGCTGCTAAAAAACAATCAAATCCTGCTCCTGATCCTAAATCCAACACAGTATCGCCTACTTTAATTTTACTCATAGCCAAAGGATTGCCACAACCCAATCCCAGATTAGCGTCGGCTACTGATTTAATATCCTTGCTTGAATAACCAATACTTTTGGAAACCTTTTCATTATCAACATCTCCACAACCGCAACTGCAGCAAGTGCTTTTACCGACAGCGATTTTAGCGTAGTGTTTTTTAACAATTTGCTTGATTTTACTTTTAATCATAAAATTATTGTAATAAATATTTAATTAAATATTGTAAATAATAAATACCCGTTAAAATAAATATCGAGGCGACTCCATAACGCAGCCATTTTTCAATTTTCTGTACTGCTTTAAATGCTTTACTCACGGCTTGCAGACTAAACGCAATTAACAGCGAAAAGATTATCACTGGTAATCCTGTACCCAAGGCAAAAAGCGGAGACAATAATAATCCAGTTTGAGATTTTAAAACTAACGGAATAAGCATGGCAAAAAAGATTACGCCGCTATATGGGCAGAATGCCAAGGCAAACAATATGCCCAGTCCTAATGAACCCAAGTATCCCCTATTGCCCAGCCATAATTTAATCTTTTCATGATGCTGATTATTTTTCTTTAATTTTATTTTAATAACATCCAACATTACTAATCCGATGACGATTAAAATTGGCCCAAGAATTTTTTCGCCCCAGCCTTGAAATATTTTAGAAATAGAAAAAGATGAAAATCCAAAATAAATCAGGACGGCTAATAATGTATAGCTTATGCCGCGGCCTAAAGTATAAAAAATACCAGACCAAATGATATATTTAGGAGTTTTAATATCTTTAGATATATAAGCAATGGCTGTTATATTAGTAGCCAAAGGACATGGACTAATGGAAGTTAAAATGCCCAACAGAAATGCGGTTAATACCGGTATATTGTAATTATCTATCAGGCTATTGATAAAATCCATGCTAAATATTATTTATCAGTGTTTTTATTTTTTCTTCAAAATAAACTAAATATTTTTCTTCATTAGTGACAAGTCGCCAAACTTCCGCATCCTCTTCAAAATTATCCTGCTTGTCTACTACTTTATTAAAATACAAAGCCGAGCCAACAGCACCATATTTATTTGCTAGTTCTTTGTTTTCCGGCAAATCTGAATTGATGTCTTTAAACACAATTTTTCCCGTTTTATATTCCGCGGGAAATTTATCCTTAATAGTCTGTAAAGATAATTTACCAACAGTAATGCAAGAAAAACATTGATGTGTGCCATGAAAATGGATTACTTCAATTCTATCCGCTGGCAAATCCTTTTCCGCTATTACAATGTTAGTATTGATATTAACGTTTACTTCGTTTGATTTCGGCTTTTTAGTTAAAAAATATACTGCAGAAATCGCAATAAGGCAGATAATAACGAGGGTGATAATAAAATTTTTCTTCGACATTATTTAATAATTTTTAATTAAAATTTAAATGCATTAAAGAAATAGCCAATAATCATAATTCCAATAGTTGTAACAACAACAAATGCTGTTAATAATTTCCAATTCATGGCCTTCATTAAAATTAACAATCCTGGAATAGATAAAGTGACTGTACCGGTCATAAAAGCTAAGGCCGTACCTAAAGGAACTCCTTTATTTGTTAAAGCTTCAATAACTGGAATAACGCTCACGGAATTAGCATATAGCGGTAAGCCCATGATAGTAGCTAAAGGAACTGTCCACCAATGATTAACAGATAAATAGGTT
>JAZDOC010000010.1:0-59441 GCA_043798935.1 Patescibacteria group bacterium
AGCGGTTAATTGGCAAGCTGAAGTAGTTGTGTCTGAGCCTAGACCGTCGCCATCAGCATCATAGTAATATGTTTGATTAGAATGGATAGAGGCACTGCTGTCATTACAATCTGTATTATTAGTTGCATAACCGGTTGGTGCTACTCCGTAACACAAGCTAGCTGTTGCAGTTGAGCCGTAAGTATCGTGATCAGCATCAATATAGTAAGCATGGTTTACTTGGATTGATTCGTCGTTGTCATTGCAGTCTGTACCAGGATAAAGGCCTTCCAAACTTTTAACACCATCTCCATCAACATCCATATTGATATATCCTAAATAAACCGCACCAGTATCAGTGTCGCTATCATCTCCGTCATAGGCTCCAATTAAAATATCATCGTATTCATCGTTATTAACATCACCAGCGGAAGCAACAGATATTCCAGCTGTATCATTTTCTTCCTCACCACTAAATTTAACATCAGCTAGAGAGAGGTTAATAGATGAAGCTAAAGAATCAGAGCCATAAATAAGATATACTGTCCCTAATTGCCCACTTCCAAACAGCCACGGCGCTCCAATTAAAATATCGTCAATTCCATCACCATTAACATCGCCAGCAGAGGCTACAAAAGCCCCAGTTAAATTATTAGCAGCTTCGCCGATAAATTTTACATCAGCCAGAGAAAGGTCAATAGATGAAGCTAAAGAATCAGAGCCATAAATTAAATATACCGCTCCAGCATTAGAACCACCGGCATCATTATTAAATGCTCCAATAAATATATCATCATAATTGTCGCCATTAACATCACCAGCGGAAGCGACTGATATTCCGGCTTGATCTGCTATTTCTTCACCAATAAATTTAACATCAGCTGAAGATAAATTTATATCATTAATTATAGAGTCCGAGCCATAAATTAAATACGCTGCTCCAGATTCAATACCGCCAGTATTGTTATAACTAGTGCCAATCAAAACATCGTCATATCCATCGCCATTAACATCGCCGGCTGAAGTAACGGTAGGGCCAATATTACCAGAATCGCCAGATGCTTCACCGACCAATTTAGTTTGAAATTCACTTAAATCAAATTGGTCCTGAGCTTTAAGAATAAATGGCAAAAACAATAAACTAAAAAATAACGGGATGTAAAAAAATTTCTTTTTCATAAATCTTTTTTTAATTATTTTATTCATTATACTAAAAAATAACTAGGTTGTCTACCGATTTGCCTAAAACAAAAAGCCATGTTATATTTATTCGCAAAGGGCGCTCTATATCCCTAAGAGAGCGCTTTTTTATTGAAAAAATATGGAAAAAATTTATGCTCACGCTCTTAACTTGATTCCCGGCCTTGGCCCCATGCGCATGCGGAAACTTTTGGCTAAATTTAATAATTTTTCGACTATCTGGCAAGCTGATCGGAATTTATTATTTAACTCCGGATTAAAGAAAAATATTTGCGATCTGCTTTGTGAATATCGTATGCAAATTAACCCGAAACAAGAATTTGATAAAATTAATTCTGATATCAAACTTTTAACTATTGCTGATAAAAATTATCCGGTTTATTTGAAACAAATATCATCCCCGCCTTTCATATTATATATAGCCGGCTCTTTAAGCGCATTAAATAACAATGCCCTTGCCGTAGTGGGGAGCAGGGCTATGAGTATTTATGGGCAAAAAGCGTGCACGGATTTAACTACTGAACTTACAACTAGCGGTCTAACCATTATTAGCGGCCTAGCTCAAGGTATAGACACCATCGCCCATCAAACATGTCTAAACAAGAAAGGCATTACTGTCGCTGTTTTAGGATCCGGCATTAATAATGAATGTATTTTTCCAGCATATAATCGCAAACTAGCTCGCGAGATTATTCATAATGGCGGCGCTATAATTTCTGAATATCCGCCACATTTTAAAGCTGAACGTCAATTCTTTCCGGCCCGTAACCGTATTATTTCCGGATTATCTTTAGGAACATTAGTTATCGAAGCGGCGCAAAAGTCGGGCGCTCTGATAACCGCTTATAAAGCGCTAGAACAAAACCGTGAAGTTTTTGCCGTACCCGGTGATATTTATTATTCGCGCTCAGTCGGTTGTAATTCACTTCTAAAGCGAGGTGCTAAATTAGTTCAAAGTGTTCAAGATATTTTAGATGAGCTTCCGGAAAACGTGCGTTTAAATTTAAAGCTAACTAAAGATAATAGCATTAAATCTCAATTAACTGAGTCTGAACAAGAAATAATTAAACTTTTAACCGATGAGCCGCTAGTTATTGACAAGATTATCCAATCATGTAGACTAAACAAGTCTTGTGCCTTAAGTGCTATTACAACACTAGAACTTAAAGGAATTATAAAAAACATTAATAATCTTTATATCTTATGGCAAAAAAATTGGTGATCGTTGAGTCTCCCACTAAAGCCAGAACGATTAAAAAATTTCTCGGATCCGCCTACCAAATTGAATCTTCATTTGGCCATGTGCGCGATCTTCCTAAAAGCAAAATGGGTATTGATATTGAACATAATTTTGAACCCAAATATATTATTCCTCTGAAAGCTAAAAAAAATGTTACTCTTTTAAGAAAATTAGCTAAGTCAGCGAGCGACATTTATCTGGCAACTGACGAAGACCGCGAAGGAGAGGCTATTGCCTGGCATTTAGAACAAATTATCGATGCTCCGGCGGAAAAAATAAAACGAGTAGCTTTTCACGAAATTACTAAAAAAGCCGTTGAAAATGCGCTGAAAAATCCTCGTGATATTGATGATAGTTTAGTTGACGCGCAACAAGCACGCCGAGTTTTAGACCGTTTAGTGGGCTATGAACTCTCGCCTTTTTTATGGAAAAAAATCTATAAAGGATTATCGGCCGGTCGGGTACAATCGGTAGCTGTTAGATTAATTGTTGATCGTGAACGTGAACGCCAAGCTTTTAAAACCGATGAATATTGGACAATTGATGCCATGTTTGAAAAAGACGCTCAAGAATTTAAAGCTACTTTATATTCTATGGACGGAAAAAAATTAGCTAAATTAGATATTAAGAATAAAGAACAAGCTGATAAGCTTTTAAAAAAATTTACCAAGGCAAAATATCACATTGCCCGTGTCGAAATTAAAGATAAAAAACGCCGCGCCGCGCCGCCTTTTACCACATCCACTCTCCAACAAGCAGCAAACAACAAGCTAGGTTTCTCGGCCAAGCAAACCATGATGTTTGCACAAAAACTTTACGAAACCGGTTTCATTACTTACATGAGAACCGATTCTTTTAATTTATCTGATGATTTTTTAAGTGGCGCTGAACAATTTATTACGGCTGAGTATGGCGCTGATTACGCTGACCGTAAAGTTTACAAAAGCAAGCAAAAAGGCGCTCAGGAAGCGCATGAAGCTATCCGCCCTACAGATGCCAATAATAAACCTGAAAATTTAAAATCAAAATTTGATGATAAGCAATTTAAATTGTACGATTTAATTTGGCGCCGAGCCATGGCCAGCCAAATGGCTGATGCTGTAATCGGGCAAACTTCTGTTGATATAAACACTACTGACGATTCTTATACTTTCCGCGCTTCGGGTTCAATGATAAAATTTCCGGGCTGGCTAAAAGTACTACCGGATAATGCCAGCGAAAATATATTACCTGAACTTAATGAACTGGAACAAGTTGATAGTAAAGAAATTAAAGGCGAGCAACATTTTACCGAGCCACCGGCTCGTTATAGCGAAGCTACCTTGGTTAAAGCGCTGGAAGAAAAAGGCATTGGCCGTCCTTCCACTTACGCGCCTACCATTTCAACGATCATTACACGAAAATACGTTACTAAAGAAGATAAAAAATTAAAACCTGAAGAAATTGGATTTATGGTAAACGATTTGTTAGTTGAACATTTTCCGCAGATTGTTAATTTTGAGTTTACAGCTGAGCTGGAAAAAAATCTGGATGAAATTGCCGAGGGCAAAAAAGAATGGGCCCCGCTAATTAAAGATTTTTATGAACCTTTTAAACAAAATCTTATGACTAAAGAACAAGAGATTTCTAAAAGCGATATTATTAAAGAAACAACTGATGAAAAATGTGATAAATGCGGAATGCCCATGCAAGTGAAAATGAGCCGATATGGAAAATTCTTGGCATGTACAGGGTACCCGGATTGCAAAAACACTAAACAGCTTGATAGTGAAGGCAATGCCAGCGAACCGGAAAAATTAGATGAGAAATGCCCAGACTGTGGCAAGCCTCTAGTTCAAAAACGCGGGCGCTATGGAGCTTTTATCGGTTGTTCTGGTTATCCGGAATGTAAATATATTAAAAAAGAAAAAAAAGGTACAGGCGTGACCTGCCCCTCTTGCGGCAAAGGTGAAATAGTTGCTAAACGTTCCCGTTTTGGCAAAACGTTTTATGCCTGCGACCAATATCCAGATTGTAAAACCGCTTTTTGGTCTAAACCGACCGGCGAAAAATGCCCCGAGTGCGATTCCTTGCTAGTGGCCGGAGCTAAAGATACAGTGCAGTGCTCAAATAAGGAATGTAAATTTAAGAAATAATACAAAATTAATTTAAGCTGCCTTTGCTTTTAACCACGTCTCATAAGAGTCTGGAAAAGATTCAGCTATACTAGCTACTTCTAATTCAAATTGTTCAACGTCATGATCGACATTAAATTTTTGTAATGCCTGATTCAATCTTAATGTACTATCATTACAACTTGAACCATCAAGTTTACGATTATGCGCTACGCCGCTTGGTGGTGGATAATCATTTGATGATCCAACTTGAATATTAAGTTTTTCATGAATGCCCTCAGCACACAATAGCCGGACTATTTCGGCCGTGCTAAATGTCCAAGGCACGTCGTATTCTCCTTCTTGATGCAAAAAATCTAAGAATCCGCCCTCTTGAATAAAGGCTTGCTCTAATTTGAGCGTTAATTCAAAATCTTGATTACCAGTTTTGTTTCTAACACTTTCTGCTAAAACAGCTAAATCTCTACCTGTTTGTACACTATCTTTTATTGCAACCGCTTCACTTAACAAAGCAGGTTTAATAATAGAGTATGCTTGAACATCAACTCCTAAGCCAGCTAATACTTCAACTTTTTGGGAGAAATCATCCCAAGTATAACCTTTAGAGATGGCAATTTCTCTAACTAAATCATTTGAGCTTTCCAAACCAATAGCGATTTGAATTTTTTGATCAGGTCTAAGAATTGATTGCAACCTCTTAATTTCTTCAACATTAATAAATTCTAAACGCGCTTCAATCATAACGGTTGTAAAAGGCAATTTGGATATTTTTTCAAAAATTATAGTTCTGGCTACTGGTGGCATTTCTGCATCATTTAAGAAAGAGCCTGGGGTTAGAATATCAATTTTATACAAATCATTAACATCAGGATTAGCCCATTTTAATGGCTCTCCTTCCTGTACTCCTAACTGGTCATGTTTCAATGCATATTCGAATTGTTTTTCGATATGTTGAGCAGTTACTTCTTCATCTGTTGATCCTTCAAAGAAAAAACAACAATTAGCGCACCTTGCATATTCACATCCTTTTTTACCTCTAAATTCAATCATATATCTTTGGCCACCTTGAGTAGAAGCAAATTCTGTATCTATTGGTTTATGCAAATCTTTTTTTTCTGGCTTTCGATTGACAGCGGTTTCTCTATTATTTTTTCTTTTTTCTAAATATACTTTATAAAGTTTAGTCATTTTCATGGCTAGCTCATTATATTCTTGAAAACTCATCACGTCAGATTCACCTGCTAAAAGTTCTGGTACACCTTTTAAATTAGCGGCATGATCCCTAAGTTGTTTTTCCAGATTTGCCATTATACCAACATATGCCTTGGGCTTTAATATTCCCTGACCAGTAAATATTTTATCCAAAGCCGCATGATAAACCTGTAATTTTTGCACATAAGAATAAAATTCATCTAATCTAAAAATGCCGCCGATTTCAAAATTAAATAATACTTCAGCACATTTTTGCAGTTTAGACGCACATTCTGACGATCTAATTTGAATTTGTTTTACGTCTATTTGTCCATTTTCGGGATAGAGGGCTCTAATAGTTTTAATAGTATCGTAAAATATTTTTTCAATTTCTCTATAAGTATTCTCAGATTCCATAACTTTATCATATTCTCTTAAAACCATCTCAGCTTGTTCCGGAAACGAATCGTGTACTTCAAGGAATTGAGCATGTAATTCAGAAAGCCTATCATTATATTGGGCTAATTCATATAATTCAAATAATCCTCCGATTCTTGATTCATGAATTAAAGTTGCGACCGCAGCTAATTGCTGGCTGATTAATAATGTTTTTTCAGGATCAAAGCTTTGCATATCAGCAGTCAAACTACTAATATGGCTTTCAATTGTAGCTCTATTGATTTTTTCTTTCTCTCTTTCTTGAGCTGTTATAGCCTTATCGAGTCGTAGTTTTTTTGCCGATCTAATGTCTATTCGAATATCTTCTATTCTTGCACCAGCCTCAAAATTTATACTTACCTCATATTCTTCTCCGGCTCTTAAATCAACTGGCTGTTGTAATTGTATTATTTCATCTTGCCCTAAAAAATCACAGTCATTACTTTCAATGATAACGCCGGGGGTTAATTCAATAATACTGGAAATATTAACAGCATTTATAGTTATGCTTTTATCAGCTCTTAAAATTACCACAGCTTGTCTGGTCAATTCTGTATCTTGTTCAAATACAACAACATCGAACTGAGCTCGAGATGATGCAATACCAACTTCGCCAGACATTTCATTTCTGGCTGCAGATCTTGTGTTCATATCAGAGACTGTAGCTAATTCAATGAATGATCTGAATGTTTGCGGAATAATACGTCCACCTCTTTTTAAATATTTTCGCAAATTATTAACTACTTGCATTTGTGGTTCGACAAATAGTCCAGTATACATATTTTCGCTAATTATAACATCTACTTGTTCTGGAAGCTGCATAGTAGTAGCATCTCCTTCTAAAATTTCAACTGTATCTGCAAAACCACAATATTCAACAAAAGCATTACAGGCTTTTACGGTTTTTCGATTTATTTCAATCGCATAAACTTTTTTTGCTCCACAAGCCACCGCCATCATGGCCAATATACCTGTGCCGGCTCCAGCTTCGACTACTGTATCGCCCGGACCAATATTTGCTTGGGTCACCACATCTTGACTTCTTATTGTTTCTTTTAAAGCTTGCTGAAATTTTTCTGTTCTAACCGTATCAAAAAAACAACGCCTGGCGTCTTCTGTCGATAAACCCCAACGACCATGACTGGTCATCTCTTCCTGATCATCACCCCAATCAACTTGTTCCATTACTTTCAAAAAAATACTACCCATTTCATCAACGGCTTCACTAAAAGGAGTATTATATAACAAATCAGATAAATAATCTCTTCTTTGTTCTGGTGTCATTGTTTCAATGCTTTGCGGTTCTTGTCTTTCAAGCACTTCTTGTACTGCACAGGCAGCTGTCGCTTCATCAGCATTTTTATCAAGTGGTGATGCTGCTTGATCAGAAACACGCTCGGTCCGCTCTTGTTGGTCTTCTAATTGACTTATATTTTTTTTAGTCATACTATTATAAAAACAAACTATTTATTATCTCTTCAATAGGAGTATTATCTGAGTAAGGTTTGTAGATATGTCCTGAAAAATTAATTAAACCACCCCTTAGACACGCTCGTAACAATTCAATGTTCAATTTTCTAAGACCTTTTAATATAGCAGAAATTTCGTTTTTGTCAAGAATAAGCTGAAAATCAAAAAAAATGCGGAGAATGTCCCAGCGCAATTCTTGATTATAAATGTTAAAAGCCAATTCCTGATAAAAACTTTTCATCAGTGGCTTTAACCCCGGCAAATTACCAGCTTCAACTTGAACTCCATGATTAATTATGTGTATTTGTTTTTCCGGAACGGCTTTCAAAATCTCTTGCTCCAAAATTAAGGTATATTCTAAAATATAAAATATTCCAATATTTTGTAAAGTTTCGAAATCGTGAACCTGAATTTGTTCGGGTGTTAATTTTTCAACTTGGTCCGATATCTTTTGTTCCAATATATAAAATTCATAAGCTCTCTTTTTAAATTTTTCAGCCATGGAATCCATATACTCAACTTTAGCCAAAAAACCAGGTTTTGTGTTTGGTCCATACAAAGTATCAAGTTGAGCAAGAGCGCGAGCAAAATAAAATTCATTTAAATAATCCTTGTGGACACTGTCGCTCATTATAGTAACAATTTGATAGGCATGCGTTTTTTGTAATTTTTTTTGTTCTAAAGTTTGCAGAAGTCGAGAAATTATTTCTCTTAACTTAATTAAATATTGATTTTGATCTTCTTGCGATAATAATAAAAAAGGTCTGTCTGAACAAACTTGAGCAAAATCTGTAAAAAAATCTATTGGTATCATAGCCGAAATATGATTAGTATATTTTTATTTTACCTTAATATTCAAAAAAAATCAATTTTTATTTTTTAAATTTTCCTTTTTCTTCGGCTGGTTTTTAAAGCAAAACGATGAGCTTCATCTCTAATCTGCAATAATATCTTTTTATTAACTTGAGCCAATTTTTTAAATGATTCATTGGCAGTTTTTGGAAAAACTAATTTATCATTCTGATATTTAGAAATGCCGACAAACGGCACGTGTACAGAAATCTTATTAAACACTTCGGCCATAAAATCAATTTGCGGACGACCGCCATCGATCATAATTAAATCCGGCTGCGGCCATTCGGGATGATTAAATCTTCTAGTTAAAACTTCAGCCAGAGCTCTTAAATCATCAGCCTGGTAATGATTTTTTATTTTAAATAAACGATACTCGGACTTATCGGTTGTGCCGTTTACAAAAACAACCATAGAACCATAAGCTTCTTTGCCACTGAAATGCGATATATCATAGCCCTCAATACGATTAAAATTAGAGCCGACCAGTTCATCGGTGACGGTTAAAGTGGTATCATTTATTTTAGACAAAGCCACAGCTTGTTCAGGGTTATCAATCATTAATTTTTTTATCAATCTCTTTTTCTTGCCTGAAAACAATAAAATTATATTTTTAATATTCTTTTTATATTCTCGACTATTTATCATACCCACGCAAACACCGGGACATTGGCCGATTTGATAATCAAAACAAGCTTTTCCGGAATCAGGCCTGCATAAACTATATGGAAAAATGCGACGAATTATTTTTAAAGCTTTTTTAAATAATCCGGTATTTTGAAAAGGTCCGAATTTTGCTAAAGGCTCGGGAAAATTTTTTAACTCGCGACCATGAACAATTAATACTTTCGAGAATTTTTCGGATGTAATGATTAAATATGAAAATGACTTATCATCTTTTTCTTTAACATTATATTTGGGCCAGTGCTTCTTAATTAAATTAGCTTCTAAAATTATAGCGTCTAATACTGTTTCTGTGGTTTCATATTCAATGGTTTTAGCCAGGGAAATCATTTCGGCAATTCGAGGCGAAATATTTTTTTGAAAATAATTTAAAACTCGTTGGCGCAAAACCGTGGCCCGTCCAATATAAAGAATTTCTCCTCGGCTATTTAAATATCTATAAACACCGGGTTTAAGAGGAAATTTTTTGGCTTGAAATTTTAGATTCATTTTAAACATTCATTTAAATATAAGCCTGTATAGCTATCGTTCACTCGAACTATGTCTTCGGGCATGCCTTTGGCAATAATCTTGCCGCCCCGATCACCGCCTTCCGGACCCATGTCGATTATGTAATCGCAACATTTTATTAAATGCAAATTATGCTCAATCACCACCACGCTGTGTCCGGCTGCCACTAATTTTTGTAAAACTTTTATTAACAACTGTAGATCATCATAATGCAATCCCACTGTTGGTTCGTCGAATAAATAAAGCACGCGCTTATTTAATGGCAACGCCAGCTCTTTACCTAATTTCACTCTCTGTGCTTCCCCGCCTGATAATGTCGGGGCTGATTGGCCTAGCCTTATATAACCTAAACCCACTTCTTCTAAAACTTTTAGTTTATCGGTAATGAACGGTATTTCCGAGAAGAATTTCAATGCTTGAGAAATCGTCATGTTTAATACATCGGCGATATTTTTATGTTTATACTTAACCTGCAAAGTTTCACGATTATAACGCTGTCCGTGGCACACATTGCATTTCACCCACACAGCCGGTAAAAAATGCATTTCTATCATATTGTACCCCACACCATTGCAAGCTTCACAGCGGCCACCGCTTACATTAAAAGAAAAACGGCTGGGTTTATAAGCTCGTTCACGCGCTGACGGCAACTCGGCAAAAAACTCTCTGACTGGTGTAAATATTCCCGTATATGTGGCAGGATTAGAACGGGGTGTGCGCCCGATCGGCGATTGATTAACCATGACCGCTTTAGTAAGATATTCCGCGCCTTCTAATTTTTTAATATTAGCGAATTTAACCGGACGCTGATTTTTTACTTTCTGAAAATTATGATACAGAATATGATGCAATAAGGTAGACTTACCTGAACCGGAAACACCCGTAATACACACTAATCGTTGCAGTGGAATTTCAACATTTAAATTTTTTAGATTGTGTTTGGTGGCTCCCTGGATTTTTATGAATCCATGATTTTGTTTGCGACGCAAAGTTGGCACAATAATTTTTTTATTACCGCGCAAATATTCTAATGTTGAAGAAGATTGCTGATTATCTTTTTTTAATAAATCTTTTATCTCTCCCTGAGCTACTACCAAACCGCCATGTTCACCAGCCCCGGGGCCAAGATCAACTAAATAATCGGCTTCATTAATAGTTAATTCGTCATGTTCAACCACTATTAAAGTATTATGATTATTCTTTAATGTTTTTATGGTTTTAATAAGCTTGTCAGTATCGCGCTCATGCAGACCAATAGTGGGCTCGTCTAATACATACAAAGCACCAGACAATTGGGTGCCAATTTGTGAAGCCAAGCGAATTCTTTGCGCTTCCCCGCCCGATAATGTTTCGGCCGATCGCGCGAGAGTAATATAATCCAGCCCCACTTCATTTAAAAAGTTTAGGCGTTCTTGAATCTCTTTCAAAGGATTAATGGCGATTTTAACTTTATACTGTGGCAACTTGTCCATATAATCTTTAAAAAAATCCTGTGCTTGTTTTAAATTCAGAGCTGTAATTTGAAAGATGTTTTTATTTTTTATTTTTATGGATAAACTTTCAGGCTTCAATCTTTTACCTTGGCACGCCGGACAAATAGTGTTTTTGTGCCATTCCATTTTACCTAGTCCCATGCAATTTGGGCACGCCCCGAACGGGCTGTTAAAAGAAAAAAGTCGCGGTTCAATTTCACCATATGAAAAACCATCATGAGGGCAATTCCATTGGCTAGATAATAAAAATTCCTCTTTACCCATAATTATTATTACCAACCCCTGGCTATAATCTAAAGCTTGCTCTACGGCGTCGTATAATCTGGTTTCTTCAAAATTAGCCAGCTCATCAACTACTATTTCTATATCGTGTTTTTTATTTCGTGCTAAAATTATTTTCTGATTTAAGGATTTTATGCTTCCGTCAATCCGTGCAGTTTCATAACCTAAATTTAAATAATCATAAAGTAATTGGTAATATTCGCCTTTGCGCCCGCGAACTACCGGTGACAAAATTTTAATATTTTCATTTTTATAATTAGCTTTTTTTTCATTAATAAAATCCACCATTTCATCGATAGTCATTTTATCTAGTTTGGATCCGCACTGTGGGCAATACACTTCACCTAATCGAGCGAATAATACTCTTAAATAATCGTAAATCTCGGTAAGCGTTCCAACCGTCGAACGCGGATTATGAGAAAGCGCTTTTTGATTAATTGCAATGGCCGGTGACAAACCTGTTATTTCATCCACATCCGGTCGATCCATCTGCCCCAGAAACTGACGAATATAAGGAGAAAGCGATTCAATGTAACGACGCTGTCCTTCGGCAAAAATAGTATCAAAAGCCAGAGTCGATTTACCTGATCCGGAAACACCAGTAAAAACAATGATTTTATTTTTGGGCAGCTCTAAATTAATATCTTGCAAATTATGCATGCGCGCGCCTCTGATTTTAATTATATTTTCCTGCATAAATCTTTAATCGGTAATTAATAAATCTTCAATTTTCTTTTTAATGGTTTTCGGAGTAATGTGATTTTTTTTATTATATGCCAATTGCTTTTTACGACGGCGTTCGACTTCTTGAACCGCTCGGGCTAGTGAACCAGTCACACGATCGGCATACAAAATAATTTTACCTTTTACGTTACGTGCGGCTCGCCCCATGGTTTGAATTAAAGAAGTTTGACTGCGTAGAAAACCTTCTCGGTCGGCATCAAAAATTGCCACCAGCGTAACTTCAGGTAAGTCTAACCCTTCGCGTAATAAATTTACACCAATTAATATATCAAATTCTCCTTGTCGAAAGCTGGTCAGAATCTCAGTGCGTTCAATCGTCTTAGTACCGGAATGCATCCAACGCGCCCGATACCCTTTTTGTATTAAAAAATCACTAAAATCTTCAGCCATTTTTTTAGTCAGAGTATTAACTAAAGCGCGTTCTTTGTTTAAAACTATGTTATCAAGCTCTTTCATTAAATCATCAACTTGCGAAATATTATTCTTTATATCAAGAACAGGTCTAATGTCTATCACTGGATCAACTAAGCCCGTAGGCCTAATAATTTGTTCTACAATCTGCCGAGATTTTTCTTTTTCCCAGTCAGCCGGTGTGGCCGACGTAAATATAGCCGAGCCTATTCGCTCTGAAAATTCTGCAAAATTTAAGGGACGATTATCAAGCGCCGACGGTAACCGCCAACCATGATCCACTAATGTTTGTTTTCGACTACGATCACCGGCATACATACCGCGCACCTGTGGCACAGCAATATGCGATTCATCAATAATAGTTAAAAAGTCGGGTTGATTATTTTTTTTGGAAAAATATGCCAGAAGTGTATCGGGTGGCTCCCCGGCGCTTTTTCCTAATAAGTGCCGGGAATAATTTTCAATGCCATTACAATAACCAAGTGTTTTTAACATTTCCATATCATATTTGATTCGTCTTTTTATTCTCTCAGCTTCAAGTAATTTTTGACGCTTTTTAAAATAAGCGATTCGCTCCTTGGCTTCTTGTTTGATATTTCTAATGGCTGTCTTGTTATCATAAGAAACAAAATGTTTAGTGGGAAAAATCAAAATTTCTTTGAGTTGTTCTTTAATCTTTCTGGTGGTTGCATCCATAACCCATAATTCCTGCAATTTATTTTTAATCAGTTTAAAACGATAAATAAACGGTGATTCTGCCGGCATTATTTCAAATACATCACCCCGCAAACGAAACTCACCCCGGCTCATTTCTCCTTTGGTTCTTAAAAATTGCATTTTAATCAAATTTTTGATTAGCTGAGTGCGATCGAATTCTTTGTCGACCTGTAAAGTTAAAGCTCCTTCATAATAATTTTCCGGCAAGCCAAGATTATATATGCATGATACTGAAGCGACAATAATTACATCGCGACGTGTGACCAAAGCGCTCGTGGCTTGATGACGTAAACGATCAATTTCCTGATTAATCATGGCTTCTTTTTCTATGTAAGTATCAGTAATGGGAAGATATGCTTCGGGCTGATAATAGTCGTAATACGACACAAAATAATTAACGCTATTATCAGGAAAGTAATTTTTATATTCTCGATACAGTTGAGCGGCCAAAGTTTTATTCGGCGCTAAAACCAAAACCGGCTTATCTTGACTGGCAATAACATTAGCCATGATAAAAGTTTTGCCAGACCCGGTTACGCCCAAAAGCGTTTGAAAATCAAAGCCCTTTTTTACACCACTGTTAAGCTTGTTTATGGCTTGGGGCTGGTCGCCGGCCGGTTGATAATGAGATTTTAATTTAAATAATGCCATTTTTATTGAATCATTCAATTAACACAAAATTCCCAAGAGTTTGACCTCTAGGGGGCACTAGGCATTATAAAGCAAGCATTAAGCTTAGTCAAAATTGCCAAAAATATATATTTTAACTACAATGTATTAAGCTATGAGAATATACGATTTAATCGAAAAAATTGAGGAAAAGAAACTAGATGTTAATCTAGATACTATTAAATTGGCTTATGATTACGCTGACCAGGCACATCAGGGTCAGCTTCGAAAATCTGGCGAACCATATATTAATCATCCTCTGGCCACGGCTTACAAACTAGCCGATATGAATATGGATGAAACTACCATCGTGGCCGGAATACTACATGATGTTCCTGAAGATACAGATAAAACTTTAAAAGATGTAAAAAAAGAATTCGGTGCCGATGTAGCACAATTAGTAAGCGGCATCACTAAATTAGGCCAAGTTAAATACCGCGGCATGGAAAGATACATGGAAAATTTACGCCGCATGTTTGTTGCCATGGCTAAAGATATTCGCGTAATTGTAATTAAATTTGCTGATCGTATTCATAATTTAGAAACTTTATCAGCTCTAATGCCCGATAAACAACGCCGAATTGCTTTAGAAAGTTTGGAAATTTATGCGCCGATTGCTAACCGATTGGGCATGGGTGAAATTAAAGGTACGTTAGAAGATTTATCCTTTGCTTATGTTTATCCCAAAGAATCTGAATGGGTGCAAAATAAAATCGCTTCACAGCGACGGAATAAGGAAAAACTAGTGAACAAAAACATCAAAGAAATTAGTAAAATTCTTGATAAAAATAATATAAAATATCTATCCATTCACGGCCGTGCAAAACATTTATACAGCTTATATAAAAAACTGCTCGAGCACAACCGTGACTTTTCTAAAATTTATGATTTAGAGGCCATTAGAATTGTTGTTCCTTCAATTTCGGGTTGTTATGAATGCTTAGGCATGATTCACCAATACTATCGCCCGTTAAAAGGTCGAATTAAAGATTACATCGCTCAACCCAAACCTAACGGCTACCAATCACTGCATACTACTATTTTTACTCCCGACGGCGATATTATTGAAGTTCAAATTAGATCACAACAAATGCATTTTGAAGCCGAGTATGGTATTGCCGCCCACTGGACATACAAAGAAAATAACTCCTCTATTAAAGATAAAATCAATTGGGTAAACGAATTATCTCGCGCTTTCGGTAATATGGAAGACGTTAGTGAAGAAAAGTATCTGGAATCCTTAAAGCTGGATATTTTTCAAAATCGAATATTTGCTTTTACACCCAAAGGTGATGTTATTGAACTTCCTGAAGACGCCACGCCTATTGATTTTGCATATCACATTCATACTGAAATCGGGCACTATTGTTCCGGTGCTAAAATTAATGATCAAATCGTTTCGCTGTCGGCTAAACTACAAAGTGGCGACGTGGTTGAAATTCACACCGACAAAAAACGTAAAGGCCCCAGCGAAGATTGGTTAACATTTGTTAAAACTACCACGGCCAGAAGAAACATTAAAATCTTTTTACGTAAAAATAAAACTCGTTTAATAGATAAATTATTAAGAAAAGAAACCGATTAGTTATTAATCTTATTAATTATATTTTTTAATTCCTGTGCTGAATAGTATTCAATAAAGATGGTTCCACCATCGCCTTCTGGTTTGATGGAAATTTTCGTTTGTAATTTTTCACTAAGCTCATCTTGCCAAGCTATAATTTGCGGATCTTGATAGGTAATTTTTTTACCTCTTTTATGAGCTCCGGGGTTACTATCAATTGCACTTTCCAGTTCGCGAACTGAAAGATTATTAGCAGTTATTTTTGTTAAGAAAGCCATTTGCATTCTTTCATTTGGGATACCCATGATTACTTTGGCGTGTCCTTCAGAAATTTTATTTTCAGCCAAGGCTTTTTGAATTTCGGCCGGCAAGCTTAATAATCGTATGGCATTAGCAAAAGCCGATCGAGAGATGCCAACTTTTTTAGCTGCTTCATCTTGAGTTAATCCAAATTCATGAACTAATTTTTTATAGCCTTCAGCTTTTTCAATCGGGTCTAAATCGGATCTTTGAATATTTTCAATTAAAGCCAGCTCTAGCTTTTCCAAATTAGATGCTTGGCGCACAATCACTGGTACTTTTTGTAAACCAGCAATTTTAGCGGCTCGTAATCGCCTTTCTCCGGCAATTAATTCATACCCGTCGTCAGCTAGGGTAACAATTAACGGTTGTAAGATCCCGTGTTCTTTAATGGAATTTATTAAGTCTTCCAAATCTTGATGACGGAAATTTTTTCGTGGCTGTTGCGGATTAACTGAAATTTCGCTGATACTAATTTCATTACTTTGAAATTTAGACTCGTTTGTTTCGGCGGCGCGAACCTGATTCTGAATATTAATAGCGTTATTTCGAATTGGAATTAATGATCCTAAACCTTTACCTAAAGACATATAATATAAAATTAAAATTAATTATTTGATTTCTTGGGCGGGCACAGAATCAACCGGAATTATTTTACACGGCGTATTGATCAATTCAGCTGTGAGCTTCCGGTATGCTTTAGCGCCCTTTGAACGCTTATCGTATTTGGAAATAGGCTGGCCAAATGAAGGAGCTTCAGCTAATTTGATATTTCGTGGAATAACAGAGCGAAATACATAGTGGGGAAAATGCTGATAAATTTCGCTTAATATTTCAACTGATAATTTATTTCGTTTATCAAACATGGTTAAAATTGATCCTAAAACATTTAACTCAGGTTGTAAGTGCTGTTTAACTAAATTAATAGTATTCAATAATTGTCCCAAGCCTTCTAAGGCATAATACTCACACTGTACCGGAATCAACACCTCTCGGCCGGCAGTTAAACTATTTATGGTTAACAACCCTAATGACGGCGGACAATCAATGATAATATAATCGTAATGTTCTTTAATATGAGAAATGCATTTGTCTAAAATATATTCCCGATTCTCAACACTAACTAACTCAACTGACGCGCCGGCTAAATTTATTGTTGCTGGAATAATATGTAAATTTTCAATAGGCGAAGCAAAAATAACTTTTTCGACCGGCATTTTTCCCACTAAAGCTTCATAGACTCCGCGCTCTAATTTTGTTATGTCGATTCCCAAACCTGATGTAGCGTTAGCTTGGGGATCAGTGTCGATCAATAAAACTTTTTTTTCAGCTTCAGCCAAATAACTGGCTACATTAACGGCGGTAGTGGTTTTTCCCACACCCCCCTTTTGATTCACAATAGTAATAATTCTAACCATAATATTTGAATTATATCAGTTTTATATTGCATTGACAATTGAGTGTAATTAATTTATTCTATTATAGAGTAAGAGACAAAAGTTGCATCAGCCGAAGTGGCGGAATTGGTAGACGCACACGACTCAAAATCGTGCGGGCTTTGCTCATGAGAGTTCGATTCTCTCCTTCGGCACCAATAAAAAAAGACGCGTCTATACGCGCCTTTTTTTTATAGCAAAGAAATTAATTATCGAGTGACGTTGATTACTTCGCTTAGTTCTGGCTCGCAAGAACCAATAGTGATGTGGTTGTTAGTGGTGAATGTCATGTAGTAATCAGTATCCGTTGTTGTGCCAGCATCTGGATCAGTAGGCATAACATCAAAATATTTTGGCGACAATGAAGCACCTAAATTAACGCATACACCATCAGTTGGAGCAACAGCTGTACAAGTACAACCGCTAGCACCAGTACCAATAACTCTGGTTTCACCTGCCACGATACCGGTTGGATATGTACCGGCATTATCAACAATGTATTGTTGTGTACCTTCTAAAATTGAAGATACATCACTCCATCTTTGAGAATTTCTAGCTTCAGCAAATCTTGTAGCTGGATCAATAGCCACAAATGCCACGGCTGCTAAAATAGCAATCACCGCGATTACTATCAATAGCTCAACCAGTGTGAAGCCTTTATGATTTTTTTTCATAATTGCTTTTTATAATTATTATTTAATAAAATTAATATTATTTTGCCAAGAATTATCATCTATATGACGTAAGGCTAAACCTAAAACATTAGCAAAAAGTAATCCTTGTTTTTTAATTATAGCATAATTGCCTATTTTGGTAAAGGGATTGCCAATTTCTAATTTAATCTTCAAATTAGCAGTTAGATATTCAGGCAATCCATTTAAAAAAGCCGAACCACCAACTAGACAACCGAAATTTATTTGTTTTTTTGTTTTATCTTCAAAATAACTCATGCTTTTTTTAATTTCGGGTAAAATTTCTTGTAAATGAGATTGAATAATTAATAATAGTTCTCCCTGATTTTTTTTATAATCAAGGCCATTTGTTATTTTTAATTTTTCAGCTTCAGTAAAAGAAATTTTTAATTTTTCCGAGATTGCTTGAGTGAAAGTATGGCCGGCAACCGGGACATTGTGTGTTGAATACAGCCCTAATCCATAAAACACACTAATATTTGATGTGCGCGCGCCAATATCTAAAAGTAGAACTCCTTCATTAGAATTTATTTTATCTATGACGGCTCGAGCCGTGGCAATGGATTCTATTTCCATGGATGATATTCGAATATTCAGTTTTTTGGCTAATTCTTCATAGCCATTATAAATTTCCCGATCAACGGCTGCTACAAAGATTGTTTGTTCTTCATCATTTTTTTCCAAAACTTGCCAGGCATTAACCGTGGAATTGTAATCAAATGGCATTATTTCTGGTATTTGATTGGCAATTGCTTCTGTAATTTCACTATCTTTTAGATCTAAAGGCAAATTAATAGTAGCGGTATATACTTGACTATCAGGTAAAGATATAGAAACGTCTTTGGTTTTAATGGCTTTGGGTTTAGCGGTAGCTAGCACCTCATCGACATTAGAAGCTAATTTGGATAAATTAAGTATTTTTCCATTTTCAACAATTCCGCTTTCCATTTTAACGCGCGAGTAAGACTTAATGTTTTTTTTACCAAAATTCTGTTCCAACTCCATAGCTTCAATGGAATAATCTGAGATATCCAGACCAAATATTTTTTTTGTAAAAATGCTAAACATATTAATTATATTAAGTTATATTAAATGCTAAAATCACCAACTTGCTCCCACGAAGAAACGCTTAAATCGTCTCCGGTGTTCAATTCAACTTCAATTAAACTATAGTAGTCTCCCACATTACCTGTAACTTGTAAAAAACATGCATCCCCTTCTAAATTACACTCGCCTCCATCATCAGCCACGGCCTGTATTGTACATGATCCTTGGCTAAAAGTCATACTGGTTGGGGGCGTTTGTTTTCTTTTTAAACGTATCAAGCCTTCTTCAGTACAGGCATCAGCCGTAATAAAGGCTTGCTGAGATTCTACTCCAGAAAGGCCCATTTGCATTTCATTGACCGCGTTTAAGCTAACTGTAATGCCAATAATTACACAGACTGCCAATATCATTAATACCGATATTAAAGCCACGTAGCCTTTTTGATTTTTTATAAATATTTTTATCATGGTTGTCGAAACATTACAGTGTCATTTAAGGTTATATCCCAATCAAATTCTTGCCAATTATTTGGATTATTAAAACTAACTTGGAATTCAATTTTTAAACCGCTTTGATTTGTGCTGTTTTGGATCTCGAAAAAAGTTAAATTCTGCACAGTTATTAAATCGTTGGTTAATGTTTGCTCTGTTCCGGTAGCACCTATGCGTTCAGTAAGCTGACCGTCGATTACCTGCCAATATACATCATCAGCACTGTCGTTTTTATCTAAATGAAGCAGACCACCGCTCACTAAATTTGTGTCCAAAGCTGATTCAGCATTAATGTTTCTGGCGCTACGAATTTTTTGACTCATTTTTTCCAAGGCAAAACGAGCGTTTTGTTGAACTTCGGCCATGGTGTCGGCTTTGGTTTGGGCGGAAATAACCCGCTGGCTAAAACTCATAATGGCTACTAAAAAAACCGAGACGATTGCAATATAAACAATTGTTTCAATTAATGTAAATCCGGATAGATAATGGCGTTTATGTTTATTCATATCAGTAATAATTTAAACTTACATTATAAAGAATGGGCGTACTGCTACCGTCACCAGCTAAATCAACTCTGTATTGAGCCCAAGTATTATTTAAATTATCGGCTATATTCAACAAACTAGGTTCGCTAATATCTTGCCACGAAGCACTGGCGAGACCACTAAAATCAGTAGCCGTTCTAATTTTAAATGTAGTACTACAAGTACTACTATCACAACTATCATCAGCTTCCCAGTTAATAATATTAAAATTTTGAGTGGCATTAAAAGCTGAAGAAATTAAATAGCCATCTGTTTCATAATTACCACTAACTGCTTTACCATTTACTGAAAAGCCATCTTCAAAAACCACAAACGCTCCAACCTCAGTGGTATGGTTTCTTTCGCGATCAGTATATTGATCTTCTTCATTATGCCAACTAATATTTTTTGGCAAAGACACTGAATTACAGCGAACTAGCCAGCCGCCATCGCCACCACGCATGGTTTGTTGCATACCCACAAAAACCGGCGCAGTAAAAGTAGTGTAGTTTCCGGCCGTATAG
This sequence comes from Patescibacteria group bacterium, assembly GCA_043798935.1. Classification (GTDB taxonomy): domain Bacteria; phylum Patescibacteriota; class Patescibacteriia; order UBA9570; family JAHJKD01; genus JAZDOC01. The sequence goes on from JAZDOC010000010.1 coordinate 20,573, forward strand.
CAACCATCATCATGGCCACGAATATTTTCAGGTGTAATTCTGGTTCTAAATGTAGTGCTGCCTAAAGAACCGGTAATTACATTTTCAAAAACTATATATCCGATAATTTCTGCACCATGAGAATAAGAAGTGCTTACTTGCGAAGCATTTAAACCCATTTGAAAACCGCTACTGGCCGGACCATAACCGGTACTGCCATTTCTGGAAAGCCAAGTAGTAATCCAACTAGTGTCATTATCAGTCATCACCTGGCTTAAAACCAAAGGAGCCGTATATCTTAAATCATAACCCATGGTATCATAATTCCATCTGCCGGATCGCCCGAGCGTTGATGTGTCGTATCGATGTGCTTCAATATAAGTTCCGTCTGGCAGAATCCAGCTTCCTTCTTCAACAACAATATAATCCATACTGGCTGAAACTGTATAATCTGTTGGCGTAAAACTATCAGTTGGAAATTCAATTCTGGCTTGAAAACCAGAAGCGCCGGCGTTTCTGATGCGTACAGATCCCGGAGAATCAGTATTTACTGTTTCCCAATATGTGCCAGCTACTACTGGGCTGGTGTAAGTGTTTTCTAAATCAATATCTGTCCAATCTTGAGTAATGGTCGCTGTGCCGGCTTCCATGGTAATGGTATCAGGATTAAAATTCATTTCGATATTATCGAGCGTTGGTTGGCCAACTCCATCACTTTCAAAAAAAGCACGGAATTTTATTTGTGAATCATCATCAACTGGAAAATATTTAATATAAGTGTTCACATCAGTTGCACTGTTAGCCTGGTTAAGGTCAGAGGTGCTTACCCATGTATTTGAAGTGGTATTGTAATAAAACCAAGTACTACCGTTATCATTTGATAATTGATAGTAAATCGCAGTGCCCGATGGCTTAGTGGCTGTTTCAGTAAAATCTAAAATCATGCCCAGACTTTCCGGATTCCAGGTACCACTATCGTTAACTTCTACATAAGGCTTATCAGTTGCATAAGAGCTTTCAGTCCATTGTAAATCAACATTATCAATATCTACTGTAAAGGGACCTTGTTTCTTTCCGTTTTTGTAATCGATATACAATGCAATTTTTAAATAATAATTTCCGGCGGTTGCTAATTCAGCGGTTAGATCGCTAATAGTTAATGTTTGCCAGGAATCGCTTCCGGTAATATCAACGCTAGTTATCGCATGGGCTAATAATGGAGTTCCAGATACTGAATCTAATGTAACAAAAAGTATTAGCTCATCAGGATCTCTGACTAAATAATCCGAACACTCCCATTGAAAAGTTAAACTAGCACTATCGGGGTTATCTTCAGAAATGGTAATTTCTTGTTCCCAATAATCGGTAATAATTGTATTGTTGTCATTAGGGAAAGATATATCAATATAATAATTATCATCGTAACCACCGCTTATTTTATTCCAAGTACCATAGCCATTACCATTACCCCAATAATCAGGTTCACTGCCAGTGCCGGCTCTAAAATCTTGATTTGGATTTTCTGTTATAGTGTCAGTTAATATTAATTTAGCTTCACCGTCAGCTACTTGTATTTTATCTTCATCTGATAAAGTATAATCAGTATCGGTGCTAAAATCCCAGGTATAGCTATTGTCGACAATAATTTCCGGCAAAGAAACCTGCCCGCTGACTGATGTATTTAAATTTCCATCATCACTACTGTATTTAGTTTCATCAGACCACTCGCTTTGACCACTACCGCCAGACCAATCTGTTTGCTCAAAGTCGTTTCCTTCCCAGGCAGTTAAATATATTTCTGAGCTAATAGAAGTTTCAATGCCGTCTTCCACTTCCCACACGATAGTGGTTGTAGCCTTTCGTGAATAAGGGTCGTTAGTTTCCGTGCCCATATCTCCGGTAGCATCTCGCGCTATATCTTCAATTACAATAGTGCGGTTGATAAATGGACCGCTCCCGTCTGGATCATCCAGCGTTAGTGATAGCTCCCATTTAGTTTCAGCTTCATTATAATTTAATCCATAAGTGCCGGCTGATAAATAATTAAAAGCTTCAAGTGAAACAGCGCGTAAGGCTTCATTACTTTCTTCCAAGTAAGCTTTGGCTTGGGATAATTTCTCGGCGCGTAAATTTGAGCTTAGCGATCCTAAAACCATAGAGATAATTCCAGCCGCAAAAATTGAAAACAAAGCCATGGCTAACGCTAGCTCGACTAAAGAATATCCGGCCTCATGATTAACTTTAATATTGAATTTCGATTGACCCTTCATCATTTATATTTATTTGTTTTTGTTCGTTGATGCTTGTAGCTGTAATAGTAATTGTATTAGCCGTGGTCTTGCCAGATAATTTTGAAAAAATAATATCACTCCCGCTAATGACCGAATTAGCTGGCAAAGTATAAACTTCATATTCGGTAGCCACGCCAGACGGATCTTCAATAATCGCATAATATGTGCTATGCCAAGCCACACCCCAAGAAACATTATTTGTACTGGTAATAGCTTTGTTTTGAGCGCGACGTAAATTACCAACCACTTCATCGGTCAGAGTGCTTAATTGTTGTTGTGATAAATAACTGCTCATGAATGGTATTGTAATCGAAGCCATAAAAGAAATTATAGCCATGACAACTATTATTTCTACTAATGTAAAACCTGATCGAGATGATAAGCGCATCGTGTTTATATTAATGGTTCGGCGATACTGAGCCGGTAATTTTATAAATTGGAGTAATAATAGACAATCCCACAAAACCAATAATTAAACCAATACAAATTAATAATAATGGCTCTATAATAGATGAAATATTTTTTGTCACGTTATCTACTTCTTCTTCATAAAAATCAGCTAGGTACAATAATATTTCTTCTAAACGACCTGATTTTTCCCCCACGTTGATCATGCGAGTAACCATGGCCGGAAATAAATTACTATGTTTCGTTAACGCGCTATTTATGGATTTTCCTTTTTCCACTTCTTTTAATACATCGCGTAATGCTTTTTTATAAACTTCGTTATCTACAATATTAATAATGGTTTCAGCCGATTCGTTTATGGTTAAACCACTTTTTAATAAAACGTACAAATTTCGATTAAATCGGGCAACGTTATATATTTTGGCTATGCGGCCAACTAGCGGTGTTTCCAAAATCATAAAGTGCCAAATAGGTTTAATGAATTTAACATGAACCAATAAATATAATGATATTATTATTACCGCTAAACCGATAATCACATAAATGCCATCATTTTGCATTAAATTTGAAAACCACAGCAGTGCTCTGGTGCTAGCCGGCAGTTCAGTTTTTAATGATGCAAACAGACGGGATAAACGCGGTAAAACAAAGACTGATAAAACAACCCCCAAAGATAATGTAGACAACAAAACAAAAATTGGATAAATTAAAGCAGCTTTAATTTTACGTTTTAACATTATTTCTTTCTCTATTTGAATAGATAGATGTTGTAAATTTTCTTCCAAGTTGCCGGCTGTTTCACCAACTTTAATTACATCAATATAAAAATCTTTAAATTGGTGCGGAAAATATCGTAAGCTGTCGGCCAGTGCTTTTCCTTCTTGAACATAAGTTAATATTTTATTTAAAATGCGTCTGAATTTTCCTGTGGCTTGAGCGGCCGTAATTTCTAAAGCTTCGTTAACCGGTAATCCGGCACGGATCATTACTGAAAGATTTTTTACAAACAATGCCACGTCCAACCCTTTTACCCAACCAATACTGAAATTTAAATTTGTAATTACTGTAGGTTGTTTGGTTTGCTCTTGCAAACTAATTAACGACATATTCATGTCGGTAAGTTTTTTACGAGCTTCAGTTTTAGTGGAAGCAATTATAAAATCCGTAATCGTGCTACCACCCTTTTGTTTGGCAACGTATTTAAATTTCATAAAAATTAAATATAATAATAATAATAATTAATTTAATCGGCGGTAACGCGCAACACTTCTTCAATAGTGGTCATACCTTGCATGGCTTTAGCCACACCGTCTTGCATCATGGTGGTCATGCCCAGTTCGACGGCTTTGGCTTTTATTTGGCCAGCGTCGGCTTTATTAACTATTAATTTTCTCATAGCTTCATTAATTGTTAATAATTCAAATACACCGATTCGTCCTTTATAACCGGTATTATTACAAGCCGGACATCCTTTACCTTTATAAAAACGTAATTTTTTAATTTTCTTAACATCCTGGCCAGTAACCGCTTCTAAATTTACCTGTTCTTTTAATTCGTCTAGAACTTTGCCTTCATAAATATCACTCATTAAACACTGCGTACAAACCTTTCTAACCAATCTTTGAGCAATGGCAATGTTAACGGTTGAAGCTATTAAAAAAGGTTCAATTTTCATATCTATTAAACGCGGTAATGTGGTGGCCGCGTCGTTAGTGTGCAGTGTAGATAAAACTAAATGTCCGGTTAAAGCAGCGTTCACTGAAATGCCGGCAGTTTCTTGATCGCGGATTTCGCCGACCATAATAATATCCGGATCCTGACGCACAATGGAACGAAGACCAGCCGCAAAAGTAAGATTGGTTTTAGCATTAACCTGAATTTGATTAACACCCATCATGTCGTATTCCACCGGATCTTCAATAGTAGAAATATTTACATCGCGCTTATTTAATATTTTTAAAATTGCATACAATGTAGTTGTTTTACCCGAACCAGTTGGGCCAGTTACCAGTATCATGCCATGTGGTGAATTTATTGCTTTTCTAATTTTAGAAACATCATTTTCAGAAAAACCCAAATCATCCAAAGAAAACTGGCGATTTTTTTCGGATAATAATCTCATTACAACTTTTTCACCTTCAGTAATGGGCACAATAGAAACTCTGATATCTAAATCTTCTTCTTCCAGTGGTAAAGTAATTTTACCGTCTTGAGCCGCGCGATGTTCATCAGTTCTTAATCTGGCCAATATTTTAATACGACTAATAATAGGTTCTAATAGTTCTTTAGGAATAGTGGCGGCATCGTAAAGCATGCCATCTAAACGAAAACGAATGGCAATATTTTTTTCCGTGGGCTCGATATGAATATCCGATGCTAAATTTTCGTATCCGTATCTGATGAAAGCATCTACAATTTTAATAATTGAAACATCTTCACTGGAAGTTTTTTTTGATTTACTGTTTTTAACATTTTGTTGTAAAATATCTTTAAATTCTTCGGATAAATCGCGATGATATTTAATTAAAGCCTGTCTAAGATCGCGCTCGGTCACAAAATACGGATTAACCTTATAGCCGGATTTCTTTTCCACTAAACGAATTATTTCTAGATTAGACGGATCAGCCATGGCCAAACTAATGCCTTTTTTATTGATATCAAATATTATTATTTGTTGTTTTTTAGCCATGATTTCCGGAACAATATCAAGACCTTGATCGGGAATGGCTTGTTTTTTAAGATCCACATATTCAAAGCCCAAGGCATCGGCAATTAACTGACCTAAATTGGAATCTGGAATATAATCTTTTTCAACCAGCACCTCGGAAAATGATCTTTTTTCTTTTTTAGCAATGGCGCATGCTTCTTCGACATCTTTTACCTCAACAACTTCAGTATCAATTAATATTTCTTTAAGTTTTGAATCACTAATCATAAATTTATTTTTAATTAGATTGCGTCAATTATAACATATTAATAATGATATATCAACTTTTCTTCTTTATTAAAAATAATAAATTTGCTATAATAATAACATGCAAAATAATGAGACTAAAACATCACCAATCAACACCGATCCCGAAGAATGCCATTGTCTGTATTTTGAAGAATCGGCTTGGGAAGATAAGACATTAGATTGGTCAGGCCGTCAGTTTTTACGAATGACTTATCGCAATTGGCTATACAAACCCCGCGAAGATGTGGGCAATAAAATAATTCAAGGTTATGAAGAAATAGCTCGTCGCGGCTACGGTGTGATTCCTTATGGTTTTGTTCTATTTCAAAATGGTATTTTCAAAGGTGAAATTCTATTGGAAATAAAAAAAGGCGACGTTGATGACGAACAAGTAAAAACATTTTTAGGCGGAGTGCACACAAAAACTTATATTGGGCCATATAAAGATTTACCACTTGTAGCCAAAACTTTTCCTTTCCGACCATTAAATATTTATGCCTTATATTTTTCTTGTGCTGTTTGCACACCAAATCCCGACAAACAAAAAACTGTTTTAGTTGCTGAAAAGCCTTTTTACTAAAACAGCTATAAAAAAATTATAAATGTAGATAAATTTTTTCGACAATAGAGCGTAAAGAATAATTACTCTTTACCAGATAATCTACAGCTCCTAATTTCTTACCAAGCTCAACATCCATATCTTGGCCTAAATTTGATACTATTATAACCGGAATATTTTTTGTGGCTATATCTTGTTTTAATTTCTTTAAAACGTCAAAACCGTTCATTTTCGGTAAAATCATATCAAGTAATATTAAATCCGGATTGAATATTGTTGTTTTTTCAATGCCTTCTGCTCCGTTTCCGGCAATATTAACAATAAAACCGTCGTCTTCCAGGCGTTCAACCAAAACCTTTGAAAGAAAATTATCATCTTCAATAAGTAGTATTTTTTTTGCTTGTTTTGGCATATTTAATAGTTTTCTTGCTTATTTTTGCTAAAGGCAAGGTAAAATAAAAAGTTGAACCCTGCCCCTCTTTTGATTCTAACCAAATATCTCCTTTATGTAAAGCTAGAATTTTTTTTGCAATATACAGCCCCAATCCCGATCCTTCAGTTTGCGAAGTAATGGCATTATCAGCACGAAAAAATCTTTCAAACATATGCTTTTCTTGGTCTTTAGGCACGCCGATACCGTGATCTCTTACCCAAACTTTCAGCATGTTGTTTTGTTTTTTTGCATTTAATACAACCCTTTGCTTGCCTTTTGTGTATTTAATGGCATTATTTACCAAATTTTGTATTACTTGGCGGACTTTTTCTTGATCAATATAAACCAGTGGTGATTTATTTTTACATATCTGGCAGTCTATTTCTACATTATTAGCCCTGGCAAAATTTTCCATTTCTTTAATAACACTAGAAAAGACATCAGCCAATGAAACAGCTTGAAAATCCATTTTTAAATGTCCGGATTCAATACGTGAAACATTTAGCAGATCATTAATCAGATTTATCATGCGCTCGTTGCTTTGATATGCTTGTTCTAAATGCTCAACCTGCCAGTGGTTCATTTTATTGCCGCGTCTATTTTCCAGCATGGTTTCCAAATACCATTTGACGGCCGATGAAGGAGTACGCAATTGATGAGAAACAATTGAAACAAACTCGGATTTCATTTTTTGAACTTCCCGCTCTTTTGTAACATCACGAAACACAAGGATCAAACCAATTATTGAGCTATCAACATCACGCAGTGGCGAAATATTAAAAGTAATAGGAATTTCTCTTTTGTCTTTTGCTATCAAACTGTAATGATTAGTAAGTTTTATAGTGCTTCCTTTTCGGATTGCATCCGCAAAAGGCCACTTGGCATTTTTATTGGTTTTTTCATCTCGCAAAATTAAAATTTCTTGTGCCGATATGCCGATTACTTGAGCACATTTAAAACCAGTTAGCGTTTCAGCTACCGGATTAAAAGTTTTAATTTTATATTGCCTATCCAAAGTTACAACTGCTTCACCGATACTGTTTAAAATAGTACCGATTTTATCTTCTGTGCAACTAATGAATTTTTTAGGTAATTTTTTTTTCACCCTCTCCATAATGGATTAATTGTAGCATATTTTTGAATATTAATCAAGCAAAAAGCGGCCATCAACCGCTTTTTTTTATTATAAATATCCGAGTTTTTTGAGCCTCTGCTTAACATTATTGATCTCTTTAGCTGATAACTTATGATCTTTTTTGTCGTCAACTGCACTAGATGATATATCGCGCAAACAATAAACTATAAAATCAGTCACTGAATTAAAACCAGAATTTTCGGTTATCTCTTGGAGATTTTCGTATAATTTTCGTGGAATTTTTATGGTAACTTTATTTTCTTGAGGCATATTTTTATCCAAACATTAACCACTCTGGTTTTAAAATTAATATTAAACCTATAATAAATATTAAAATACCACCAACTAAACTGGAGTAACGAGCATATTTACTACTTAACCCAGTTACTTGCATTGTAAGCATGGCAATAACGAAAACTATAATATCATCTATCATGAAAAAGAAAATATACACAAAAATATAACTATAATATTCCCAGGCTGGTAAATTTGCTAAAGCTAAAAGTTGAGTATACACGGCCGGAAAGCCCAAAGAACATGCTAGCTCAACCAAATTTACTGTAAACGCCAAGATGATTAAGCCGAAAATCGCAAATAAAATATTTTTATTTTTTACTATATCTTTAATTCGATCAAATATTTTCTTGCGTGAATCATGCTTAGTCACTTTGCAGGTACCATCATTCTTTCGAAAATCACGTAAAAACATAATTCCAGAAATAATAGCGAATACACCGATTAACACTCTAATCCATTGGACATATCCTAAAAACATTAAAAAGTTTAGCCAAGCCGCCATGAAGGTAAAATAGACGCCACCTGAAGCCACGATAAAAATAATACCAAAAAGCCAGCGTCTTTTTTTAGATTGAATACCAAGTAGCATGGTTATTAAAAATATTAATACCCACATTGCACAAGGGTTAAATCCGTCGATGGTGCCAAGGACTACTGATAAAGCTGGTAAAGAATACTCGGCTAAATCTTTTTGACCAATAAAGGGCAAATTAACTACAGTTGAAAGTTGACGGGCATCTTTATCAACTTCACATGTTTGAGTATTACTGTCGTTGTTTCCGAGCACATCGTCGGCTGGACAAGTGCATCCGTTAGATACACAAGTTTCTAAAGCCTGGCGGATCTGTTTACCGGTCGATGCTTCATCGGCAAATCCAATAATTCCTTTTTGACCAATTAAAGTGACTGGTACTCCGGTGACATTTAATTTATGAGCGGCAACGGCTTTTTTTAATAATTCAACATTGTCTTGGTTGTACCAAGTTTCGTATCGCAAAATATTAATTTGATTACCATACTCGGCTTCTAGTTTATCTAAAAAAACTTCCTCATCAGCACAATGCGGGCAACCCTGGCCGTAAAAAAAATAAATATTTACTGGCTGGCCAATGCTTGATTCGGTACTAATATTAGTGTCTACGGCTTGCGCTTGTATGGCTGAAACAGCCACAAATAAACAGAAAATTAAGTAAAATAATATTTTTTTCATAGGTTATCAGTATACATTAAATACGTTATAATTTCAATATTTATTTCATTTTCGGCTTATAAAACTTCATGGTTAAAGCGTTGGTAATTACACTTACTGAAGAGAACACCATGGCAAAAGCCGCAATAGCCGGATTCAACAACCAACCAATAAATGGATACAATAAACCGGCCGCAATTGGAATACCGACTGAATTATAAATAAACGCCCAGAACAAGTTTTGTTTAATTTTCCGCAATGTGAACCGGCTAATATCTATGGCTAATACCACGTCACGCAAATCGTCTTTAATTAAAATAATTTCGCCAGTTTCCATGGCGACATCAGTTCCGGAACCAAGTGCAATGCCTAAATTAGCTTGGGCCAAAGCCGGGGCGTCGTTAATGCCATCACCAACCATAGCAACATTGTATCCATTTTCTTGAAGCCTTTTTATTTCGTCGGATTTTTCATGAGGCAAAACCTCTGCTAATACTGTATCAATGCCAACTTGCCGAGCAATAGCAGTAGCTACTTGCTTGTTATCGCCGGAAATCATGGCTGTTTTTTTTCCCATAGCGTGCAGTGCGCTGATCGCTTCCCGACTATTCACTTTCAAGGTATCGGCAATAGCAATTAGTCCTAAAACTTTCTTTTGATCAGCTAAAATTATTACAGTTTTTCCATTACGTTCCAGATTATTCATCCTGTCTTCAATATTTCTAATTTCTATATTTTGATCGCGCATTAATTTTCTAGTTCCTAAATATATTGTTTTGTTTTTATATTCTGCCACTACGCCCATGCCGGGAATCGCCTTAAATTTATTAACTTCAAATGCTGAAATTTTTCCTTCTATTGCTTTATGAACAACTGCTTGTGCCAAAGGATGCTCGGAATTTTTTTCCAAGCTAAGCGCATATCGCAAAATGTCTCTGGTTTTGTAGTCGTTTATTTCTATAACATCAGTCACTTCGGGCTCACCTTTAGTGAGCGTTCCGGTTTTATCAAAAACCACCATGTTCACTTGTTTAGCTTTTTCTAAAGCCGAACTGGTTTTAATTAAAATACCACGTTCGGCGGCTAAACCGGTCCCCATCATTACAGCGGTCGGAGTAGCCAGCCCTAAAGAACATGGGCAAGCAATAATTAGAACTGTTACAAAGATAACTAACGCGAACACAAATGATTGACCAGCTAGTAACCAAGCCACGAAAGCTGTAAGCGCAATAATCATTACGGCCGGTACAAAATAAAATGAAACTTTATCGGCTAATAATTGAATCGGGGCTTTAGAACCCATAGCTTCCTCGACAATTTTAATAATCTGAGCCAGCATTGTATCAACCCCAATTCGAGTGGCTTTAATTTTTAAGACTCCGGTTTTATTTATGGTAGCGCTAATTACTTTATCACCTAAATTTTTTTCTACCGGTATGCTCTCGCCAGTAATAGCTTTTTCATCGACAGCTGAATAGCCATCCACAACTTTACCATCGACCGGAATTTTTTCTCCGGGTTTAATTATGATAATGTCGCCAACTACTACATCAGAAATCAGAACTTTAACCTCTTTATTATCTCTGATTACAATCGCACTCTTTGGTTGCAAGCCAATTAATTTCTTTACGGCTTGTGATGTTCTGCCTTTGGTTATGCCTTCTAAATATTTCCCAAGTGAAATAAAGACTAAAATAAAAGCCGCGCTTTCATAATAAAGATGCGTCTGCACAATAGTTTCAGGTTTTATTAACAGCATAATTGAAATTACTAAACTATAAAAATATGCAGCTAATGTGCCGGTCTCAACCAAAGAATCCATGTTCGGATTTCTAGAAATTAATTTTTTCAAACCCGAAATATAAATATGCGAATTGATAAACATAATAGCAGTAGTAATTCCAAACTGTATAAGTATATTAATTTTCAAGGGTAAATTTAAAGACGGCAAACCTATCATTTCACCCATGGTTAAATAAAAAATTGGTATCCCTAAAATTACAGACCAGAAAAATGTATTTCGTAATTTTTTTACAATCACATCTTGCTTATTATCTGCATCCGCTGTTATTCTCGACTCCATGGTTTCCTCTGAGGCATTAAAATCTAACTTCTTAATCTGCTGTTTTATTTCTAAAATATTAATTATTTCAGGATCATATTCAATACTGGCTTTTTCCGATGCAAAATTTACGTTTATAGTTTTAATGCCATCCTTTTTCTTCAATGTATTTTCGATATTCATCGCACATGAAGCACAGTGCATACCGTCTATTTTAAAAATTGTTTTTCTCATAAATTTTTTATTAATTACTCAACAATAAATTTACCCCACACCATTTTCATCCAGCAAGAAAATTTTATTTCGCCGGTTTTTGTAGGCGTAAATTCTATGATATTTTCACCAAGCTCTAATTTTTTATCAATATTATATTCAGGCATGATAATTTCATTGGTGCAACCAGACATTTGTTTAACATTAATAACCCAGTGTACTGGCTGGCTAACTTTAACGTGTAAAACATTGGGTTGATAGCCTTGATAAGTTAGATCCATGTTGGCAATTTGGTATTTTTTATCATTATTATCTATTGCAGTTTGAGTTTCAGCAGATTTATTGTTTAAAGAAAAACCATTGAATCCATAGCCAAAATTCACTAAACCGCGATTAAACATAAAAATACCTAAAACAACCACGATCACACCAGATAATTTCATTATTTTTTTAATATGATCTTTACTGATGAATGTAATAAAATTGCCAAAGCCAAACATTAAAGGAATTGTTCCTAATGAAAATGCGGCCATGGAAAAAGCACCTTGCAAAAAACTTCCCGATGCCAAGGCATAAAGCTGAATAGCTTGTAATGGTCCACAGGGCATAAAACCATTTAACATACCGATAATAAATGGGGCTTTGGGTTTATTGCTACTTTGTGTTCTGTAAATATATTTAGCGATAAATAAGGGTGTTCTAAGCCTAATCCTTTTTAAAAACTTAAAATTGGTTAATAAAGATAGGCCCATTAAAACCATAAATATTGAGGCTAGTAATGTAATGATGCCGGTAAAAGCTGGGTTTACCCCAAAAAATGAACCAGAACCACCGAGAATGCCACCAATTGTTGTATAAGAAATTAATCTGCCAAAGTTGTATTGCCAATGAGCTTGGTATGGTTTAGAATTTTTATTTTTTACAGAATAAGCAATCACTAGGCCACCGCACATTCCAATACAGTGAAAACTGGATAATATGCCAATAAAAAATATCAATCCATATCCAATGTTTGTTTCATTTAATTTTGATAGTATTTCAAACATTTATTTATTAGCCAGTTTATTAACTTTTAAAATTTCATCTATCATGGCTTGTTTTTTATCCTCATCCTTGCTGGCCATGGCATTTTTAAAGCAAGATTTTAAATGGCCATCAAGAAGGGATTGATGAGCAGATTTTAACATGCCGATAACTGCTAAGTTCTGCTGCATAATATCCACACAGTACTTATCTTCTGACGTCATTTTAATAATTTTGGCTAGCAAGCTACTGGCTTTTTTAAAATTAATCAGCGCTTTTTCTTTTTGTAATGACATAAGGTTTGTTTTATTAATTATTTATACCTCTACCCCAGGTATAGGTATATATTATCCCCTGTTGAATAATATGTCAAATCTCAAAAAAAAGGCGCGATTACGTAATCGCGCCTTCGATGAATTTTAACAATGTTTTCTATTCGCAGCTTCCGTTAGCGGCAGTTGCAGTAGCATCTAGAGTAGTATCGCATGCAGCCGGAGCAGTATTAAAGCCAGAGCAAATTCCTGCCTTATAGCCTTCAGCTGTACGATCGCCACTATATGTGGCGTCATTAATAACTAAAACTGGTGAACCTTGTACACCATATTTATCTCCAATAGCTACTTCAGAAGCTAATAATGTTTCGGCTTCATCTGTTTGGCAAGTTTTAATACGACTTACATTTAAACCAGCTGTGGTAGCCTGTGCTTCCCAGCAAGTGTCGGCATTTGAAGCGGAACAATTAGTATTAACTGCTTCCACAAAATCCCAATATTTATCAGCACCGTCGTATTTATATGCACATAATTCACGAACATCTTGATTTAACTCTTGGATACCGTGCATGGAACAATATTTATTTTCGGCATCTAAACAATAGTCTGATCCACCGCCATTATAATTATCATATATTACATAATGTGGCTCGACATTAGCTTTATCACCTAATAAACCTACAGCTGGGATCATGGCCTCTTCAGCTTGATTACCATATGGGCAGAAAGCCATGGTGAATAAATATGCAGTTACATCGTCTTGTTTTGGAATTTCTGTGGTAGCACTAGCTTGATCAGTGTTAGTATTATCGTTAACATTTGTTGCACTATCATCTTTCATGGGCATTCCTTCTGGATATAAAACACTACCATCAAGAGTCATGTAAGAATCAAATTCATTTCCAGCTAAAGAAACTTTAAATTTATACAAACCATTTTCGATAACAAAATCGCTTAATTCGGCTGTAGCTTGGCCAGCTAAAAGAGTATCATTTATATAAGCAGTGGCTTGAGTGTCAGCATCGTCAGCTGAAATTTTGCTACTCCAAATTAATGCTCCTCCCGGTAAAGACAAGGTGCTTTTGGTAGCTAAAATACCAAAGATAACAATCATTATAATGGCTAATACCCCGGCTACGAGCCATCCGATTGAGATAACAGATCCGTTACAGCACTTCTTAGCAACGGTTGTTTTTTCCATTTCTTCCATAAGAATATTTGAATTATTAATTATTTACATTAAACAGATTATCAAAATATAATTTTTTCGTCAATATTAACCACGAATAATTAAAAAAACTATATATACAAAATAACCAACAATAAATAAGCTGCCTTGCCAGCGATTCATTAAATGTTTAGTGCCAATAAACATAAAACTGAACAACATGACTGTACCAATAATTAAAATCATGATGTCAGTATTTAGAACAACATTAAAAATAATAGGATTAATAATTGAACTAATACCTAATATCCAAAACAAATTAAAAATGTTAGAACCAACCACATTACCAACAGCGATATCAGCATTATGTTTATACGCAGCCATGGCCGATGCGGCTAATTCTGGCAAAGATGTTCCAACCGCAATAATAGTTAAACCAATTAAGGCTTCAGATAAACCAAATTTTATAGCAAAAAATACCGCACCATTAACTATCCATTGACCACCTAAATATAACCCTAAAATACCAATACTAATCATTATTAATGATTTAATTACTGGCTCATGTTTGATTTGTTCATTGTCTTGTCCTTCAACCTTGGCAATGCCAAAAGTATAGTAAAGAAAAATTATAAAAAATAATAGCAACACAAAACCATCAATACGCGATAGCATTGATGGATCTATTTTATCAATCAGTTGATCATTTAATAACAGCCCGACTACTATTATGGCTAATAAACTTAATGGGATTTCTTTCCAAGTAGTCCCATGTTTCACTTTGAGCGGATAAATGACTGCTGCAAGGCCTAAAATTAGTAATAAATTAGCAATATTACTACCAATAATATTACCAATAGCAATATCAGCACTACCTTTAAAACTGGCCATTATATTTACTAAAAGCTCGGGAGCGCTAGTACCAAAAGAAACAATGGTTAAACCAATTACTAAATTAGAAATTTTGAATTTTTTAGCGATAGCTGAAGATCCATCAACTAATAAATCAGCTCCTTTGATAAGAAAAATGAATCCAATTATGAAGAGAAAAATATTTAACCACATAGCTTTTATTAGCTTATAATATTTTAAATTATTTGTCTATTGTTTAATTTCGTATAAATATAAAGCGCACTTTTTGTCAATTTTATCAATTTTTACTGGCGTCCATTCTTTAATGGGCCACACATAAGCAACAACCCTAGCGCCGGGTTTTAATTCTTGCTTGAATTTCTGCATTATATGCTGATAGTGCTTAGGCATAAGAAAGAAATAGACCACATCAGCTTGAGAAAGATCAGTTTTAAAAAGATTTTGACATTTTATCTTGGTATTTGGCCGACTAAGATTTCTAATTACTGCTATTAAATACTGAAAAAAAGACAACTCTATACCAATGCTTTTAGCGCCACGATCTGCAGCAGCAGCCACCAAGCGGCCATCGCCACAGCCTAAATCATAAAAAACTTCGCCGGGTTTAATGTTGGCTAATTTAATAGCCCGCTCCACATCGTGTTTAACAGTCGGAACCCACGGCGCACCTTTAAGAGAAGCGTAAGCGGCTGAAGTTAATATTATTATAACAAATATTAATACGAAATCGAATAACATTTTATTTCTAGCAATAACCCCCGGCAGAACCGGGGGTTATTATTTATTACATTGTTTATATTTCTATAAAATTGCGTCTTTTACTGCTTTAGCAACACGGAATTTTACAACGGTTTTAGCAGGAATTTGAATGGTTGCACCAGTGGCAGGGTTTCTACCTTGGCGAGCTTTGCGTTGTTTTTTAACTAATTTACCAATACCCGGTAAAGTGAATTCGCCGCTTTTTTTGGTTTCAGCATAAGCCATTGCTACAACTGCATCCCAAAATTCATTCATTTGCTTTTTTGACATGTCTGCTTTTTCGGCCAAAGCAGCCATGACTTGTGATTTTGTCATTTTAGCCATAATTTTTTTATAATTTTTAATTATTAGGCTGGGTATATCTTACACTAAATTTTAAAAAACGCCAAGTTTTTTAACAAAAACAGTGGAAAACTATTTAGTCACTTTGATATAAATTCTTTTTGAATTGTAAGAAGATGTACCATAAGTACTTCTTAAATTTGTGGTTTGCGGTGTCCAAGATACCTTATAATATGTGCTTTTTCTAGGACGGACTTTAAAAACCACTTTACCCTGTTTGTTGGTTTTGGCTTTTTTCACTAATTTCCACGCACCATTCTTTTTAAACTTCTTATATAAACGTACTTTGCTTAATTTTTTCTGACTAATTCTGCCTTTTGTGGATGCATCTTTAATATATGAAGTGATGTTCACTTTTTTAACACGCGTTTTCTTAATTTTTGTTTTGGCGGCTTTTATTGTAATTTTTAATTTTGATTGCAAGCTATAAATACCAGTGCTGGTTCCGGAAACTAATCCTAAGGAACTATTTATACTGGCTACTTTATAACTGAGACTTGTTGAATAAGAAGCAGTAGTACCGGAAATCTGCATGGTCGTAAACTCTTCATCGGTTAAGCCTGTATAATATAAACTCCAAGTATCTCCTTGATCTGTGGTTTTATAAATATAACCAGGACTAGCTGGACGGCCCGTAGAAGCATAGATTACGTTACTATCAACGCGATCATTGATAATGGAATGATAGTTTGCGTGATCGGGCAAACCATTAGTTTCATTAAGCGCTTCCCAAGTTTCGCCATTATCACTGGAACGAAAAATGTAAGAAACTTCGCCGGTTCCGGTTGTGGCAAAAAGAACGCCGCCAATATTTATTACTTTGGAAATTAAATAATCGCTCACATCGCCGCTTAGCTGCGCCCACGAACCATCACTATATTTATAAACGCCCAGCATTTCAGAAGAAGTGTTGTTTTCATGCCCCACGCCGACATACAAATCGCCATTGCCATCATAAGTTAAAGAGTTAACAGGCACGCCGCTTAAACCGGCATCAGTCCAGGTTAAGCCATTATCAACGCTTTGCATTACTCCACCATCGTCGTTTGAAGCATAAGTTAAATATAAAGTATTATTATATTCCAAAAAACTAGTACCTTGCCCAGTTATGGTTTGTACTTCTGTCCAATTATTTCCACCATCTGCAGAATACTCAATTTTCTGATTATCACTAATAATCACATAATTTGTATCGTCTGGATCTGCCCACACTGCTGTGGCTCCGCATTCGTAAATGGGATATTGCCAGGTAGGGTTAGCAGCTGTAAAATCTTCGGTTTTAGCAATACCGGCTTGAACTGCTAAATAAACAATGTTTGGATCTGAAGTTTGTGCCATGGCAAAAACTTCCACACCGTTTAAACCACTTAGAAAAGATTCCCAATTGCTACCGCCATCTACAGTCTTACTGATACCGACACTTGCGTTGGCATAAATTTTGTTATTGTCGTTTGGATCAATTGCCATCACGCTTCCGCCGACTCCGGCACTACTTTCAATTTGGCCCCATGTTTCTCCTAAATCATCAGTATAATTTAAACCAATATAAACTCGGTCGCCAATAATTAATAATTCTCCGTCGTAATAAAAACCATCAGAGACAGACATTTCAGAAAATGTAGCTCCGCCGTCTAGCGAGTATTTAATTTCTGAAGCACCTTTTGCTATTACAAATTCTGGGTCCGTATCACTAGCTACTATTTGAACATTTCCGCCTAAACCAGAAACTGTTTCTTCACTATCTATCCAATTCTCACCGCCATCACTTGAATAATAAATCTGATATACTCCATCGGTTGCGGTGGCAGTTAAAACATAAAGATGGTTGCTATCGCCAATACTTAAACCTAAATAGGAATGAACATCTTCACTAACTGATGAACTGGAAAAAGTTTCGCCTTCATCAGTGCTTAGGGCTATGGTGCCATTACGCATGGCAACCATTAGTAATCCATCTTGACAATCCAATTTGGATGATACATCTATTGCGCCATCAAGTACTTGCCAAGTTGATCCATTGTTTTGAGAGCGAAAAACGCTAATACCACCAATTACAAACACATTGCCGTCACATAATACAATATCAGCTACTTCGCCTACATCTACGCTAGCAGGTACTGCATTCCAGGTAATACCGTCAGTCGAGTTAAACAATCCATTAGATGATAACAATCCAGACCAAACCGTACCGTCTACACCTACCTCGATGTCGTGAACGTAACCACCTTCTAGTTGTAAACTGTTTCTTTCGGCCGTAACTTGCTCTTGTTCAAAGGCTGAATCAGCCATAACTGCCGTTGTCGCACATAGCAACATAACGCTAAAAATAGCGCTTAATTTAATAATTTTCCTCCACATGATGATTATAATTTAATAATTATATGTTTATATAAAAAGTATAACAAATAATAAAATATCGTGCCATGTTTATTGTGACTTTAACTGAATTACAGCTATTTCAGATTTAGTGCCAATTCTAAGCGGTGGGCCCCATGTGCCAGTTCCACTAGAAATATATATTTGAAAATCACCCTGTTGGTGTAGGCCGTAATCATAATTTTTAAAAATCTTTTTCGTTAATAAATTAAACGGAAAAAATTGCCCGGCATGAGTATGCCCTGACAATTGTAAATCAATGCCCATCTCTATGGCTTTATCAAAAATCACATCGGGTTGCCAATAAATATTTGCTTGATGACTAACAGTACTAGTAGCGTTTAGATTTATATCAGTCGGCATGTGTTGCAAAAAAACACTGGGCTGATTTAAATCTAAATTTTTAATATCTGCATTGTTATTATAAGCCAAGCCCACTAATTGCAATCCGTTAATATTAACTACTTCATTATTTAAAATTTTTATATTTGCTTTTTTTATAATATTTAACGGCTCTTGCATGCCCAAATATTCTTCATGATTTCCGGCCACAAAATATATTCCCTGTTTAGCTTTAAAACTACTTAGGCCAAAAATAAATGGCTCGAGCTTACCGTCCATACCGTCAAACATATCACCGGTAATAACTATTACATCAGGATTCAGTTCATTAACTTGTTTCACAATTTTATTTAAAAATGCCGGCCGATGAATAGCACCTAAATGCACATCTGATAATTGGACAATTGTTTTATCTTGCCAGCTGTCCGGAAGATTTTTAATTCTAACATCGATTTTATTTAACTGCGGATTAAACGTCTCATAAATTCCATAAAAACTGATGATCAAACAAATTCCATATACAATCGTATTTACAATCACCATGTTTAAATCCAAATTTAATAATTTCCCAACAAAATATATGACCCAGATTAAAACCAAGCTCATTAATACATAAAAGAACAAGCCCATCCAATAAGCACCGAGAAAATACAAACTACGAGTAATAATATTATCATGAATTTTTAACATAATTACTGTAATAACAAAACTTAAAGCTAAAATAATTAATACAGCCAAAATAGACGTTTTAAACGGACCAGATAAAATATTAAAAAACTTAATTATAGAATAATAAATCCAATAATTGCCTAAAATCAATGAAATTATGGTTATAATAAAAATAAATATTAATTTAAGCATAGATTCTGTTGATCGTTAATCTTGTGCCAGCTAGAGTGATAATAAATTTTAATAACCCAGGCAAGCCCTTCGACAATGCTCAGGACGAGCTAGGTCATAACTCATTAATAATCAGCATGTTATGACCGACCTTGTGTCAGTCAGCCGTGTCTTATATAATGATTATAACATAAATATTTAATTGCAAAATATATGACAAGCGTTATTTATCCTTTATCAGCTGATCCGATCCATAACGGACACATTAATAATATTAAGCGTCTGACAAAAAATTTTAACCATGTTTTTGTGGCCATTGGCAAGAACTACGAAAAAAAACCCAGATATTTATTCAGTGATGGCGAAAAATTAATGATTACTAAAAAAGCGCTGGCGAGACTGAATCGCGAAGAATCGAAAATAACGAAGAACACGAAAATTGAGAACGCAAAAAAAGCGAAAATTTCAGTGGAGTTATTTGATGGATTATTAGTGCATTATGCCAATAAAAAAGGTACTAATATTATCGTTCGCGGATCGAGAAACAGTATGGATTTTGAGAGCGAGCAAGTAATGGCTGAATTCAATAAAAATTACGGACTGGACACATTTATTATTCCAGCACCGCAAAAAACTTTTACTCTAAGCTCGACCATGATAAAAGCTATTGTAGAAAATGGTGGCTTAGTTCATGAATATACACCGCCCGTTATTAAACAAGCGCTGGAAGAAAAAATTCTAGGCTTAACACTCGTCGGCGTTACCGGCAATACGGGCAGTGGTAAAACTTCGCTTTGTAAAGAACTAGCTCAATTAAATACAGACATTGATTACATTGAAGTTGATAAATTAATTAAAGAGCTTTATCAGGCAGACTTAAGTGTAAAACATAAAGTTAAACAAGCTTTCGGCGCCAATATTTATCATAACAATAATATCGACCGCAAAAAATTAGCCAAAATTATTTTTAAAGATACGGGTGAAAGATTAAAGCTGGTAGAAATCTTGCGTCAGCCGTTTAAAATTGCGCTGGAGAAAAAAATTAAAAGTCTAACCGGCATTGTTTTAATTGATTGCGCCTATTTGGTTGAATACGGGTTATTGCCAATGATTAATTATAATGTTGTGCTTCTTCAATGTTCGGCCAAAACAAAATTAAAACGCAATCAAAAAGCCAATCAAATTATACCCGTGCAATTAACTGAAAATGAATTAAAAAAACAAATTATAAGCGAACAAAAAAAATCCGGCCAAGATAATTTACTGATTATAAACACAGATAAACAAATTAACTATTCATTAATAGTCCAAAAAATACGTGGCTGGAAAATTGTTTAGCTGTAAATTTATATTCATGAGAATATGTTTTACAATACTAATGCACCGAGACAACCGGCATAACTTGAATTTTTAATAAAAGCGATATTACAAAAATATTTTTTTAATAATTTCTTCAAACAATCGTTATTGTTTAATACTGATCCGATAAAAATAATCGGCTCTTTATTTTTTTTATACAAAACCATGTCTTTATATACAGTTATGGCTAATAAATTCATAAGGCCCGCGGCTAAATCATTTTTATTTGTTTTTTTATTTACAAATCCTAAATTAGAAACAATTAAATCATTAAAATAAATATCGATTTTTTTGTGATTACCTTTGTTAGCACATTCAACTAAATGGTTAAAGTTTTTAAAGCCTAGTTTCTCGGATAATCCTAATATAGTCCCGCCAGCAATAGAACTGCCGATCGGATATTTATAAATGCGAAGGCGCGAATCCGGATTCGTGCCTGACCGTTTTACTGCGGTATATGAAATGCCAGTGCCGATAGAAACTAAAATAAAATTTTGCGGTAATTTTCCTTCCAGTGCACACAAACCAATTACTTGTAATTTTATTTCGCGATCAATTAAATTTTGTTTATTTATTTTTTTAATTTCTAAAAATTTTAATTCTTGAGGAAGCTTACCAACACCAGTAATATTTGCCGTGGTAATTTCATTCTGTTTTAATATTATAGAAATTTGGGAAATTGAACAATCAGCTGAACTTAAAAAGTGCAGCTTTTTGTTTTTTTCATAAGCTATTTTTATTAAAGTTAATCCTAGATCAATACCGGCAAGCATATAAAATATTTCGATTATTTATTTTCAATAATTTTCTTTAATTTAAAAACGCTTTTACCGGAAACTTTCATTTTGGGTTTTTTAGTTTTTTTACTAGCCCGGCGTTTAATTTTATTTTGAGCTTTTATTTCAGCGCTGTTTAAATTAGACATGTCTTCATTATAACAAATACAAGCTAACTGCCATAATGGCCATGCCGGTAAAAATGCCAGCTACGGAAATATGGCTTTTATTGCCTTTAAAAGATAACGGCAATAATTCATCGAAGCTAATAAATATCATAATGCCGGCTACAAAAGACAATGAAAGATCTAGAACTTCTTGATTTAAAAACGGCATTAGCACCAATAAACCAATGGCGGCGCCGATCGGCTCGGCAATACCGGCAAAAAAAGAAGCTAATACAGCCTTAGTGCGATTTTTAGTGGCACAATAAATCGGCATGGCCACGGCAATGCCTTCGGGAATATTATGAATGGCAATAGCTACGGCTAATGATAAACCAAGTGAAATGTTTTCCAGCGATCCAACTGCCACGGCAATACCTTCGGGAAAATTATGAATAGCAATGCCTAAGGCCAATAAAACTCCGGCTGTAAATAATTTTTTGTCTTTACTGCTTAAATTATAACAGACTTTTTCAGCAATATATTCATGTGGTATAAAATAGTCAATTAAAAAAATAAAAGCAATACCGCCAAAAAAAGCTAGATTAGCTTTATTAAACCCAATATCATTAATAGCTCCGCCTAAAAGTTCGACTAATGAAACATAAATCATTACTCCGGCCGACATGCCTAGAAAATAATTTAATTTATTTTCACTATCTTTTTTAAATGAAAAAATAATGATACTGCCCAGTACGGTACACAAACCGGCAAAAGTAGATAATAATAATGGAATCCAAATCTGGTGGAAGTTCACTGAATTAACTTTTGTTTAGTTTAATTAAAGAAATTAAATTGGCAATTAACCAAATTAAAATAACCGGGACTAACATGGCAATTCCCAGCCAAGTACCACTGGTAATCAAGCCGTCAGTTTGAGTTTCAAAAAACTCTCCGCCTTCATAGCCTAAAACATGATCGACTAATATCATAATAGTCGCTCCCCACAGCATTAAGCATAAAAAGCCTAATTTATATTTATTTTTTAGAAAATAAAATAATAAAGTTACGATAATGGCCGCAATTAGCGTTGTTATGAACCACATATTTTTTTATTTGCGATTAATACCAAAACTGACCAAAATGCAATAATTGCCAGAGTCATTGCTCCGCCAACCGTTACAATTTCTTTTAGCATAGTAATTGTATCAGCCGGATTTTTCATGGCAGTTAAAAACGGCGGATAAAATACGATTTCGCCATGAGCAATATGCTCAACGGCAAGCATTAATACTCCACCCCAAAACATACTAATAAGCCAATCTATGTGATATTTCGGATCAATTCTTTTTTTAAAGCCAGTGACAACGATTGCGGCCACGGCTGGCGCAGTAAAACAAGCCATATAGTGTTAGTAAAGACCACTCTCGAGCTGTCTTTACAAATTAATTTTTAATATTTTTTCTTTAATATCTTGGGCGGTTAATTTGGCAACAGCGTAAACTTCAGCTGGCGGGCCAGAACGATAATAGTCGTCAGTCCCTAAAGAGCGAGAAGCATAATCGCCGGATAAGATAAACGGATACAAAAATCCTTTCCAGCCATTGTGAATGGCTATAACTTTTAATCTCTCTTCGTCGCTTAAAATTGCCTCTGCTTTGGCCGGATCATTTTTCTTTAATTCTTCGTATAGTTCCGGCGAAGTGACAGCGATTATTTTTACATCATGATTTTCTTCAAGTTCGGGTACTATTTCTAAAGTGTTAGCCATGGTTTGACCGCCACAAACAGCCAGCACCATTTTAGCTTTACCGTTTTCTTTATAAGGCTTAAATATATAAGCTCCATTACAAGCTTCACAGGCCGGTGGAATATCGCCGGTGCGATCAAAAACAATTGTATCCGGACGAGCCACAGAAAGAGCGATAGGCTCGCCTTTTTTTAAAGCGTGAAACAACATCTCGACGGTTTCATTAGCATCAAGCGGTTTATAAACTTTAATGCCTGGATAAGCATTAAACAAACTCATCCAATACAGGCCATGGTGGGTTGGTCCGTCTTCTCCGGTTTCCAGACCGTCATGAGCGGCCAGCATAATAAAGAATCCTTTTCTATCCGGATTTACATGATTACCGATTAGCGTCATACGCACAGAATTAGCCATCATGGAAGTAAAAACGCCGTAAGAACTAAATACGCTACTTGCTTGATAACCACCCGGTAAAATATCCTGGGTCATGGCGCAAGAAAGCATGGCCATGTTTTGTTCGGCAATACCGAAACGAATACCCCGCCCCATTTTATTAGTACGATTTAAAATACCGTGCACTTGCTCGGCTTGCCAGGTTAGAATTGATTTTGACAAATCACCCGTACCGGCATAAAAAAAAGCGCTTTCACTCATTAACCATTTGAAAAAAGCATCAGTGGCTTTACGGGTGGCAGCTGGCTTATCAGCTGAATAAACTAATTCTTCCGGAAGCGTATCTGGGCGGGAAACGTTGGTAACACTTTTAAATTCTCGACCAACTAAAGCGGTTTGCATTTTATTTATTAATTCTTGCTCGGAAATAATATTGCTTTTGGTAATAGCTAAACGATCAGATAAATAATCTACTAGCTCGCTAGATAATTGAGAAGTGATTACTTCAATGTCGGAAGAGACATCACTGGTTACTTCAAAACCCAAGTTTTTCATGATAGAAATATATTCTGTGGTATCGGCTGGCTTACCATGAGAATCAGAACTGTTTTCATTACAGCCATAACATTTACCTTTAATGCAGTAAGATAAAATAACTGTGGGGCTCTGATTATTAAAACCTTCTTTTACTTTCTGATAAGCATGCATTAATTCTAAAATATTGTGCCCGTCGACTTCAATTACATTCCAACCCAAACCCAGCCAGTGATTAATATATGGTGAAGAAATCACTTCATCTGTATCGCCGTCGATGCCGAAATGATTTCTGTCTAGCATGACAACTAAATTTTTAAGTCCTAAAGAGTTGGCTACATTTCTGGCTTCGTATGTCATGCCTTCTTCGCTTTCAGCATCACCCATTAAAACCCAAGTTTTCATGGCGTCTAAACCGCAGGAACTATGGAGCGCAGCTAAACCAGCGGCGCCGCTGATGCCATGGCCAGAAGCTCCCGTAGAAAGATCTGCCAGCGGACTATAAGACTCTACATGCCCTTGTGGGCCATCAAAATGACGAAAACGTAAAAGATCTTGACCCATTACAGCATGAGTTTTTTTCTTATCAAAAACAATGCCTTTTTTGGAAAGTGTTTCATACATTAATGCTTGCATGCCATATAAAAGCGGCGTGCAATGCCCGGCCGACCAAACCACGCGATCGCGGCCGTTGTTTTTTGGATCGGTAAAATCGAAGCTCATTACGCCAGAAGTAATTAATGACAATAATTGTTCTACTTTGGAAGAAGAGCCGCCCGGATGACCGGATTTTGAAGCTTCTAGAGATGCAAAGATATAGCCACGGCAAAAGCGGGCTAATTCATTTAGCTTATCGATATCGATACCGTCGATATTATCTAATTTTTCCCCTCTTAATTTTAGGTATTCACCT
This sequence comes from Patescibacteria group bacterium, assembly GCA_043798935.1. Lineage (GTDB taxonomy): Bacteria > Patescibacteriota > Patescibacteriia > UBA9570 > JAHJKD01 > JAZDOC01. The sequence continues at coordinate 45,919 of JAZDOC010000010.1, forward strand.
GATTTTTCTAATGACATAATGATTGTTTAATATTTAAAAAACGAGATTTAACTCGCTTTATATTATAATATAAATTGTTTTGGTTTACAACTATTCTACCGTATTTTATTCTATTTATTAATCTTAATTGCCTTTCCATTAACTATGGCTAAACTGATTTTTTTATAAGCTGATGTTAAGATCCTTTGAAAAGTACTTTGGGATGTTTTCATTTTTTTAGCGCAAGCAATTTGATCCAGTTCCTCAATGTTTTTTAAACGTAAAGCTTCGGCTTCTTCAGCCGTTAACTCAATGATTTCCAAATTATGCATGGGCACGCCCCGGGGTTTAAAGAAGTATCCCCGATGGCGGTATCCAATGCGACGATGCAAGCGTGGGCGAGGCATTTATTTTTTAATATTTTTTAATTCCTCTTCTACAGCCTTTAATTCTTGCTGCAAAGCATCGCGTTCTGCTTCTAAGTCTTGTTGAGCGGGCTGATAAACCCCTCTACTAAATCCCATCCCGCGTCCACAACCGCCACGCTGGCAACAAGAACCAAAACCTCTACCTGTTAACGGACCTCTCCCCATTGGTCCGGTTCTATTTTGATTGGGCATAATTTTTTTTATTTAATAATTAAACCTATTTTGAATATATACCCAAAACTAATTATTGTCAAGTCTTTGTAAATAATAGATCTACAAAACTTTTCGCGGTAGAAAATAAATATAAATAGCGCTACTAAAACAAAGCATGGCCATGATAATGAATATTATGTCGAAACTAAAATAATATACGATTAACCCGCCCAGTGCGGAACCAAAGGCGACCGTAAAATAATTCATTGCTTCCCACGCACTCCAGCTATAAGCTTCGCGATGGCGTATTAAGTGTTTTGAATAAATGGCATTAAAAGCCGGCGAATATAAAGCTTCGGCAAAACCAATTAATGCCTGCACAATAAATATAAACATTACCGAATCCACAAAAATATATAAAAAGAAGCCGATGCCCATTACAAAATATCCAAAAACAATAATCAGTTCATTTTCTTTAATTTTATCTGCATAATTACCGGCCAATAATGTTGTGATTCCCGCAACTACGGCAAAAATTCCTCCAGCAAAACTTGCGTCTAATAAATCCCCACCGATTTGTTCTACAAATAAAGCATATATTGGTCCTAACATAGCGCCAGCTATTAAAATCAAACTGTTGGTAATAAGTAATATTTTTAAAGATTGGTTTAGAAAATTCTTCATTATGATAGTTTTAAAATAGCTTAATTTTTTTAGTTCTTCCCCAAAGACCTTGTGTTACAATATACGCCTGATATTTTTCTGATGAATACTTGGAAACGAAACTTTGGGGAATAATAATGTTTATGGAATAAAGCCCGCCCGATAAACAATAGATAGATGGATCAAGATACATGCGCGATGCATCGGGCGTATCGAGCTGTGAAATGCTGTTTGCATTAAAACCGGTGCGCTGATTTAAATTTAAAATATAGGAAAAAACTTTTTTATTATTCTTTTTCTTTCTAATAATTAAGCTAACTTTATTGAATGCAGTTTGATAATTAGACTGTGCATACAAAACACCCAAGTTTCCTTCGCCGGCTTCTGAAACAGAAAGCAAAGATAAAGCAGTTCTTGATTTTTTAGGTTTAAACAGAAATAACGGATTAACAGCCGGATCAAAACCCGTACTGGTCGGGCTATTTGGATAATAACTTTGATCTTCCAGTGACCAGGGCGTACCCACGCGCAATTCAAAATGCAAATGCGGTGTACCAGCTCCGCCGCTCGTACCAACATAACCGATAATTTCTCCCTTGCTAATAGATTGCCCCTCAGCTAAACCAGAAACGAAGCCGTTTAAATGAAGATACCATGTATAATAATGTTTAATATCTTGATTTTTAAATCTGACACCGTCTTCGAAATCATGCTCTAAAATAATAGTACGTCCGCTCTCGCTGTAATCCCAAATTTTATAAACCGTACCGGCTTGTGGCGCTAAAACTTCTGTGTCGCGATCGGCACCGATATCAAGCCCATAATGCCAGTCGTACCGGCCAAGCCAGCGGACACCAAAAGGTGAAATGATGTTATCCGACGTTGTGTCTTTTACAGGCCAAACCGATTCACTGCGCAAGCTATAAAATGTTTTAATAATATTGTTCTTGGCTGACGCAAAAGAAACTAAAGGAAGACCTAAGGCTAAAATTATTGTTAACAGCCAAAAAAAATTTTTCATGTTTCTTTTTAGCTTATTATTAAATCTGATTAAAGATTAAATTCTTTAACAACTTGAGCTCTTAAAGCACTAAAATCACTTTGGCCCATATCATCAATAAAATGTAAGTGCATGGATCCATCAGAATATGGTCCGTTTAATCTGATAGGCTGATCATTTGAATCGCCCATTTTATAATATTTGGTTGGACAAGCCAAAATGCTATCGACAAAAGGACCTCGGCTGTGAAGCATTAAATGCAAATTATAATTGTCGGCTGAGGATTCACCACCGGTATAGATATTTATATAAGCCACCTGTTCAGTGGGTTGATCTTCCATGATAAACATTACATCTAAAAAGTATCCGCCATCGGGCCAATTATTATCACCTTCGCAAACCGCTAAATCAGTTTGCATTACATTACCGTAAATTCTAAAAGACCCATTTTGATGACTTCGATTTTCGCATCTTAAAGCACCTTCACCTTTGGGTATAAAACATTCATTTAGATCGTCTTTATATTGAATATAACCACGGCCACGGACATCACCATTTTGTAAAACTGCTATATAGGCTACGAGATCAGCCTCTAAACCAGTTAAATAATTATCGAGATTTTTTGCTGAACCGGAAACATCACCGATTAAATAGTGCTCAGACATAATTTTCGAGGCTTTAATGTCGTTCCATTCTTCGTCACTTATATCATTACCATTATCGGCGCTTGGATCAGATGTATCGGTTGTTCCATTTTCGTCAGAAGCACTACTGTTAGACTCGGTTATAATATACAAACCGTCGTCAACTGTACTTAGATCTTGGTTATCAGTTAAAACTAATTCTGGAAAATCATTATTTTTTTCAGCAATACCATTAATGTTGCTATTTGTATTATTGTTGCTGTTTTTATTATTATTATTCTCATTGTCTTTATTACAATCCGCGCCCACAAATAATAATATTGCAAGAAGTGGTAAAATCAAGAATATTTTTTTCATAATTATTTTAATCAATACTAATTAACTCGGTCTCGAATATTAAAGTAGCATCAGGCGGAATAATATTTCCAGCGCCACTCGAGCCATAACCCAAATCAGATGGAATGGTTAATTTTCTTTTTTCACCCACCTGCATATCTAATAAACCTTGGTCCCAACCCTTAATTACTTGCCCAGCTCCCAAAGTGAAAGAAAAGGGCGTGCCTCTATCGACCGAAGAGTCAAATTTAGTGCCGTCTTCTAAAGTACCAGTATAATGTACGCTAATTGTATCTCCGGCTTTAGTTTTTCGATCTCCAGCCCCTGGCTGTAGAACTTCAATTTTTAATTCTTGGTCCATGTTGTTTTGATTAATGTTTTGATTATCATTATTGTTAGCAGGCACAGCCTCTTTTTTTACGTCAATATTAATGATGAACAAAAATAAAGCGGCAAAAACTGCTAAGATTATTAAAATTTTTATAACTAACTTCTTTTCCATAATATTTTAATTAAATTAAATAATTACTTGTTTAACATACTATTTATAGCCATGTTTGTCAAAATTGTATAAGCCGTATTTTAAACAGTGGTGCAAAAGATATTAATTGAATAAATATTTATCAAAAGCCCACGCCCATAAAGGGCGGGGCTTATATTGTTATAGAGACGATGATTATTTTTTATCTAATTGCTGATAGTGGCACATCTTCGGCTTTTTATGAGTAAAGTCCCAAATATGCATGGAGCCACCTTTGCATTCAGGCCAAAAATCACATTTTTTACAATCCACACAAGCAGTGCGATCTGGGTTTCTAAAATATGCAAATTTATTATTCCAAATTTCAGAAAAACGATCTTTCCGAACATTGCCCTGGATTAATTCCGGCAACCGAGGGACGTTCGGACAAACGAAAATATCACCATTATGCAATATCGAGCCCGTATTAATGCCGGTATTACAGATAAAGAAATTACGTCTGACTTCTCTTTCATAATCTAATCCTAAAAAACCAGCACAACCATAAGTGATGTCTACTTTTTTGTTTTGTTTTCTTTTAATTTTAATAAAATCTAACAACTGTTTTAATTGTTCTGGGGTAAGAAGAAGTTTATTATTTTCAGCTCTGCCAATCGGATCAATATTCATTACGCGCCATGACGTGATGCCCAGAGGCAAAAAAGTTTCATACATTTTTTCTAAATTATCTATATTGCCTTGATGAACACTAGTAGTGATTTGCAAATCTTTTAAAAAATCTGCTTTGGCCAGTAGCTTTACGGCATTAACGGCGTGTTCATAGGCACCAGAAACATTTCTGAAATCGTCATGAATTTTCCCGATCCCATCAATGCTAACAACGACAGTGTCCATTCCTGATTTCTGCATATTGCACACAACTTGCTCATCAACTAAAAAGCCATTCGTCACCATGCCCCAACTAAAACCCAGCTTTTTTGCATAACTCATAACCTCAAAAATATCTTGTCTTAGCAATGGCTCCCCGCCGGTTATGGCTATCATAATTTTTTTTGCATCGTAATCCTGTGCTATTTCAAAAAATGTTTTTTTTATTTCGGCTGTAGTTAATTCGTTGGTATGAACTTTTTTACCGGCATTGCTACCGCAATGAGCACAATAAAAATTACAATTTAAAGTACATTCCCAAAATAAATAATTAAGTTTATGTTCTTTTCTTAATTGTTCTTTATATAAAGACCAGGCTCTAAGCTGACCGGTTTTAAGAATCCTTTTTAGCATTTGCTTTCTTTCTTCGTCGTTTACGTTTAATAAAAACGACTAAACCAATTATTAAAGCTGCTAAAATTAATATTGGCAACCCGAAAAACATAATAATTCTAAATATTATTTCGGCTGGTTCTAGCGACGGATTAACTCCATATGCTAATTGAAACGACGGTGCTTCATTAAAAGATTGCACCATGTCAGTATTAGAGGCTACGGCGCTGTATGCAGAGGCAAAAAACATGGTTATAAAAGCTAATATTTTTTTCATATTTTTACTATATCATAATCAATCTATTTTCTCAAATAATGCTGCCTTTTTGATTCTGGCAATTTTTCAATAGCATATCTTAGCATTGTGCGCGGCATGGTCTTATAATTTCTATTTAAATATGCTTCCAATAATTTTTGATCATGTTTTCCGGCTTCTCGGAGCATCCAGCCTACAGCTTTGTGAATTAAATCATGCTGATCGTGAAGCAAAATATCAGCTAGCTTAATGATGTCTGTAAAATCTTTTTCTCTGATAAAAGCCAAGCACGTAATCATGGCAATACGCTTCTTCCATAAGTGATTAGATTTAGCAAACTGATATAAAATTTTGCGATCTTTATTTAATAAATAATCACCCACAATATGCGGACAAGTGACATCTACCAAATCCCAATTATTAATATTATTATAATTTTTAATGTATAAATTATAAATATCCGTCTTTAATTTTGCATCGGCTTTTTTATATTTATAAACTAAAATTAAAAGACCGGTCATGCGGTATTCATGAAACTTTCCGTTTAACATTATTTGAACGTCGTTTAACGATAGAGACATGTATTTTTTTGCCAAAACACGCAACTGTGGCACTTTAAGCCCTAAAAAAATATCTCCTTCGCCATATTCGCCTTTTGCGGTTTTAAAAAAACGCTGTAATAATTTTGCCTGATTAGGATTAGCTAATTTTTGTAAATTATTTTGTAATTCTTTTAGCATGGTTTTTTTAATTAATAATAGAATTTCCGGCTACAAAGCCAGTGCTCCAGCACATTTGTAAATTATATCCACCGGTCTCGCCGTCAATATCAAGCACTTCGCCGGCAAAATAAATATTTTTATCTAATTTAGACCTCATGGTTTTAGGATCCACTTCTTTTAAACTTACTCCACCACGGGTTACCATGGCTCTACTAAAATCACCCAGCCCTTTAAAAGACAAGGGGAAAGATTTTAATGAATTAACAATCTTTTTTCTTTGAATTTTAGTAATTTGCTGGCATTTAGTTTCTAGGTTAATGCTTATATTATTTAACATTACTAAAATAACTTTCTCCGGAAGCAAATAACTTAAAATATTTTTAATATTTTTCTGTTTATATTTCTCAAACAATTCTTGTAAATCTTTATGTAAAACAGCTAGTTCTTTATCCGGAAAAAAATCCAATTGCAATTTAATATTTTTATTTTCTTTTAAACTACTAATATCACGACTTAAGTTTAAAATCATGGGCCCACTAAGCCCAAAATGAGTAAATAATAATTCACCGACGCTGGTTATTATATTTCTATTATTTTGTACAACTTTAATTTTAACATTGTCGAAACCAAGCCCGCTTAATTGCTTAAGCCAGGCGTCGTTTAAAATAATTGGGGTTAATACTGGTTGCGGTGAAATAATGGTATGCCCCAATGCTTTTGCCCACGCATAGCCATCACCTGTCGAGCCAAGTACTGGGTATGATTTACCCCCAGTGGCAATAATAATTTTTTTTGCTTTTATTTCCTTAAGATTTTTTATAACCGAGTTAAGTTTAATTTCAACTTTATGTTTTTTTAATTCTGTCAATAATTTATCGCGCACTTCGTGAGCATTGTTTGAAATTGGGAAAATTTTCCCAGTGCTTTCAGTTTTAGTTTTAATGCCCAGCTCGTTAAAAAAAGCGATTGTTTCTTCGGGCCCGAATATATTAAAAGCTGAATATAGAAATTTACTGTTCATGCCGTAGCTTTTTAAAAATTTAGTTGTGTTAAATTCGTCGTGAGTAAGATTGCATCGGCCACCACCAGTTAAAAGCAGTTTTTTACCCAGCTCATTATTTTTTTCAATTAACACAACTCTCTTATTATTTTTCACAGCGCTAATAGCGGCCATAATCCCAGCCGGACCGCCACCAATTACTGCTGTGTCGTAATCCATAAGTTAAACATTTTTATTTTTAAACTGCTGAGCAAAGTTTTCTGTGGGTTGCACTAACCATGGGCATTTATTGTTTTTGCCAACCCCAATAAACTCGGCACAAAAGTCGGGTTGATGGCAAGATGATTGTTTTTGCCATAAAACCGCGGTGCGAATGTGCGCTGATTTAATACCAAATTTTTCATTCAACCAAACTTTGGCTTCTTGGAGTGTGACGCCTGAATCAGCCATGTCGTCGACTAATAAAATATTTTCTTTTTTTAATTCATCCAAACAACTAATGTATTTACTAAAAACAATTTTTGCCGGCCGAGTAGAGCCGTCGGCATAACTGGATGCGAAAAAAACAGCCAGCGGTAAGCGCAAAGACCGCGCCATAATTTCCCCGGGAATCAATCCACCCCGAGCAATGCAAATAATTTGCTGGGGTGCATATTTTTTTATTTTTATTTCTTCCAGCAATTTTTCAATTAACTTTAAATACTGCTCCCAACTAATAATTATTTTCTCGGGCTCATCCATAATTAATTTTTTTATTTAAACTTCAGCTACTAGGACAGTATAATTTTTACCATAGTGTTTGGCACACTTGGGGCAAGTGGTATACCACATATACATTTTTTTCAAGCTTAAATTTTGATCTTTAACATATTGTTCAAAGTCTTTACACCAGATGCCTGTATCTTTAAAATTGCCTTCGTAAACTTTACTTATATATTTTCCGTTTAAGGTAACATTTTCAGCTCCGGGAATTTCTTTATCAACAGCTAAATAGATATCCATACTCCATTTAGAAACATGGTCGCTTAAACATAAATAATCAGTTGCTTTTCCACCAGCCGTTTCCACTTGTTTCATTAGTTTGGTAATAACTGATCCGAAATTAATGGGCATAAAAAACAAAGTAAATACTTTAGCTTTAATGAATTTTTTATTTTCCCAGTTAAAAGTTTTTTTGTCCCATGGTTCAGGATTGAATTTAGGACAGCAATTTGTTTCGTTTGTCATAATTTCTTGATTTATATTTTTTAAATTAATTTTAATAAATTCTAATTAATTTTAATTAGTTTCAATTATTCTTATGTAATTAATACAATAAGCTAAAAATAATTATTATTTTGGCAATAATGAGCAATAAAAACAAAAACGTCCAGGCTAAAACATAAAGAGCTTTTTTAACTTCTTTATTAATAACCAGATACAACGGATAGCCAAAAACAGTTAATCCGCAAATGGCAGCCGATAGCACTAGCAGCATAAGCATGATAGACATGGCAAAAATCATGTTTTCCGAGTCTGGCGCAAAATTATCCATTACCCAAAAAAACCCGGCAATTAATAAGCAATAAACGCTTACTCCTACAGCTTGGACTAAACCAATAAGTAAATTTTGAAATTTTTTCATATATTTATTAATATTATTAATTTTCTCTATTATAGCAAATTCAGAAAAAATAAATACCCCACTACTGGTTATGTGGGGTATTGGAATATTTAAGCGAAAAGATTATTTTACAAACAATCCAGTTATTTTAATTCCACTAAATATACATCACTTGTGTCGTAAGCACCGTTATTAAAATGAAGGAGCGCCCAATTATTATCTTCGGAAATTAAAATATTATTTAACTGCGGCCAACCGTCGCCAGTGGAATAAATCAGCCTATCATTAACATAGAGCATACTGCATGCCCGTGGAGCTTCTAGATGATTTTCCGGAATCCAATTTATATCTGATATAATACAATTTACTCGAGAATTATCGAATCCCGAATAAGCACTAGTCCAATCCATTAATTTATTATCCACTTTAGCTTGCTTTATTAATTGATAATCATTAACATTTTTGATTCCAGTTAAAATAAATCGTTTCCCTGAATTTTGGTCAATAATAAAATTACTTTTATCCGAGCCCTGGCTAACACTGTAATAAAATGCCTTACCTTCATCAGCGTTTATATAATTAATAAACTTTGCAAATATGCTAAATTGAGAGTGCACAATTTTTTCGGAAACATGGTTGTTTGCGACATTGAAATCAATATTATTAATTTCAAATACAGGCGGAAAGAACAATGAACCTAATGTAAAAATGCATAATAATAAAGCCAGGCCCGGAAAATTATAGTGGCTGTTTTTTATAATACGCTTTTTAATAAATCCCATAATATGAAAAACACTTAATAAAGCAGCTACTGAATAAATAGCAATTAACGCCCACTGGGCAATCAGCACATTAAAAATTATTCCAAATAAAATTGTAAAAATTACATTTAAAATAAAATTCAATAAGATTGGAAATCCGAGTAACGATATATGGCCCATATTTAAATATAAACCCGAATAAAATAAATACGGCGCTAAAAAATAAATAATCAACCATAAAAAAACTACTACATAAATTGAGTAAGTTGCAGTTTTAATGATAATATTTTTGTTCAATTGTCGTACCTGGTTTAATTGCCAAGTTTTTGCAATTATATAATAGTTAATTATTATTAATAATATATATTTCAAAACTACGGCTGATTCCGGCAGAACAATGTTGTTAATTATTTCTGCAATTGGTAAATCATGAGTTTTTACAGATATAATTGCATCGAACATGCTAAAAAGAACCAACCCAACAACAAAATGAAAAAGCAACAGAATAATAGGCGTTGCTAAAATATAAAATATTATTTTTCTATGCAATTCATTTTTGACGGTTATTAATGAATTTTGAAAATTAACACTTATAATAAAATAAAATATACTTATAATTATAACTTGAATTAGCATGCTTAACCATCCAAAATTATGATTTATTAGATCTATGTCAGAACGGCTAATTACATCATCTAGTCCGATTGATAAAAAATACGAAAACACGAAAACCAGCACAGAAATAATATTAATTATAATTATATCTCTAATTAAATGTGGTTTATAAATTTTTTCCATAATGTGGTTAAAATTATCGGCCAGATATTTACACTTACCTAATTCATTAGATATGTCATCATGATTATCGTCTTTGCCAGAAAGCTGCAAATTGCATTGATAATCGTCATAATGATCGGACAGTTCTTTTAAATAGCGCTCTTTATAAGAATAATTGTCTAACTCTTGGTTAATTTCAGATAAATATAGTTCTTTTTCATTATTCATATTGGTAAGATAATGTGCCTTTCAAACCAACTTGCACGCGATTTAATTCTTCCACTTGTTCACCGAGCGCTTTTTGCCCCGAAGCAGTTAAACGATAATAGCGCCTGATTTTACCACTGGCAACAGTTTTTTCACGGCTTTTTACATAGCCTTTAATCTCTAGCCGATAAAGAAGCGGATAAATTGTACCCTGGGGAAAATTAAAAATTTGCTGGCTGTTTTTTGCAATGGCTTCGCCCAGTTGGTAACCATAAGCCTCGCCTAAATCGTCTAAGGCTTTAAGCACTACGGTTTCAGCAATGCCTTTCATAATTTCTTTGGAAAATGACATAAGTTTAATATAATTAAAAATTTACTACTTAATATGTAGCAAATAGTATATAGATAGTCAATTATACATGTGGATAAATAAATTAAATATTATTTAATCTATTTTTGATATTCTAAAGCTATGGCTTTTAATGCGTTTACGCCTTGTAAATATTTTGTTTTAGCGTCGACGCTGTCTGTAGCCATTTTAGAAGCCACTAAAAATCTTTTGATGTAAGTTAACCAATGAATTTCTTCATTATTTGAACAAGTAGCCCTAGTATTTTTTGCGTTAACCGAGTTTAAATTAGGAATTGCTTCTGCATCGCCGGCAAAATTACATAAATCATTATAGATATTTTCACGGGTAAAATAAATTTCATCCATCTTACGATATTCTATTTTCTTAGCGCCAATTTTATCTTTCAATGATTCCAGGCCCTGCTCCAGCTCGGCTGCTGACAAGTCTCTACTTTTCGTTCCGACATTTAAAGATTCGATATATTTCCAAATATATCTTCTGCCTCTCTAACATTTTTTAATGATAAATCAATACATTATTTTGTATTTATCATTAAATCCTGTAAAATTAATACATTAATAAAAGCTTGCATAGAATACATATAAATTTATCATTTATTTAAATATTTAACAATTTCAAAATGAAAAAATATTTCTATTTATTACTTATAACAATTGGCTTTTTTACAATTACTAATCAAGCTTTGGCTGAAACTACATTAAACGGACAACTCAGAGAAATAAAGGGCGATATTTTAACCGACGCGCAAAGCCAAGTGATTTTATATTGTGCTGACCACCAAGAATCTAAAAGCACTGAAATTAATATTGAAGATGGAACATTCACAGTTCGTGTCGACGGCGATTGCCTGTATGAGTTAACATTTACAGATTTTGACATCAATGAAACTGATATCTATTTAAGAAACTATGAAACAGTATCAATGGATTTTTATATTCCAGCCACACAAACTTTAGGATCGGTTATGGGAACATTGATGAATAATGATGAAATGGCAATTAATGAAAATGTAAATTTGCGATCTAACCAAATAGAGGCTAATCAATATGACTTTGAAACCGCTACCAATGAAAACGGCCAATTTACTTTTACCGTGCCGGCCGGTAGTTACGATTTGTCCATACCCAGTTTTTCTCTGACAAATAATTATAAAAATATTGAAATTACGGCTAATGAAACGTTGGATTTAGAAACAATTACAAATACTAATGCTGATAGAGGCACTCAGATTTATTTATTAAAAGAAAAGGATGGCGAGATAAAATATTTAAAAGCCGACTCCGGAACACTAGTTGGCGTTTCTGAATCTGGTCTTTATGTAACAACTTCACTAACAAATGATAAATACAAAATTAGTGGCTTGGATTTATCAGCTGGCGAAAACTGGACAATAAAAATTGCAGCCGTGTCTGATAATGTTTTATATTACGGCGCTACTTCAATAACTAACAGTAAATTAAAACAATATCTGGTATTAGACGCCATTTATGATGGCACAAACAATGAAGACCATACTATTAACGATTATTATCAAGTTAACGAAGATAACACGATAACGTTAGATGACGGCAGTGAAATATTTTTGCCGGCATATTCTTTGGGAACCGAAGGCGAAATTAATCTGCGTATTAAAAAAATAACGGCTGTTGATGGAGAATATTTTCCGACTAATGGCTATTATTACAAAGCTTCGATAGACGGAGCAGATGAATTGCAATATTTAAATTTATACGCCACTTATTCTATTGTAGAGCAGATCATTCCAGATGTGGCTGATAATGTTACCACTGATTCGGGCTATCACCCCATGCTCGAAGAAAGCGCCAGGCGGTGGTCAAATTTATCTGATTATTTTACTGACGAGACCGGCGAAAACAATACTATAACTTTTAGCACTGCCAAACTTAGCAGTTTTGGATTAATGACTAGCTTGTTATCTGATACCCAAGAGCCATCTAAAAAAACTCAAGCTAATCTTCTTACTGCTTATAAGCTAGAAAAAGTTTCAAAATTAAAAGTAGAGAAAATCAAGAAAATTATAAACGGAAAAAATAAAAATAAAACAAAATTTTCAGCTAGCTGGAAAAAAGTTAGCGACACAAATTATTATCAGTTGGAAATCATTAAAAAAAATATAAAAACCAGAACATCTACAACCATTAAAACATATAAAATTTCTTCTTCCAAAAAAACCACTGCTCCACACAAAACTTACTATCTTAAAACCAATAAAAAATACAAGTACTATGCCCGCACCAGAGCAGTAGCAAAAATATTTGGTCCTTATAGCAAAAAAGTGTTGTTCCAGTAAACAAAACTAAATTCTATAAAAAATACCCGGACTAATCCAGGTATTTTTTTATTTGCTCAGCACTGTGGAGGATGTTATAACTATCTTTAAGAATATAAAGGGCTATATTTATATCCCCGATTTATCGATTTATAATAATTAAATTTTATCCCACTGTGCCACTCACTATATTTATTTTTCAAATTTTAACTGTTTTACTCGTTTTGCTTTTTCAATGTCTATGTGATGCCAGAATCTTGTGAAGCAACTTTGACACTCGCACATTATTGCCAAATTAGCATCTTCTGCTCCCTTTCTCACAAAAGGGGCGCTTCTAACTCCGATAATATATTCAGGCTTTTGCCGCCAGTCAAAGAACATATCGGTTTTATCCTGACATTCGGGATTTATGCAATTACCTGACAAACTGTGATTTTCGTTGGTCGGATAACCTTCACCCCATAAAGACTCTCTCTCTGAACCTTCAACATCGTTAGCAAGTGTAAATTTTATATCTTTTGGTTCTGACATATTAAAAAATATTTTTATTTAACAACTTTGCCTCATTGATAAAAAAATCTTGCCAGATT
>JAZDOC010000011.1:0-10991 GCA_043798935.1 Patescibacteria group bacterium
ATCGACGACCAGGTTCGGCACCTCGATGTCGGCTCGTCGCATCCTGGGGGTGGAGAAGCTCCCAAGGGTTTGGCTGTTCGCCAATTAAAGCGGCACGCGAGCTGGGTTCAGAACGTCGTGAGACAGTTCGGTCTCCTATCCGCTGTGGGCGTTGAAATTTGAAAGAGCTCTTCCCTAGTACGAGAGGACCGGGAAGAACGAACCTCTAGTGTACCAGTTGTCCTGCCAAGGGCATTGCTGGGTAGCTACGTTCGGCGTAGATAAGTGCTGAAAGCATCTAAGCACGAAGCTATTCTTAAGATTAGATTTCGTTAAGACTCCAGATAGACTATCTGGTTGATAGGCCTCAGGTGTAAGTGTAGTAATACATTCAGCCGAGAGGTACTAATAAGTCGACTCGTCCCGACTTATTGTAGGTTAATAGTTTGACGGTTAAATTTAGATAAATTATACTGAAATAATGGAACATTTAAAGAAATATTCAGTTGCCTGGAAACTTATTGGAACTTTTTGTATCTTAACTATAATTACTACCATAGTATTATTAAGTACATCGCCAGTAATTGCCGGCAACTAAAGCATTATCATCTCTTGAGGGTGATAATGTTCTGGTGCTTTTTGCGAAAGGGTTACACCTGTTCCCATTCCGAACACAGTCGTTAAGCCTTCCAGCGCCGATGATACTCTTCACCGGGGAAAGTAGGTCAGCGCCAGAACATTGTCACTCTCTTTTTTTGTTTTAATTTTTTGTAGAGACGCGCTATAGCGCGTCTCTACAAAACAAAACGCCAATGATATACTTATAATATGCATAACCTTAAAAATAACATTTGGAAAGTTTATATATTCGGCTTTTTTAATGGCATGCATTTTTTGGGCGCAGTTTTAATTCCTTTTTTTACAGACTGGATCAAAATTGATTACGGCCAAATAATGATTTTGCAAACCGTTTTTTTATTGAGCTCATTATTATCGGAAATTCCCACCGGAGTAATTGCCGATAAATACGGGCGTAAATATTCTTTGCAGTTAGCCGTCGTAGCGACGATGATAGGAATATTATTTTATATTTCTTATCCTAGTTTTTGGATTGTAATGATTGGTGAAATTTTTTGGGGAATCGGGCAATCTTTGTTTTCCGGAGCCGGCGAAGCTTTTATGTATGATACCTTGAAACAATTAAATCGAGAAAAAGAATCAAAGAAAATGTTTGCCAATGCGGAGAATTTTTTTCTTACCGGGCTAATGGTAGCAGCACCCATCGGCAGTTTAATTTATTTTCTAACCGGTGATCTAAGAATGCCACTGGTATTTATGTTGGCCCCACAACTAGTGGCTTTAATCATTTCTTTTACTTTTATTGAACCACAAAGATTTGATAAAGTTAAAGAAAGCTATAGATATATAAATATTTTACGCGATGGTGTGAAAGCTTTTTGGCAACATAAAATTTTAAAAGTTTTAGCGCTCGACATGGTGACCATTGCCGTGATTGCGTATTTTATTATTTTCTTTTATCAGGGATTATTAATGAAGCTGGGTATGGAAATAAAATACTTGGGTTTAATTCAATTTATAACTTTAGCCGCACAAATAATTGTGATCAGCCAGTACCGTCGATTTGAAAAAGTTTTGAAAAGTAAGAAAGGCTTGATTATTTTAAGTGCATTTTTAACAGGTATTGCATATATAATGTTAGGGCTTACAAATTATATGCCCCTCATAATAATATTTATTGTAATGGCTGCTGGTTTTGGACTGACTCGCGAACCATTATTTTCCAGCTACATGAATAAATATATCGAATCTGATAAAAGAGCTACCGTTATGTCGTGTATCAACATGTTGCGCACATTATGTTTAGTTATTCTTAATCCTTTGGCTGGTTATATGGCTAATTGGTCAATTCAAAATACTTTGCTAATATTAGGAGTGATAGCCATTGGCTTTGCGATTATATCCAATTTTAGAATTAAAGAAGAAATGTTAATTGATTAAAATTTATGTCGGAAACAGAACCCAGACCAATACCCATTAAAGTAGAAAAAACTTATATGAGCGATCCGCGGGTTGCCGAGATTTTTAATATTGGTAGTCATTATCAAATGTCTGAAGCAGAAAGACAAAGCGAAGAAGAAGTCTATCTTATTGAAGTTGGTAGCAAAATTCTTATGTTAATGATTGATGAATATGATCGTGCAGAAACTTTTGTTGGTAATATTGAAAATAGAACAGGTTTTCGCGGTCAAACTACAGATGCATATCAAAAAGCGAAAGCAATAATACAGCAAGTTGCAAATCAGCGCGGTAAAACAATTGAATATGAATTTAGGACATATAATTTACAGATGGTGGACTGGGCTAACACATCCGGATCAGAAATTTTTCGTTGGAAGAATAAAAACAATGATAGAAGACATGTTTTTTTTCATGCATTAGCCGATATTGATCCAGAAAGAGAATAATAAGTTGATTATGAACAATACAGATAAAGATTTATTTAATTCAACTAAAAACGGGTCATCGGCTGATATTTTAAAATTGTTAAAAGCTGGAGCTGATATTAATACGCGTGATGAACATGGTAATACGCCGATTTTTTATGCGGTCACGCCATTTGGTGGTGATTTGAATTTAGTGAAATTTTTTGTTGAACACGGTGCTGATGTAAACGTTAAAAATAAAGTCGGTGAAAATTTACTGGCTTATGGTAGCAAGTATGTTTCTTCGGCTTTAGAGAATAATATGCTTTCAAGTATAGGAGATTATTTACGGACACATGGATATAAATATTAATAAAAATTATGTGCGAAAATAGCAACAGAAAAAACATGAAGTATATTGCCGACTTTCATATTCATTCAAAATATTCACGCTCGACTTCTAAAGCCATAACTTTAGAAGGCCTTGATGCCATGGCAGAAATTAAGGGAATCGATGTAATGGCAACGGGTGATTTTACTCATCCGGCTTGGTTTAAGGAAATTGAAAGTAAATTAGAAAAGCAAGATAACGGATTGTTGAAATTAAAAGATGAATACAAAATACAACGTGAAGGCGCGAATACGGATTCGCGCTTTCGCAAAGGCAATACTCAGTTCATCCTCTCAACGGAAATTTCCTGCATTTATAAGAAAAATGATATTTGTCGACGGGTACATATGGTAATAATTTGTTCCTCGGTAGAACGAGTTAAAAAAGTAAATGAATATTTAACGAAAAAAGGTTTTAATTTAAAATCTGATGGCCGGCCGATTTTAGGATTAGACATTAAAGAGCTGGCAAAAATTTATTTAGAATTTGATGATAAAGCTATAATAATTCCGGCGCATATTTGGACGCCGTGGTTTGCTTTGTTCGGTTCTAAATCCGGTTATGATAGCTTCGAAGAAGCTTTTGAAGATTTATCAGATCAGATTCCTGCTATCGAAACAGGGCTTTCAAGCGATCCGGAAATGAATTGGCGAGTGTCGCAATTAAATAATAAAATGATTCTTTCTAATTCAGACGCTCACTCTCTTGATAAGTTAGGTCGAGAAGCAAACGCGTTTGATTTTGAAAAAAAAGAAATTAGCTATAAATTACTGCATGAGTCTATTTTTCAAAATAAAAATTTAGCTTATACAATTGAATTCTATCCTGAGGAAGGAAAGTATCATATCGATGGGCACAGTAATTGTAATTTTTCTTGTAGCCCCGAAGAAACTAAAAAGCATAAAGGCCTTTGCCCAAAGTGCGGTAAAAAAATAACTGTCGGAGTAACTAGCCGGGTAGAAGAATTAGCTGATCAAGATTCTGAAAAGCAGAGAAAAAAACGGCCACCTTATAAATCGCTGGTTCCACTTAAAGAAATTTTAGCTGAGATTAATAATACTAAAAGCACAGCTTCAATAAAAATAAATAAAGAGTATGAAAGCTTAATAAATAATTTAGGATCAGAGTTTCATATATTATTGGATGCTGGTTTGGAGACCATTAAAGAGCAAAATTTTATGCTATCTATTGCGATTGATAAAATGAGAAAAGGAGATATAGTAGTAAAACCCGGCTATGATGGCGTGTTTGGTGTAGTAAAGATTTTTTCAGACAAAGAACGAGAAAAATACAATCCCAAACAAAAAAAGTTATTTTAATAAATTAATTAAACTATTATGAGAAAACACAAAATTATTTTGACGTTAATTTGTATTCTATTTACAATAGTTATAGCCGGTTTATTATATGTTTATAATTCGTTTTACAAAGCGCTTGAAGGAAGTCTTGCGATTACACCATTTGAAGTGATAAACAAAGATAAAACTGGTCGATTTATAGCTTTGAAAATTGAAGGTAGAGCATATGGATGTTCAAGTTCTCGGATTAATTATAAATTAGATCAAAAAGACGACGTTTTTACAATTAAACTTAAAAATGTTTCAACGAATTCAATTTTTTGCGACATGGCCACTCCTTCGGTTGCAATAATCGAATTACCAGGTAAAATTGGTATTTATACAATTAATTTAAAGCATCAAAATATTATTGATAAATACAAGATAGAAATATCTGACAGCGAATTTTTTGTTTTAGCAAGCGATACAACTTTGAGCTCTTTCACAGTTGATAAAATTGATCGCTACCCACAAAATAGTTTTGTAGCTACTTGTCGAAGATATTATGGATTGGAATATGATCCTGTTTGTGAGTCATTTTTTCAAGAATTGGAAGCCAACGGTGCAAAACTTTCAGACAGTTCTTATAGCGAACAGCTGCAAGATGATTCGAAATTATTTTTATATGAGCGAGATATAAATGATTTTGCTGATATATTAAATAATTTAGATGATAAAAATCATTTTTTTGAATTAGTTGATCAAAATGGAGAAAGTTTGAAGATGGATTATTTTAAATGTTATGGTCCTCGAAATACAGATCCAGAAGCTTATTCAATAAAAGATAAACAATTAGTATTAACGGATTTAAAATTGTTAAATTTGGCAATAAAAATTCCACAGGATTGGCAAGCGCTCGATCGTATCGAGGGCGATGGTGGATTAACTCATAAAAGAGCGCAAGGAGGGGCGATCCTTGTAACTGATAAATGCAATGAAGTTCATATCTTTCTTTTAAATGAATCTTTTGATGAATATTTTTCAAAAACAAGTGACAGAGTAGACATTAATACCGAAGCCGTCACTATCAACAATAAAACTTGGTACAAGGTTGTTACGACCAAAAAAGCGGACAGTAAATCAAAATTATCAATAAAGACAACTGTGATCGTATTGCCTATGGAAGATAATTTGCTTTATATAGATATTTCATTAGCAGATAATTGGGAAGATATAATCGATCTAGCTAAGCAGATTGATTTTTTAGAGCATAACGTTTATTAATTATTCGGCGATTGATAAAATGAGAAAAGGTGATATAGTAGTGATACCTGGCTATGACGGAGTGTTTGGAACAGTAAAGATTTTTTCTGATGAGGAACGAGCATTATATAAGCCTAAACAGAAAAAATTATTTTAAGGAAGGGTGCTAGAGTGGTTGAATAGGACGCTCTCGAAAAGCGTTGAGCCTTCACAGGTTCCGGGAGTTCGAATCTCCCCCCTTCCGCCAAAATTAAACAATTAAACAACAATATGCAGAAAACATTACAAGATCAACTGGATGCATTTGAAAAAATATACAATGAATTAATAAGCGCATTGAGATGTAGCACAGTTACATCTCCAGAAGGCTTGTCACATGCAAGTTATTATTATCATATTCTTTCATCTCAAGCTAAGAAATTATGAAGTCACCCGGAAATAGACTCTGAAACAAGTCGAACTGTACGGGAAAAGGTAAGCAAAATTGCCAGGGGTTGTGCTGAAGCAGAACGGAAGATTAATAGTCGTGGTCGGTATTATCGTTAAATAAATAGTAAGTTTTGATAATTAGTCTTAAAATCATTAACCCATTGGTGAAAAATTATTAGTAATGATAGAATTAAGGAGTAAGTTTTTATTAAATATTCTTTAATAATTATTATGGGTTTGTTGTTTGCTTTTATAGCTTTACTGTGTTGGGGTGTGGGTGATTTCATGATCCAACGTAGCGCCAGAAAAATCGGTAGCTGGGCGGCTATGTTTTTTATTGGCTTAATGGCTTCAATAATACTATTCCCATTTATTTATAAAGAGATAGCCGATACATTAATAGATGGAAACAATCTTTTTTTACTATTTACAATGAGCGTGGTAATGTTGGTTGCTAGCTGGTTATTTTTTGAATCATTGCGTATAGGGAAAATTTCCGTGATCGATCCGATTCTAGCCATGGAATTACCCGTGACTGTTATATTAGCACTTTTTATTTTACGAGAAAAAATTAATTTAGAACAAGGAGTATTAATTATAATAATTATTGGCAGCATTTTTTTATTGTCAGTCAAGCAATTTAAAAATTTACATAAAATTCATCTCGAAAAAGGTGTGGGCTTGGCTATGTTAGCCATGGCCGGTATGGGAATTGCTAATTTTTTCTTTGGAGTATGTGCCAGAGAAACTAGCCCATTAATGGTAGTGTGGTTTACTAGTGGTTTTATTTCAATCGTCACAATCATTACATTTATCGCGCAAAAACGCACACACGAATTGTTTCTTAATTGGTGTGAAAATAGAAAGCTATTATTAAGTGTCGGGTTTATCGATAATATGGCCTGGATAGCATTTGCATATAGTGTTTTATACATACCCATCGCAATTGCTACCAGTATTAGCGAAAGTTATGTTATTATTGCAGCTGGATTGGGATTGTATTTAAACAAGGAAAGATTAAAAAAACATCAGATAATAGGTTTAGGAGCTTGTGTTATTGCTGTTATTTTTTTAGCTATTATAACCCAATGAGAATTAATAAAAATTTTTCAGTTTTAATATTTTTTGGTTTTTTAAGCCTGGCTTTAATTGTCTATTTCAGAAGTTTAAGTATATATTTTCTTTCAGATGATTTTGGCTATATTTTACTTGGTCGAGAAACGTCTTTTGTAAATTCTTTCAAGTTGATATGCCAAGAAAATAGTTTAGGATCGGGATCGGGCTTATTTCGCCCGTTAGTAGATATGGCTTTTATTATAGCTTATAAAATATTCAAATTAAATCCTGTTGGTTATCACATTATCAGTTTACTTTTACATTCTGCTATGGGTTGGTTGTTTTATTTGTTAGTTTATAAAATTAGTGATAATCAAAAATTAGGTTTATTATCTGGCGGATTGTTTATTATTTACCCCATGAACATTGAGAGTGTTGTCTGGCTTTCTAACTGGACAACATTAATATCTAGTTTTTTTATTTTATTAGCCATGAATTTTTATTGGTTGTTTCGGCGTCATAAAAAAAGTATTTTTTGGTGTCTAACATTATTAACCGTAGTATTTTCTTTATTAGCGAAAGAAACAGCAGTAATTTTACCATTAGCATTAATTGGATTGGATATAATATGGTGCAAAGTAAATAACTGGAATGTAAAAAAAATTTATAGATTTTGGAAAAATTATTTATGGGTGATTATTTTGGTACTTTTATTTTTAGCGTGGCGTATGGTGATGCTTGGTGGATGGGGTGGATATCGCACGGCTGACGGCAGTTCGATTTATAGTAGTATTAATTTCAGCCAAATTTATTCTTATATTAGATTGATTAAATTATTTTTCTTCAATTATTTAAACAATGTAATTTTTAATATCAATAATCAATCAGTAATCATCTATTGGATAACATTTTTTGTAATATTCAGTTTGGCAGTTTTATATGTAGTTAATAGTAAAAAAACATTTAAATTTTTTTATTTGCTAGGCGGATTAGGATGGATTTATGTTTTCGCTTTGCCGGCCTTTAATTTAATTGGTGGTATCCATCCGGATTTGGCCAACTCGCGTTTTTTGTATTTATCCAGTATGGGTTTTTGCTTAGTAACGGCTATTTTGATTTTGGATTTAGAAAATTGGCGCGGTTATAGATTACACTACATACCCAGCGAGATTATGATTTTTTTAATTTTGGTTTTTAGTGTAACTGCTCATAAAAATCAAGAAACTTGGTTGCAAGCGTCAACCCAAATACAAAGAATCGGCCAAAAGGTGCAGCAAACAGTAAGCGACCCACAGCCAGAATCGGAATTTTATTTTGTAAATCTACCAGATAATATATCCGGCGCCTATTGTCTACGAAATGGTATTGAGAATTATCTTTTGCTTATCTATAATAAACCGCTTAAATATTTTACAGCTAAAAAAGTTGGTGAATTACCTGATGAAACAAAAGGAATGCAGAAGTATTTATTTGATTCATATTGATTAATAATATTTTCATAGACTATTAATTGATAGTGATAATGAGCTTTTAAGAGAGTTTATGGCTTGACAGAATACAAGATATGCGCCATACTGCGCTAGTAAGTATTTCTCTTAAGACTTTAGCTAATTGTGTGTAGAAAAGCGTGATTATTACACCAAAAGCTGTTTAAAAGGCTTGTTAGAGAAGAGGTCGTCTTACGTTTATTAAAGTAAATTAGCAAGCATGAACAAAAAATTATACGTTGGCGGAATCAGCTATAGCACACAAGAAGCAGGTTTAAGAGAAGCTTTTTCACAAGCTGGATCAGTAGTAGAAGCTGTTATCATCATGGACAGAGCTACTGGCCGTTCCAAAGGTTTCGGCTTTGTAGAAATGTCTACTGAAGAAGAAGCTCAAACGGCAATCGACATGTGGCATGGAAAAGAACTTGATGGTCGCAAATTGACTGTCAATGAAGCTCGTCCACCTCAGAAGAAATTCGATCGTAACTAAATTTAGTTATATTCAACAAACAGAGCATACACGCGGCTCTGTTTTTGATTTGTTTTTTTGTAAAAAAGTATTGACCAAGGCTTTAAAATACGATAAAATAAACATCTGTTAAACATTAAAAAGAAAAATTTATGAAACCAGAAAATTTAAAAACCAAGATATTTTTAGACAGCGGGGATCCAGCTGAAACCAAATTAGTTTTGGAAAAATTAGGCTGGCTAGACGGGCAAACCACTAATCCTAGCTTGGTTGCAAAAAATCCTGAAGCCCAAAAAAGATTAGCTAGCGGTAATAAATTTACCAAACAAGAAATTAACGATTTTTATAAAAGCGTTATTACAGAAATCAGCGCAATGATCCCTGACGGATCAGTGTCTATTGAGGTTTATGCTGATAAAGATACTAAAGCTGAAGACATGATTAATGAAGGCCGACAAATGA
Source organism: Patescibacteria group bacterium (assembly GCA_043798935.1). Lineage (GTDB taxonomy): Bacteria > Patescibacteriota > Patescibacteriia > UBA9570 > JAHJKD01 > JAZDOC01. The sequence goes on from JAZDOC010000011.1 coordinate 9,258, forward strand.
ACAGCTGGATTTCTGATGCGCACATTAAATTGCCTATAACTTTTGAGGGTTTAAAAGCGGCTGAGACGCTAACTGGAGAAGGGATTAGAGTAAATATGACGTTATGTTTTTCACAAGAGCAGGGCGCGGCGGTTTATACAGCTACTAGATCGGCTAAAAAAGGTGATGTGTTTTTGTCGCCCTTTATTGGTCGCTTAGATGACATTGGTCAAAATGGCATGAGCTTTATAGAAAATATGCACAACATGTTTCAAAAAAGTGATGGCCATGTAGAATTACTAGCTGCCAGTGTTAGAACTTATGAGCATTTTAAACAATGTTTATTTTTAGGCGTTGATTTAATAACCGCGCCAGCAAAAATTTTATTAGAATGGGCAGAAAATAATTATGCTATGCCGGAACAAGGCTATGTCTATAATAAGGCAGAGATGAAAGATTTAGATTATCAAGAAATAGATTTAAATAAAGATTTCCGCGATTATAATATTCAACACGATTTAACTGACCAGGGAATTGAGAAATTTGTAGCCGACTGGAATAATTTATTGCAATAATTATATGCCGGAACTTCCGGAAGTTGAAACAATTAAGCAAGATTTACGAAAACAGATTTTGAGAAAAAAAATCAAAAGTGTTTTAATTAGAAAACCGAAATTAATTAAATCTAATAAAAAAGAATTTGTTAAAGTTTTATTAAATAGCAAATTTCAAGAAATTGATCGAATTGGAAAATTAATGATTTTTAAAATTGTAGAGACACGCCATGGCGTGTCTCTACAATCGCAGTTTTTGCTAATTCATTTAAAAATGACCGGGCAATTAATTTATCAGGATAAAAAAAATATTATTGCCGGTGGTCACATGAATATAAAAGATCAATTACCAGGCAAACAAACGCATATTATTTTTGAATTTCAAGATGGAACAAAATTATTTTTTAATGATCAAAGACAGTTTGGGTATATGAAAGTTGTTGATACTAAGGAATTGGAAAAAGTTAAAGAAAAATTCGGCATCGAGCCTTTAACCCCATCTTTTACTTGGCAAAATTTCAATAAAATCCTTCAAAATCGAAAAACTTCTATTAAAGCTGTAATTTTGAATCAAAAGTTGATAGCCGGTCTAGGAAACATTTATGCTGATGAAGCTTTGTTTTTAGCTGGCATTAGGCCAGATAAAAAAGTTAATTTCTTATTGCTCCCCGAAAAAAAGAAATTATTTTCAGTAATCAATCCTTTGTTTAAAAAGGCTATTAAATATCGAGGCACTACATTTAATAATTATGTTGACAGTAAAGGCGAAAAAGGTAATTTCAGTAGAGTATTAAAAGTTTTTCATAGAGACGGGCAGAAGTGTTGCAGATGTGGTGCACTAATTAAAAAGAGCAGGGTGGCTGGTCGCGGAACGCATTATTGTCCCTTTTGTCAAAAATAATCTTTGGTAGTAAAAAGAAGAGATTAAAAATTTGCATAATATTAAATAAAGGTATATATTCAGTAAGTATATAACATTTATTATCATTCATTCAATAGTTAATTAAATATTTTAATTATAATAATTAATTGTATAATAAATATGACTAAAAAAAGAAAACTAATTATTAGCTTAGTGCTAATTTTTATTGTTGTAGCCCCTATGTCAGTCGGCGCTGTCACTAAGCTTTCTAAAGCTAAAATAAATATATTAAATATCAAAAAATATCTTTATAATTCAGGAGGAAAAGTTTATATTAAT
>JAZDOC010000021.1:0-3764 GCA_043798935.1 Patescibacteria group bacterium
ATTTATATTTAGATTTATTATTAATTATCCTACGCTCTTGAGAGTGAGGTTATTCTTTACGCCCACCGGCATAAAGCCGGGGGCTAATTTATTACAATACTCTTCATTAATTCCGAAAATTCGTTGATTTTTTATATTAATATATCTCTTGTTGGTAACATGTTTCACAATATATTAATTCTTTCCGCTCTGATGAATATGTTGTTTCAAATTCTTTACTACAGCGACCATGATGATTATGATTAATTTGTGTACACATACATTGGCGTTTCCATAAATAATGTGGATTTTCTAATTTAAATCTAGCTTGATGCCTACAATCAAAACATTTTTTAGGTTTAGAAATATTATATTTTTCGTAAAAATTTATTTCTTGAGAAATTAATTTATAGCCTTTTCCACATTGCTCACAATTCAAATCTTTAATACTTTTTACATCGTCTATCTTATCGTTATCTTTCCATGTCCAACCTTTAGAAATCACATCTTCCTTTTTTAAAGGGTAATAAGTATTAGCCATGGTTTCATTATATGCAAATGGCGAATTTTTAATTGGAAAAGATTCTCCCCATTCCCCTGTTTTTTTCCGCCAGAGGCGGATCCGCCTTCGGCGGATATATAATCAATTATTCTCTTTTCTAAAAGCTGATAATCCTGATTAGAATATGGTTTATTAAAAATACAGTTACTTTGTTTTTTTAAACCAATGCACGCAAATAAATTTTTACTGGCATGACAATTATCGCAATATGTTAAATCATGTGAATCGCGACAAAAATAAGAAAATTTATAATTATTTCCAATAATGCTAAAGGAATCGCAGCTTAATTCTATATTGTGAAAATTATTACAGTCATAACATTCTTTACCTTCTAAACCATCAAACAAGAAAGCACCGTTAATACTATCTCTAAGATCGAAACTATTTTTTATATTTTGGCAATTATATAATCTATCGCCGGTACTATCAATAATATTTTTGCCAATTATATATTTTCGAGCATATTTTATTTTTAATTCTTCAAATTGTTTCTGAATACTTTTTTTGTACAAACTTTTTATTTTATTTTTAAAATCTTGTTTTGAATATTGTTTATTAAAAATATAATATTCGGCATTTCTCAGTCCGGCGCAACCAACACAATTAGAACAACTACGACAATCAAATACATAATTACAATCAATACAATCAGATGCTAATTGGCTAAAAAAAGTTTGATAACAATTTTCACAATCAACCAATTCATAGCAATTTTCACATTTGGTGCAATAAGTAAAATCCAAACAATTTTTATTGTTAACCACCCAGAAACCATAGCAACAATCTTCATTATCATTAGCCGTAGATAAAAGATAACTATTTTTATTTCGATCAGCATGATGACAGTAATCAGAATTCTCAGCCGTATGATTTATTAATGAAATTCTCGGTACTTTAAGCATAATTTCATTAAACTGTTGAAAAAAATCTTGATTAAAATTGTAATCTCTACCAAAGTCCATAGCATCCCATTTATCTGACCACCAACAATCAGAACAATACACAGTATAAGACTTGGCAGGATCATAAATGGAAATAATTTGTTTATCACATAAATGACAATTAATTTGATAAAAATTAAAATCATTTTTATATGTTAGCCTTTTTTGTTTGCGACAATCCGGGCAAAGCTGAGGCGAATCAACTTGAATCCGATTATAAAAACCCAGATCTTGATCTGTGATTTGAAATGATTTGTGGCACTGCCTGCATTGCTTATTTTTCATGACTAAACCGTATCAAAAACCCAAACCGTGGTCAACTAATCTTTGACGTTTCTTAAAGTTTTGTTTTTATGATCCTAGTTTGAGAGTTAATTTATCTTTAAATACTTTTTTTTCTATATTTTACTGCCTATGCAATGTGATACCACAATTCATATCTAGCATGAGATGTATGTTTTATGCTCATAATCTTGTAAAACAAAATTCCCTAAGATTAGGGAATTTTGAGAAAATTGTGGATAAGTTAATGTCTTAAAACCATTTTTTAGGTAAGAAAATGGCATTAGAAAATTCACCTTTTAATTCTCCATTAACAGCCCTGACTTTAAAAGTTAAATTTTTTCTCTTATTATACTTAAAATGATTTATTTGTTTTTTCTCTAAAAAACTTTTAACCTTAGAGGTTGTTAAAGAATTCTTATTGGAAGACCATGACTTTACAACCTTTTTTCCTAATTTTAAAACTAATCTATAATGATCTTTACCTTCAACTTTATTCCATTTATAAATTGTTCCTTTTTTCCTAAAATTTCTAACTTTATCTAAGGAAGTAGGAATATGATATTGATGCATTAACAAATAAACAACTCCTGTATTATCAGAGCTTCCAGTATAAATATTACCAATTAACACATCTGATTCTATGCCATCACTATTGGCATCCCCTCTCATGGCAGATAAATAATTACCGATACGATCATCTTCTAAAGCCCCTTGTATTTTAATGGCTGCCTCTGAAAGTAAAATTTGTCCAGAAATCGAAGCATTTCCATTAAATAAGAATACCGCTCCGCCGTCATTTATAAATTCATCATCACCTTGCATTCCAACCATATAATCATCATAGCCATCTTGATCAAAATCTCCGGCGGGAGCGATTACCCCTAATCTATCTCCGTGATCCAAGCCCTCAATATAGGCATCGGCATCTGATTCAGTGAGAACACTAGATAAAGACGGTCCCCCTAAATAAATATAAACTTTACCAATTTGAGTTGTATCATCAGGACAATAGCCAGTACTACCAAATATTATATCATCATAACCATCAGTATTAAGATCTCCAATATTAGCAATGCTATCGTAGTACCAATCAGTTGAACTAGTATCAAACTCAACGTCTGCCTGAGTTGTTAAATCAATGGTCGGACTTAATAAAGCGCTGCCATACATTAAATATTGTTTTCCGCCAGCGAGAACAAAATCATCATAACTGTCACCATTAACATCTCCAACTCCAGACATAACATCACCAGTATAAGAGGTAGTATCTGTAAAAATTACATCGGCGCTAGTGAAAGCATTAATTTCTCCGCTGAAAGCAGACGGGCCGCCATAAAATAGAAAAGAATAATATAATTCATTAGCTGTGCAATTATAATATCCGCCGCCAATGTCTACCGCATCATAGTCTTGTTCCCAACCAATTAAAATATCATTGTATCCATCGTTATTAATATCACCAGCATAGGATACTTCATCAGCCAAAGAATTTTCTCCGACACAATCATTTTCTGAGACAAAATAAGCGTTGGCATCTGTTTCTAACATAACCTCTCCGCTTAAGCTGCTACTTCCTAAAACTAAATAATTTTCTATAATAAAATCATCATAGCCATCGCCATTAACATCTCCTAAAGCAGCGACTAACCGACCAATCCCTGAATCTTCATAAAAATAAACGTCAGCAGCTTCTAAATCTATCGAATCATTTGCAGTAAAAGGACCATAGAACAAATAAACTACTCCTTGCGTATCTTGACCTTCATATTCTAAAGGTGTGGGATTAGCCCCAGAAGCACCAATTAATAAATCATCATAGCCATCACCATTAACATCTCCGGCCCAAGTCACTTGAGAGCCGGTTCTGTCTCCAGCTTGAGAATTAATAGTCTTTTCGGCAAAATCTCCGACATTATACTTCACTGTTGTTGCCTTGGAACTAAAAGGCATAAAAAACAATAAAGCAATAATGAATAAAATGATTCTTTTCATTTTTC
>JAZDOC010000022.1:0-79796 GCA_043798935.1 Patescibacteria group bacterium
TCATTTGTCTCATTTTACCCCTAAAATAGATAGACCCGAATGCCTTAACAAAGTAGTGTATATAGGGTAAGATAGAGTTGTGAAAGGTTAGTATCTAGACCCGAGTGGTCAGCCAACCAGTGATGGTGCGAAATAGACCCATCTACCTAAAATCTCTCCAGGTGCGCATGGAGATTTGTGATCCGGTTTATTATATTAATAATTAAATTTTCATAAAATATGAATTTAATCGCCTATCAAGAAGCCACGTTTGCTTTGAGAGGTTTAATCGAAAAAGAATTGCTTTCCAAATTACGTTCTGCTCGTGGATTGGACCAATTTGAGAAACAGGTAATCCCATGGGACGGACAAATAGCTGATTTTTTTGTAGCCTTTGCCGAAAATATGGGCCAAGGTGGCCTTGATAGATTTACGGCTAAACATCATGAATCAGTAGCTAATTATCAAGTCGTTTTGGATAGCTATGGTGATATGCCAGACCATCTTAAAGAGATCAGATTATTACATGCTTTTGATACCAAAGTTTTAGATAAAATTAGATCCAAAAATGATCCGGATTTAACCAGGGTTTTTGAACAAAAAATGGCTGTTTTCGGGATATTAGTTCAAACGATAAGAGAGATATATCCAAAAGAGGATCTTTGGATGGTAAGTCGGTATGATCCCCCAGATGAAATATTTAAACTCAGACAGTCAAATTCACCGGACTATGACGTAATAAGCGAAAGAAGACGATCTCTACGCCTTAATATGGCGCAAAAAATGTCGGCTAAATTAAAAGATTTTGTTGCAACAATGAGCCGAAGAGATGACGGAACAATTGATAAAGGAACAATAAAGCAAAACGCAGAACAGGTTTTAAATGACTTGCACGATGCTGTGGAAATAACGGGTTTTGGAATAGATGAAGTTATAGAACAAGTCGAAACTGATTTTAAACATGAATTCGAATCAAGTAAGCGCGTTGAGATCAGGAAAATATTTAATGAACGAGTAAAACAACAATTAGACGCAGAATATAATGGAGAAAAAGGCAGTGCAATATCGGCAACAGATGAACCGACCGCTCCTGGTAGAGGTAAAATGTTATAAATGAATTTGATATTTTATGCTAAATTAATAGCAATGTAATTAAAAATATTAATAATAAATATCTAAAAATGCCTGAGCCAATAAAACCATTTGTAGTCACTAATGAGGGGACGACTGCACGTGAATCAAAAACTAGAAAATTAGCATATGTAGATAAGTTTAGGGATGAGCTTAGAGAAAGACCGGGGATTATTAGGTCCGCAGTAGATTTAATGAACCAAGCCGTGAGTGAATATGAGCCCGAATCATTTGAATACCGTCCTGGTAATACGGTGCGCTATGATAAAGATAGAAATATTTGGTTGATCAATGATCCAGGTATAGAATATTTAAGAGACGAGCACGGCCAACCTGTTCGTGATGAAGAAGGAAGAAGCGTTATGAGACGTTTTGATGAACAGCCATTCTATTTAGGCAGGGGAACGCTTTTAGTACCTGGTGAGGCTATCGCTGATCCAGAAACCGACTTGCAAGTAACTGTTTTAGGCAGATCTAATCGAGATATACCCTCTGGATTCCAACAAATTGAAAGAAGAGTCGATAAAACAGATTATTTTCGAGTTGACCTAAATAAAAAGCCTTATTTTGTTAAGCGTTCCACAGTGACACAAAATCCCGGTTTTGACGAATTTCGTGCTGTTCAAAAAGCTAAAGAAGTGTTAGCAGATTTGGGTTTTGTCGAAGTTATCGACGCTCAGTTAGGTTATCAAGATGATCAACATAGTTGGTATATTGCTTCTTGGAAAGAACTTGAAAGTGCCGGATTTATACCATATCATCCAAGTCGTTTATCAAATGACTACGGTAGATATGTGGATCGTCCAAGAGAATCTCAATTGCCAAAGAAACAATACAGAGAAATTGAAAAAAGATTACGTTCTTCAAATCTAGATGTTGATCTAGCCTCTAATTTATTTTTTATTCCTGGTACTGATAAATTTTTCTTGCTTGACGTCACTTCGGGAAATATTGAAGGTATCGGACAACCATACAGGATCGACTATTAACATGAAACACTTTAATAGGTAAAAAAATATTGACTATAGTATAATAAATTTAAGAATTTGATTTCAAGTCAGGAATATAAATACTTTCAGCTTGTCGTTTAATAATAATTCTACTAATGAAAACAATTACCAAATCAGAAGTGATTAAAATATATCGTAAAGAATTTAAAACGAAGAAAACAGTTGAAGTTTGTGCTAGTTTATGGTCAGATGGAATATGGTTAGTATTTTATAAAGGGCAAAGAGGCGGTTTAACTACTTTAATCGGCCCAGATGGAGGTGCATTAATTGCGAGTTGCCCTTCAGCACCTGGCTACAGTAAAAAGTGTATTGATCAACAAATTAAATTGTATAAAAAGGGGAAAAGAGTTTCACGTAAAGATTTTGAAAAAGAAACACAACGTATAATAGAGTTGCATCGTAGTAGTAATAAATCTAATTCTCAAGTTGAAAAAAAACTTCGTATAGCAAAAGCTGAATTACAATCAATGTTAGAGGATATTAATAAATAATTTATTTATTATGCAAACAGTCGGAATAATAGGCGGTCTCGGTCCGGAAACAACATCAGAATTTTATCTGGATTTAATTTTTTCGTGTCAGAAAAAAAGCAGAATCAGCCGGCCATCAATAATAATTGCCAGCGTTCCTATGCCTTATAAAATTGAGGAAGACGTCATTGAGAAAAATATTGGTATGGAAAGAATTTGTCCATATTTAATTGCTGAAGCAAAAAGATTAGAAAAAGCTGGGTCTAGTTTTATCGTGATGCCGTGTAATTCATTGCATGTTTTCATTAATGAAATAAGAACAGCTGTAAACATTCCGGTTTTAAGCATTATCGAAGAAACGGTTAAATACATTAAAAAAAATAATTACAAAAAAATAGGCATTGTTTCAACTTCGGCCACAATTAAAAATAAACTTTATGAGGCTGCTTTTTTTGAAAATAAAATAGCTTATGAAACTCCGGATGATTTTCAACAAGAAAAATTAGGAAAATTTATTCATCATCTGGTTATTGGCCAACAGAACAATCGTGATCGAGAAGAGCTGATTAATATAATTAATGATTTTGAAAATAAAAAAGTGGACGCCGTAGCTCTAGCATGTACTGATCTGCAATTATTAATACCAAAACATTCAACTTTAAAAATTTTTGATACCATGAAAATTTTTGTTGATGCTGTAGTTGAAAAGCTATTAGTTTAAGCGGTTAATGGACCGGTAAATTGGCTGTTATAGAGTGAAGCATAAAATCCATTTTTTTCTAAAAGATCTGCGTGCTTGCCTTGTTCCACAATATTTCCCTGATCCATAACTAAAATTAAATCAGCGTTTTTAATAGTGGAAAGACGATGGGCGATTACAAAGCTGGTTTTATTTTTCATTAATTGACCCATGGCTTTTTGAATTAATATTTCTGTGCGGGTATCCACCGAACTGGTAGCCTCATCTAAAATTAAAATAGGGGCATTAATCAACATGGCTCGGGCGATTGTAAGCAATTGCTTTTCACCTTGAGATATATTGCTTACTTCTTCAACCAGCACCATATCGTAGCCTTTTGGTAACGAGCGTACAAAATGATCCACGTGAGCGGCTTTAGCAGCTTGCATGATATCGGCTTCAGTGGCATCGGGTCGGCCATAAGCGATATTATCGCGTAAAGTGCCGTTAAAAAGCCAAGTATCCTGAAGCACCATGCCGAATAATTGGCGCAGATGAGATCGTTTCAAACTTTTAATATCGATACCATCTACTAAAATTTTTCCGGAATTAACATCATAAAAACGCATCAGTAAATTAACCATAGTTGTTTTGCCCGCGCCGGTCGGACCAACAATTGCTACACGCTGACCCGGCATTATATTAACATTGAAATCATGAATAATTAATTTATCAGGTTCATAACCAAAAGTCACATGTTTGAATTCAACGCTACCCCGAACTTGAGAAATTAAATTTGGTTGTTTAGCTTCAGGAATTTCTTCAGCTTCTTCCAGGAAAGCGAAAACTCTTTCCGCCGCGGCCGTAGTTGATTGTAAAACATTGGCAATGTTAGCTGTTTGCATAACCGGTTGATTAAATCGATTGACATATTGGATAAAGGCTTGAATATCGCCGATATTTACTCGGCCATTTACGGCCAGCCAACCACCGACCACGGTTACGCCAACAAAGCCTAAATTTCCAACAAAATTAATAATCGGAAACATTAATCCGGAAAGAAATTGAGATTTCCAGGCACAACCATATAGCTTTTTATTATATTTGTTGAAAGTAGCCAGGGAACGATCTTGGCCATTATAAACTTTCATGATCATGTGTCCACCGTACATTTCTTCAACGTGGCCGTTAAGATTGCCTAGAATTTTTTGTTGTTCAGCGAAATATTTTTGTGATTTTTTTACGATTAAAATCAATAATCCAAAACTCAGTGGAATAGTAATAAGAGCTACTAGTGTCATGTGCCAGTTAATTGAAAACATCATGGCCACCATGCCAATAATCAGCGTGATCGATGAAAGAATTTGAGTCAGGCTTTGGTTTAAAGTTTGACCGACCGTATCAACATCATTAGTTATTCGGCTTAAAACTTCGCCATGAGATTGCCCATCAAAATAGCGCAACGGTAGTTTTCCAATTTTTTCGGCAATATCATGTCGAAAACTATAAGTAGCTTTTTGGGCCACTTCGGCCATTATCCATCCTTGAATATAACTGAAGATGGCGCTCAAGCCGTAAAGTATAAGTAATGTAATCGCAAAAGAAAGAAGTTTGTTATAATCAAATTCGGGTCGGGAAGAAAAATTCATGTCGCGCAAGGTTTCCTGCATTGAAGCCGGAATTTGTTTGCTGACTGTATCTGGCAACTGTTTAATAAGCTGTTCGCCTGTAGTGTTTAAAGGCAGAGTAATACCGGTCGGCAAATGTTCCAGTACCTGGTCATAAGCCGAGCGTTTCACAAAATCATTAACAACTTGGTTTGTCATCTGACCAAGAATTTTCGGACTAACAATTGCAAATACAGTGCTGGCAATGGTGAACACGAACACTACAGTTATTGCCAATTTAAACGGTTTTAGATAGGTAATCAATTGGCGTAGAGTTTTTTTAAAATTCTTAGGTTTCTGCCCCGGCATCATCATACCACCGGGTCCGCCATGTCCCATCGGACCGCGTAAAGGCGTTTTTGTCGTTTTGATTGTATTATTTTGATTATTAGGCGTGGTCATATTATTTCGTCTTTAGCTAATTGTAATTTAGCCGATGAAAGATCTTTTGGCAGCTCATCATCGGATAATTGCGATAAAGCGATTTCACGATAAACAGATGAAGACTTCATTAATTCAGCATGCGTGCCTCGACCCACCATACGGCCTTCATCAAGCACAATAATTTGATCGGCGTTTATAATCGTGCTGATGCGTTGGGCTACGATAAGCACAGTAGCGACAGTCGTTTTAGCAGCCAATTTTTGGCGAAGTTTGGCGTCGGTGGTAAAATCCAAAGCCGAAAAACTGTCATCAAAAATATATATTTCCGGTCGGCGGATAAGAGCTCTGGCAATAGACAGTCGTTGTTTTTGCCCACCCGAAAAATTTACACCACCTTGGGAAACTGCCGAGTTATATTGTTCCGGCAATTGGTCAACAAATTCTTTAGCCTGGGCAATGTCAGTCACTTGTTCAATATCAAGAGCAGTGGCACCAGGACGGCCATATTCAATATTTGTTTTAATAGTGCCGGAAAAAAGTGTGCTTTGCTGAGGTACATAACCAATTTTTCCATACAGATCTTCTAAGCGCATTTGGCGAATATCAATGCCATCAATTTCAATCGATCCGCTAGTCACATCATAAAATCTGGGAATTAAATTTATAAGGGTAGACTTGCCACTGCCAGTACTGCCAATAAAAGCAGTGGTTTTACCCGGTTTAGCAATAAAAGAAATATCGTGTAAAATCGGTTCATCAGCTCCGGAATAAGAAAAAGAAACGTTTTTAAATTCTAATGAGCCGGTTGTTGATGTTTTACTCGTAGTCGGATTTATTGGATCTTTAATTAAAGCTTCAGTTATCAGCACTTCATTAATTCTTTGCAACGAAACGATTGCACGCGGGACAATTATGAAGACAATTGAAATTAGAAGAAATGACATCACGGCTTGCATAGCATATTGCATAAAGGCTAGCATTCCGCCAATTTGCAGACTGCCGGCATCAATTAATCGTGTCCCAAACCAAATCACGGCTAAAGCAGCCACATTCATAATGATCATCATCATGGGTTGCATAACAACTAAAAGCCGGTTAACAAAGATATTAACATTCATTAAATCCGCGTTGGCAATGTTGAATTTTTTTTCTTCATATTCTTCTCGATTAAAAGCGCGGATAACCCTAAGCCCGGTTAGAATTTCACGCGAAACGAGATTAAGTCGATCAACTAATTTCTGCAAACGTTTAAATTTAGGTATGGCCAATATAAATAATGAAATGATAACTACAAGCAAGATGCCGACAGCTAGTCCCATAATCCAGGCCATAGAAGGGGCTGTTTGCAAAGCTTTAATTATGGCCCAGATACCCATGAATGGAGCCATTAGGGCCATTCGAAGCAACATGGTTAGAACCATTTGAATTTGCTGGATATCGTTTGTAGTTCGGGTTATAAGAGAAGCGGTTGAAAAAGCATTGAATTCGGCTAAAGAAAAACTTTCAATTTTTGTAAATATGGCTTGTCGAAAATCTCGGGCATAACCGGCTGCTATGCGCGATGCAAAAAAACCGGTAATAAAACTAGCCGTAGCCGCTCCGAGTGATAGTAACAACATCCAACCGCCGGTTTGCCAAATAATGGTTTGGTTCGTACCAACAATTCCTTCATCAATGATTTTAGCCATTAGGTCTGGCAATGCCAATGTGGCCGCAACAGATAAATAGACTGCGCCTAGCAGGATAATAAATTGAAAGATAAAAGGTTTGAAATATTTAAGTACGGCTTTCATATTAACGGGCAGCTTTAATACTGTTGATTTTACTGGTAAAGCGATTGGTCATGGTATTGATAATTGTATTTAATTGGTCAGCTTTAACCATATGAATCAATGGGCCATGGCCGAAAAAAATAAAATTATCACCAGCTTTGACTTTCATTTTTTTTCTGGCTTTGGCGGGTATTACAATCTGGCCTTTTTCGCCGATTGTGCCGGTGCCATACATAATAATATCGTCTTTAGGGAACATAAATTTTTGCTTAATAATTAAAAGTATTAGTATTCATACTTTTCCTACTCTAAGCTTATAGTCGAAATATGTCAATATAAATAAGTTGTGGATTATGTAATTATAAGATAAGTTGTGATAGAATAATTTTAATTAAGAAAAAATTATGCCTGAACCAAAAGATATTATAATTGATAAAGGTGAATTAAGCCCGAAAGAACAAGTTAGCCAACAATTGCAAAGATTATTGGATCAAAATTTAAGTTTAACAGATATTGCTGATTTGCTTGATGCTCGGGCATATTTAGCTGTTGCGAAAAAACGCGGGCGGCCCTATTTGCGTTTTAACGTCACTAAATTTTCCGAAGATAGAGCTCAAGCTCTGGAAAATATGGTTTTTCCGTCTATGATTGGTAGGCGATCACAAGTTTTCATTCCAGCCGGTGAAGGTGCAATTCGACGGGGTAGTGGAGAGGGACCAAAAAGAGAAATTTATCCTCGGACCGCATTATTTATTGAACAGCTCAGTGAGATGGGATTAAGCTATGATTTATATCCAGGGGGTATTTCCGAAGAATCCTATCGGGAAGAGCCATATTATTTATTTGTTGTACCAGAACTAGGCAAATTGATTTTTATTAATAATGAATCTAATAATGCAACTTATATTATTCATGGTTGGAGCGAAGACCAGCCGCTAAAAGAATGGTTTTCTTTAACCAAAGAAGAGCTTCAAGATTCGTCTCGAGCCGATCGCGTTTCAATTGTAGATTGGGACCAGGATACTGAAAAATGGCAAAGCAATATTGAAAGCGAACTACTAGCTTCTCAAGCCAAAGAACGATCACATCGAGAACGGTTTATGCCTCTGGTTGATGGTGTCCATGATATTCCGGATAATTGGCGAGCAGTGCGTGAAATCGCATTTACTAGCGGTCAGAATAAATACCGTTATTTATCAGCCGCGCGAAGAATGGCCGCACAGTACCCAGACGATATAAAATTAAAAGCTGGCACTAAATCCGCATACTATGCGTCAGAACGAGGTCAGCAATTAATAGTAGCTGAAATAATGGATAAAAATTATGCACCAGAAGGATGGATGACAGTCCGTACAATAGCTAACATGGCCGGAGTTAGTGATGATGCGGTTAGCCGTCGCTTGGAAGCTTTAATTTTACAAGACCCTGAAATTTCTCAAGAATTTAATCATCCCATTCGGCATCATAAATTACTGCATATCAGACCAGAAATTGCTCAGGCATTAATAAAAGAGATGGCCGAATTATCATTAAGTAATTTAACTGATCCACCAAGTGGCTGGATTGTTTTGAGCCATTTTGCCGACGAACTTCAAGTTAGTCCAAAAACATTATCGCGTTGGTTAACAAGAAATGATGAAATTCTGGCCGGTCAATCAGGCGAATATTTATTGCACCAAAAAAGCGGGCCACGTCGGGCAAGATATATTAGTCCTGATGCAAAGCTGTATTTGCAAGCCTTCGCAGAAAAAACTAGAACTTGGTATACACCGCATCATCTAAGAAAAACATTAAAAATTGATTATTATACAGCCGTACATTTTGCTGAGCGATATCGAAAAGATTATCCAGATTGGTTTGAAGATGATATTGATGATCAATCTAGTGTTATGTATCATCCGGAATTATTTGCATTAATCATTAAAGATTATCGCGCTTTTCAGGAACGGATTAAAAACATGGTTAGTATTGTTGAAGCGGCCAGCCAGCTAGGTGTTAATCGTACAGCGGTGGAAAGATTAATCCGGATCCACGGAGAAAAATATCCAGACTGGGTGACCCAAGAAAAAACCAGCGACATTCATACTAAAACACACATTGCACCGGAATTTATTGAAACCATGAAACGCTTAGAGCAAGAAGCACAAGAATTAGGGGCAGCTCCAGAAGGTTGGCGACGCGTCAGCACAATTAACAAAGACGCCGAATATAGCGAAGATGAATTTACAAGAGTTATTGCACAAGCGCAGATAAGATCGCCCCAGCTTTTTGGTACATATCGAAGAGGATTTGCCGAAATAGAGTTATATGCAAGCACAGGAGGAATTAAAGCGGTTCGCAGTTTATTGAAAAAAACAAAAAACCGCATCTAAAAGATACGGTTTTTTTTAAGATGAGTTATAAAAAGGTTTTAGACTTTTTTAACGTTAACAGCGCGTGGACCTTTTTCAGAATCTTCAGTGTCAAAAGAAAGGGTATCGCCAACACTTAATTCATCATAGGAAACGCCAACTAATGAATTTGAGTGAAAGAAAAGTTCTTTTTCTCGACCTTCAACAGTGATGAATCCAAATCCCTTATCAGTAAGGGTTTTAATAATTCCAGTCATAATTGTGATTATTTTGATTTATGTTGTTTAAATAGAATTTGCAGAAGTTCGACTAAGCTTCGTTCCAATATCTAGAAATCAATTATACCAAAATTAACCTGTATAAGTCAAGTGTTATATCAATTACAAGACTGGATTGTTAATTAATTTCATGGTATAATTTTAATATGAAATCAATATTTAAAAGTCTATTATTTTTATTTGTTAGTTTTTTTCTGTTATTCAATTTTGTTTTAGCTGAAGAAACGCAAACCATAAACAATAAAACATTTACTAAACAAGATGTTTTTTGGGTTGATAACGATTTTCAGGAAACTACTGATTGTTTATACATTAAACACAATAGCCAAGGATACAGCATGCTGATTGAGCATAATAAAGAGATTAATAATTATACTGCACTAGGCAACAACATTAAGATTAAAATAAACGAACAAAATATTGTTATAGCTGATGATGCTTATTTTAATGCTCGAACTGCTGAAGTTGCCAAGAAAACCAAGATAAACAATTCCACAAAACCAGCTTCTGCAAATACCAATCATTATGCCTTAGCGATAGTAATAATATTAGGCATCTTTTTAATTGCCTTAATTGTCGTGATGCTGGTAAGTCGAAGGCATAAAAAACAAGAAAATTCTCAATAAAAAATTCACTATTCAGCGGAATAACTTTTTATTAATCATCCATGTATTTAATTTTTGATAATCTATCTTCAGAAAACATTTATCTAGCTCTGGCTGATCAAAAAAAAATACTGAGTGAAAAAATGGCACCAGTTGAACGGCGTCACGGGGAAGTGGCATTAATTGCAATTAACAACTTTCTCCGGAAAAATAAAGTAAAACCGACGGCCATTAAAGCTTTGGTGGTAAATATCGGGCCTGGTCAATACACCAAAGTACGCTTAGCAGTATTAATTGCAAATACTTGGGCGTACATATTAAATATTAAACTTTATGGTATTAAAAAACAATATTTTCTTAATCCGAATATGTTATTAAAGAAAATGTCGACGATTAAACCGCTGAGTCAAATAGAACCTTTTTACGCGGCTGAACCGACTATTACAAAATCCAAAAAAAAATATGCTTGATCCCAAGCTCACTAAAATTCAAACATTAAAATATATTGTATTCAGCCGATGGTTCATGCATCTTGGTATTTTATTGTTAGGATTAATACAAAAAATGGTTGGCGTCGCTCAATTCGATCCCCATATTTTTGCTTTATTAGCTCTAACATATTCATATAATTTAGCTTATCTATTATTTCTGCGTCGCGATCCCAAAAAAATATCCAATCATGGTTTGTATATTATTAGTATTTTACAAGTAGTAGTCGACCAGTTAATTTACACCATAATTATCTATTCTACCGGTGGTATAGAGAGTTTATCTTTCTTATTTTATTTCATTACCATTTTCATGGCTATTTTATTATTTAACGAAATAGAAATAATAATACTTACTTTGTTGTCCGGTGTTCTGTATTTAATGGTTATTATTTTTGAATACATAGAAATAATACCGCATCATTTTCGTTATGCCCTTAACCCTGGTTTTTATCAAAATATGGCAATTACCGTACACAATTCAGCAACGGTAGTATTGATAATAATATTCACTGCGTTTTTTGCTGCTTTTATTGGTCGCATAATCAATTCGCGCGAAGAAGCTTTAAAAGCCGAAACAAATAAAGTAAACACAACATTAAACAATTTAATTGATGGCGTAATTGTGTTTGATACTCAAGGTCGAATTAGCTTAATTAATCCGACTGTAATTGATTTATTTAATGTTGCAGCTTGTAATTTACTAGGTAAAAAACTTGAAATTGGCTTAGTGGACAGCTCTTTAATAGAAATTGTTGAACATATTTTGAAATGTTTTGAAAAAGAAAGTAATCAGATTCAAGAATTTACATTTCAAAACCAGGGTGAAACAAAATCTTTTAAGATTACTTGTCTAACACTTTACAACAAACAAATTGTTAATAAAGGTTTTTTAATTATTCTTAGAAATATTACTCGTGAAAAAGAGCTTGATCAATTAAAATCCGATTTTATTTCCATTGCCGCTCATCAATTACGTACTCCACTATCAACTATTAAGTGGTTGTTTAAAATGTTGTTAGAAGGCGACGCCGGAAAATTAACTGATAAACAGCAAAATTTAATTGGTAAAGGATTCCAGCGCAACAATGAAGTAATTGAAATAGTAAACAATTTCCTTGATATCTCCGAGATCGAAGAGGGGAAAACAGCTTATAAAATGCAATTCAATTCCATTGAAAAAATAATGCAACAAATTTATCAGGGCTCGATCGACAATGCAAAGCACAAAAAATTAAAATTTATTTATCAAAAAAATAACAAACCACTTCCATTAGTTTGGATTGATCTACAAAAAATAAGGTTGGCAATTCAGAATTTAGTTGATAATGCTATTAAATATACGCACGAGCCTGGCACGGTTACCATGGCTGCAGAAGTTCAAAATCATCAATTGATTATTAAAATATCAGACACCGGTATTGGTATACCAAAAGTTGACCAAAAACAGATTTTTAGTAAATTCTTTCGTAGTAATAAAGCCGTTTCTACCGAGCCTACTGGTTCGGGTTTAGGTCTTTATATTGTTAAAAATATTATTGAAAAACACGGCGGCCATATTTGCTTTGAATCATTTGATGATAAAGGAACGATTTTCTTGATTTCTTTACCAATAACCGAATAATCTAAAAGTAATTATTTAACTTTTCCACAAATTTGACAAAACCCCTATTTTTAGGGGTATTTTTATGTAAAAAAATGTTTTGCAGTGGTTGACGCATGTATTCCAGTGGTGTATAATGGGTTTATATTAAATAAAAGTGGATAAAAGTGGGGATAAATACCCCTAAAAGTGTATAACTTAATATTTCTCAAATGTTTATAGGCGAATACTCACACAATTTAGATGAAAAAGGCCGATTAGCTATTCCAATTAAATTTCGCGAAGCTTTTATTGGCGGGGCAGTAGTTACCAGAGGTTTAGACAACTGCTTATTTTTATACACCCAAGAAGAATGGCAGAAATTAGCTGTTAAGCTTGCAGCTCTTCCCATATCTAAAGCCAATACCAGAGCATTTTCACGGTTAATGTTAGCCGGAGCCATGGATGTAGAGTTAGATAAACAAGGCCGAGTAGTTTTGCCAGAGTATTTACGAATATTTGCTAGTGTTAAAAAGAAAGCGATCGTAGCTGGTTTATATAATCGTTTAGAAATTTGGGATGAAGGTAAATGGAATTCTTATAAAAAAGGTACAGAAAAAGATAGTAGCGATATAGCTGAAGCTCTTGGCGAATTAGGCGTTTAAAATAAGCGCTAATAATGAAATACACTCACACTACAGTTTTCTTAAAAGAAGCAGTCGATAGTTTAAATCTAGAAAAAGGAGATACGGTTATTGATGGAACGTTAGGTGGCGGCGGTCATTCATTGGAAATGTTAAAAAAAATTACTGCCAGCGGAATGTTGATCGGTTTTGATCTAGATCCGGAAGCAATCGATGAATGCCATAAAAAATTTACTGATAGCGGTTATAAAAATTTTAAATTAATTAACGATAATTTTTGCAGCATATATGAACATCTTCGGTCAATGGCCAACTTACAAGAGGTGCGCGCAATATTGCTTGACCTTGGTGTATCTACTAATGAAATCAGATACTCCGGGCGCGGTTTCTCTTTTCAAAGACCTGATGAGCCACTAGATTTACGGATGAATCCAAATAATGGGATCACGGCCGCTGATATATTAAATTCTTACAGTGAAGCTGATATCAAGAAAATTATTAAAGACTATGGGGAAGAACCCAAGGCGCAACAAATTGCTCGTCGTGCCGTCAGCTTCCGTAAGAATAAAAAGTTTGAAATCGTCAGCGACCTTTTACAAATTATTCCCGGAGCTGATAAAGGCAGATCAGGTGGCAGAAAAATACATCCGGCCACAAAAACTTGGCAAGCATTACGCATCGCAGTAAATGATGAGCTCGCTAATCTGGAAGAAATTCTAAAAACCGCATTTCAGATATTAGCCCCCGGAGGACGTTTAGCCATAATATCATTTCATTCTTTAGAGGATCGAAGAGTCAAACAATATTTTAAATACCAAAGTAAAGATTGTATTTGTCCATCAGAATTACCGATTTGTCAGTGTCATCATGATAAACAAATAAAAATAATAACTAAAAAACCCATTATACCTAGCATTGAGGAAATAAAAAATAATCCTCAATCGAGAAGTGCTAAGTTAAGGGTAGCCGAGAAAATTTAAAAAACCATGTCAAAATTTTTCCTGTTTTCAAAAATTAATATGCAAAAGCATACCAGGCCTAGTACGGCTTGGTATCAAAGTATTAGTTTGAATTATTTAGGACTCAATATCCTAGGTTTAATTTTATTGGTAGTATTATTTTTTAGTTATATAGTTTTAGTAAACAACACAGCCAGCGACGGTTTTGTATTGGATGGCTTGGAAACCCAAGTGGCGCGCTTAGAAGATAGTAATAATAAACTGGAATTTCAAAAGGATAATTTGGAATCCATGGAACATGTGGCATCACTCAGCGTAAATTATAATTTGCAATCCGCTCAAGGCGGTGTGGAGTATTTGTCTTTACAGCCGGCTACTGTAGCTTTAAGTGAATGATAAAGTTAAGTTTAAAGTATAAAAATAAAAAATATAAATCGGGCTTTAAAATAAACAGCCAGCCCAAAGACCGCTTAAAAATTTTAAGTGTTTTTTTTATACTGCTAGCGCTTCTTATAATTGTACGCTTAGGTTACGTTCAAATTTGGGATCACAAGTTTTATGAAAATATAGCATCAAAAAATCATGATTTTTATAAAAATTTATTTCCGGTTCGTGGTGAAATATATATTCAAGATCCTTACGACGATTCAGGTTTACACAAAATTGCGGTTAATCAGGATCTTAGTGTAGTTTATGCCAATCCATGGCAAATTGAAAAGCGCGAACAAACCGTTAAAGATTTAGCCCCACTTTTAGGTATGAGCCAAGAAGAATTAAACCAGCGTTTAGAGCCTACAACATTAGATGATGGTCGTAAAGATACTTATGAAGTATTAAAAAGAAAAATTTCCAGTTATGAAAAAGAAGCAATTGAAGAATTTGATATCGCAGGCATTTATTTTACCGAAGAAGCATGGCGCTATTATCCGGACAAAGAATACACTTCTCATTTAACAGGTTATTTAGGAATGAAAGATGAGCAAAAAACTGGTTTATACGGCTTAGAAAGTTATTATAACGATGAACTTGGTGGTGTGGCCGGTTATATTCAAACTGAAAAAGATGCCGGCGGAAGATTAATAAGTATTGGTGATAGAACAATGGAAGCAGCCAAAGATGGCGACAACTTATATTTAACCGTCGATAAAAACGTTCAATTTTTTGCTTGCCAAGCACTTAAAGAAGCAGTAGACCAATATGCAGCCAAACAAGGAACAGTAATTATTATGGATCCGCACACTGGTGCTATCACTGCCTTATGCGGATATCCATCATATGATCCCAATAAATATAATGAAGTAGAAAATATTAATGTTTTTATAGATCAAGCAGTATCGGATCAGTATGAACCAGGCTCGGTATTCAAATCTTTTTCATTAGGCGCGGCCCTAGACATGGGAAAGATTACTCCCTACACAACTTACAACGACACTGGCGAAGTAAAAATAGGAAAGTATACAATTCAAAATTCCGACGATAAAAGCAACGGTACAGTAGACATGAATTATGTATTAACCCACTCGTTAAACACGGGATCAATTTTTGCAGTTGAACAAATCGGCAATGAAGCATGGTATCAGTATGTGAAGAATTTTGGCTTTGGTGAACTAACTGGAATTACTTTAGCTGGTGAAAATTACGGTAATATTACGGCTTTAGAAAAGCTAGCTGATATATATTCGGCCACTTCTTCTTATGGGCAAGGAATAACTGTCACACCCATACAACTAATAACTGCATTTAGCAGTATTGCTAACGGGGGCAAATTAATGAAGCCTTATGTAGTACAAGAGGTTGAAAAACCTAGCGGCGAAAAAATTATCACTCAGCCCGAGGTTGTTCGCCAAGTTATTTCGGCACAGACTGCGAGTACGTTATCGGCCATGTTAGTAAATGTTATAGACAGTGGCCACGCTGTACTGGCGCAAGTCCCTGGCTATTATATGGCCGGTAAAACCGGTACGGCCCAAGTACCAAAAGAAAATGGCGCCGGTTATGATGCTTATCGGCATAAAGATTCATTTTTAGGATTTGGGCCTGTGTCAAACCCTAAATTTGTAATTCTAACTAAATTAGATGAGCCAGCTAATGCTCCCTGGGCTGCTAATACCACCGCGCCTTTGTTTAGTAAAATTGCCACTTATTTAGTGGACTATTATCAGTTAATGCCTGATAAAGAATAATTATTTATAATTTATTTGTTCATATGAAAAAATATATTGAAAAAATTTTATTCATCCTGGCAAAATTAATTTTATCTCGGCATCATCCGCAAGTCATTGGTATTACCGGCAGTGTTGGTAAAACATCAGCTAAAGAAGCGATTTTTTCAGTTTTAAAAACTAAATATAATGTTCGTACTAATTATAAAAATTATAACAACGAAATAGGTTTGCCACTTACAATTATCGGTGCCAGTAGTTATGGTAAAAATATTTTTGGTTGGATCTGGGTAATAATAAAAGCTCTGGGAGTCATCGCGTGGCCCAAGTATCAGGAAATATTGATTTTAGAAATGGGTGCCGATAAACCAGGCGATATTAAATATTTAACTAATTTAGCGCCCTGCAACATTGGTGTTCTAACAGCTATCGGTAGCCAGCCAGTGCATTTGGAAAACTATAAAAATTTGGATCAGCTTATAAAAGAAAAAGGCATAATTGCTACACATTTATCTGATAAAGATTTTGCAATAATTAATGTAGACGATAAACAAATTCAAAGCATATCCGATAAAATAAAAGCTCAGATATTTAGTCTTGGTAATTCCGAGGCAGCCACCATTAGAGTGAGCGATATTAATTATTCGCTTAATCTTGAAAATGATTCATCATATCGAAATGCGGGTATCAATTTTAAAGTGCATTATCAGGGAAATACCGTTCCTTTTCATCTATCAAATGTTTTGGGCATGCCTTCTGTTTATGCTGGGTTAAATGCGATTGCGGTGGGGTTAATTTATAAAATGAATCTAGTGGAAATTGCTTCGGCTTTACAAAATTATCAAGCGCCGGTTGGAAGACTCAATATAATTCCTGGTATTAAAGATACGGTTATTATCGACGATAGCTATAATTCTTCACCGTTAGCGTGCCGACAAGCCATCGAGCTTTTAAATAAAGTGAGCGTTACGGGTAGGAAAATTGCTTGTCTTGGCAATATGGCAGAACTAGGAAGCGAATCAAAAAAAGCTCATCGTGAAATAGGGCGTTTGATTCAGGAATACAATATTGATATTTTGTTTGCAATTGGTGATCAAGCTTTAGAAATTGCCAGTGCGGCTTTAGAAAAAGGAATGAATAAAGACCATGTTTTTACATTTCCCGATTCAGATAGCGCTCGCAAAACAGTTCAAGATGAAATTCACTGTGGTGATGTGATTTTAATTAAAGGTTCACAAAGTGTGCGTACGGAAAAAATTACATTAGAAATTATGGCCGAACCACAAAAAGCGTCTGAGCTTCTGGTACGTCAAGATAAAAGTTGGAAATAATAAAATTTAGTATAATTGCAACTGATAAGTGTTTAGCAAGTCATTATTTTTACTGGGATCAATATAAATTTCAAAATTTATTTTTTCGTTTTCACTTTCAGCTGTTTCTAAAAACATTCTGTAAATCGGAATAATAACCAGTTGTGGATTTTCATCTTGATTGTAAGCTAACTCATAAGTTAAGTATAGATCGTTAACTTTAAAAATATTAGAATTAGATTCAGTTAGATCGATAATTTTAGTAATATAAGTGTTCTCGTCTCGATTTTTTAGCTGAGAGAGAATTCTGCTGTAAGCTGTTTGCGGTGAAACTAAATCGATGATTTTTCCGGTAGAGACTAATTTTTCCGGTATATAATGACCGAATAAGGATACGAGTTTTCCATTTCTAACCACAACGTGCCAAGGCATACGATTGAAGATAAGAGTATCTGTTAAACTGTTAGTAAAGAAAATATCAAATTCTTTATCGCCTTCAACTTTGTAATTATTAAGCTTGCTCTCTTTCCATAATAAGGAATCAATATCAACATTATTGATTTCGGCAATATAATTTAAAGCTTGGTTTTTATAATCCGCGTCAGCGTATTCTTCAGACTGTTCGTAATCTAAAAATCCTGTGTCACTAATCGATAGACATTGGTCGCTTTTATTCATATCAAAATAGTTTTCTAACATACCATAACGATACGATAAACATGAATCATCATCCGGATAAGATTTTAAATATATTCCGGGCAGAGTATGATGATTTGAAACAAACTGGTTTTCATCTATCTGAAAAATTTTCGCCATGTTTTTTAAATCAGTAGTGTTAAAAGTATTAAGCATTTTTATTTCCACTGGTGCTGGTGTTTCTTCAGATAAATTTATTGCTGATACTTTCCAAGTAGAAGTATCTTTGCCACTACCACCGCCACACTCACAAGTTACATCGAACAAATTTAAAGTAGTGGTTCGAGGAATAAAAGCTAACTCGTTATTCTCGATTGAAATATTAGCGCTTGATTCATTTGAATTCGAATTACTATTAGTATCAATATTAATGGCTACTTTTTGTATAGTACCGAAATTTAAATTACTGTTAGTGCTGTGTTGGTTTGGCTTTGTGGTATTGATTACAAAAGTTTTAATATCAGCTGGAAATAACTCGGGCATAAATAGCATAAAGGCGATTAAAGCCAAAGCTGTCACGGCGGTGGTGCTATAAGTAAGTACACGCCATTTATCAAAAAAATTGAATCTATTTGAAAAAGAGAATTTTGGAGTCTGTTGTTTGGAAGCATTAGCCAGTACATTATTAAACATTCTGGTTTTATCAGCCATAGATAAATCAACCTTTTTTCGGTGGCTGTTTTGAAAAATTTGTTCCAGATTACTAGGGTTGATATTCATATTCTTTTTTTAATTTTTCAATTGTGCGAGAAACTAATATTCTTATAGCGCCTGGTTATTTACCAACAATTTTACTTATTTCTTCATAAGGTAAATCTTCCAAATAACGCAGTTCAAATACTTCAGGAATAGGTGGTTTCATTTGTTTTATTCTTTCCCACAATATAAGTAAATCCGATTTTTTGGATAATGTTTCATTTTCACCCAGTTTGTACTCAACATTATCAATGTTTATATGCTGTTTATGGCCATAAAAGTCTTGGCAGACAGTGCGGGCGACTTGGTATAGATACGAAGAATAGGGGTGTCCTTGCCATTTAAACTTAGGCAAAGCTTTAAGCGCCCTGGTAAATACTTCAGTCGTAAGATCTTCGGCTGTATCTTTATCGCGATTTGTATGATAATAAATATATCGAAAAATTTTATCAACGTATTTATTATATAATTCAGCAAAAGCTTCAGAATTAGCTTGTGCCGCAGAAATTAATTGTTCGTCGGATTGGGCTTCTAATGAAGATGTATTTTGCGTATAATTCACAAAAATGATTTAAAATAGATGCGTATATTAAAACATGCTTTCAGATGTTGTGTCAATAATTATTGGCTATATAAATATTTAATTAAAAACCCACGCCTTTTAAGGGCGGGGCTTTTTGCTGTTATTATATTCTATTTTAGCCCCTGGCTTTATGCTAGTGGGCTAAGCATTCAAATATACCAGCTTTATTATTTGTTATTGATCCTAATTTAAATAAAAAGCGCCGGGTTAGTGGCGCTCTTTATTTTTAGAAGTGAAATAAACAAGTTATTTCCAGCTGGCTAAAATGCTTTCGAATACTGTTTCAACTTTTTCTTTGTTGTTATAATCAGAGTCGCTCATCAAAGCAATGTATTCATTATCACCTTTAGTCCATTTAGCGTATAATAATATATTATCGTATTCTGGGCTTTCATCTTGAGTGTAATAAATAGATATTTCTTGTCCGCTAATAGTTATTTTTTTAGCATCTTTATAATCTTTTCTACCACCAACACCCATTCCTGGATGATCAACAAACATTGTGAATTTATTATTACTGTTACTTGAATTTGTTAAGACTAATTCTAAAGTAGTGTCAGTACTATTAGGCGAAGTATTATTAACTTCTTCAGTTACAGAGTAATTACCAGGGTAAGCGAAACTAAAATTATATTTTGAATTAGAATAGTTTGATAAAGTAGAGGCTGATGTTGTAATTTCTTGGACGGTAACTTCGGGGATAGCAATAGATTTTAAAATTTCCATAAAAGTACCATCAGCTTGGTGTATATTATTTTCATCAAGCAAGGCGAAGCTCATTTTATTCATTTGCCAAATCGCTACTGTACCAGAATCTTCACTCATGGCATAAACGCCATTATCTTCGGTATTTGCATAAGAGATAACTGCGATTGTAGCGTTGGGCGTCTCAACATCACTTGATACTTCAGCTAGCGTAAAACTATTAATAAATCGAGAATAGGTTTGAGTGGCAGAAAGCATTTCCCCACCTAAATTAGTAGCTGGGCACTCAGTAAATTCAATCAATTTTAAAGTGTCGAATTCATAAACTGTAGCGCAATCAATGCTACCATTCTTTGTTTTCCAATCAGCTGGGTAACTGAAACTAATATTATTAGCTTCGTCCATAAAAGTAGCAGTGTCTGCACTTCGTGTCTCTACAGTAGCTTTAACTTCTGTAGCACTGACATTTTGATCTTCTTTAGTTACTTCAGGAGTAACATTTGTGTTTTTTGTAACAACGTCTTTTGTTGTCTGCGCGCATCCGGCAGTGAAAACCGCCAATAATGCTAGCAGTAATAAGGTTTTTTTCATAGTTTTTAAAATTAATTATTCTAACAAGCTATATAATATTATAATTATAATTTTGTTACATTATTAATAATAGAGTAAACAAAAAATACTCTTATTTGAGATAATTGATAAATGTTAATTAACAGGTCTTAATTTATTCAATTAAATTAATCTGTATAATAAACAACGTGGTGTATAACTGTAGATTGAATTTATATTAATTGAATAAATTATTGATTCCCACTAAGAATGAATAATTTGGCATATATAAATATTTAATTAAAAGCCCACGCCCATAAAGGGCGGGGCTTTTAGCTCTATTATATATAGTTTTAGCCCCTGGCTTTATGTCAGTGGGCTAAACATTCAATTATATCAACCGCACTGTTCGTTATAGAGCCTTTAATTACGACAGATCTTTTTATTTCTTTTTCCAAGTTCTCGCTCTATATCTATTAAAAAGATATTTTTTTTGGCTAAAAGTACCATTAAATGATAAATTACATCAGCCGATTCTTCGATAATTCTTTGCTTGCTGTTTTCTAACACCACCTCATTGGCCTCTTCGATAATTTTAAAACGAATTAAATTAATGTCATTTAATAGTTTAACAGTATAAGATGTATTTTGCCGGCGCGATGATGTCATTTTGTTTTCACTTTTGCGATTTTTTATAATCTGTTCTAATGTTTTGAAATTAAAATCCGGATTTATTTTAAAGCAAGAATAAGCGCCAGTGTGGCAAGTGGGGCCATTTGGTTCGACTAACATTAGAATTGCATCTTTGTCGCAGTCATAAAACATCTCCTTAAATAAAAGATAATTTTTTGAAGTTTCGCCTTTGGTCCATAATCTTTTTTTACTTCGACTGTAGAATGTAATTTTTCCAGATTGCTTTGTTTTTTGAATGGATTCTTTATTTGAATAACCAAGCATTAATATTTCTTTAGTGTTAATGTCTTGGATTATAGTTGGAATAAGCAAAGAGAGCGAGTCTCCTGACGAGCTCGGTTTATTATTTATAATCTTACGCATATATTTTGATTATTTAAATATTGTTTAACTTGTTTGATAGTTAATTTGTTATAGTGAAAAATTGAAGCGGCGAGTAGACCATCAGCTATTTTTGCCGCATCAGCCAGATGTTTTAGTGTGCCGGCGCCACCAGACGCTATAATGGGAATGTTCACAGCTCGGCGAATTTTTTTAAGTAGTTCTAAATCATATCCATTTTGCAGGCCGTCTTGATCTATGGAATTAATGCAAATTTCACCTGCGCCTAATTTTTTGATTCTTTTAACCCAGCCTAACACATTGATATCGGTATTTTGTTTAGCACCATTAATAAATATTTTATCTTTACTTACATCAATTCCAACTACAATACACTGCGATCCAAATTGTTTGGCACCGTCCGAGATTAATTGCGGGTTTAAAACTGCCGCCGAATTAATACTAATTTTATCAGCGCCGGCCAATAAAATTTTTCTCATGTCTCTCACATTTCTAATTCCGCCACCAACGCAAAAGGGGATATTAATTACCTCGGAAATTTGTTCAACCAGCTCTGTAATAGTATTTTTATTTTCTGCTGAAGCTGAAATATCATAAAAAATTAATTCATCAGCACCTTGGTCAGAATAGAATTTTGCAATTTTAACCGGGTCGCCGTCTTGCACTTGCACATTATTTTGAAATTTAATACCTTTGGTTAAAATGCCGTTTTTAACATCCAGGCATGGTATAATTCTTTTGGCTAACATATTGTTTTAATGATTTATTAGTATAGAGCGCTTTGCCAATAATGACCGCATAAATATTCATCATGGCCAAAGTTTGTAAATCTATTTCATCACGCACACCGCCGGCCACTATTACTTCACAAATTTTTGTTAATCGCTTAATCATAGTGAAATTTGGTCCGCTTAATGTCCCATCGCGATCGACATCAGTATAAATTATTTGGCGTAGGCGATTCTGTTTAATAAAATTAAAAATATTAATATTCGATTTTTCCTGCCAGCCCTTGACCATAATCGACTCATCTTGGCAATCAAGCGAAACAATAATTTTTTTATTATTTATAATCTCGGGATTTTTAATTGCTAAAGTAGAAACAATAATTCTATTAGTTTTAATTTCTGAAATTACATTTTCATCACGCACACCACCACCAAATTGAATTTTTAAGTTAGTGTTTTTAATAATTTGTTCAACAATATTATAATTTACAAGTTGTCCGGTTTGTGCGCCGTCTAAATCGATAACATGAAGCCATTTAGCACCTTGTTTTTCAAAATTTTTCGCAACTTGTAAAGGATCGTCGCTATAAACAGTGGATTCATTAAACTTACCGCACGTTAATCGAACGCATTTATTATTTTGTAAATCGATGGCTGGAATAATTAACATATATTATTAAAGTTTTTTAAAAGCATAAGTCCATCATCAGCACTTTTTTCCGGATGGAACTGGACGCCGTAGATATTTTTATAATTATAGACCGAAACAAAAGTTTGACTGTAATTTGTTTTAGCAATGGCAATATTATTAACCGGCGATAAATAATATGAATGAACAAAATAAAAGTAGCTACTATTAGCAATGCCTGAAAATAATTTATTGTTTTTAGAATATTTAACTTGATTCCAGCCCATATGAGGAACGATCACTTTAGATTTTGGAAAAATTACATTTTTACCTTTTAGCACTCCTAAACAGCGTGTGTTATTTTCAGCGCTTTTTTCAAATAATATTTGAGCGCCTAGACAAATACCTAAAAAGGGGCTGTTTGAAGAAATAAATTTTTTGATCGGTGAGATTAAATTTAACGAGCGTAAATTTTTCATGGCCTCACCGGCAGCGCCCACACCCGGAAAAATAATTTTTTCAGCTTTAATTACATCAGCTGGCCGGGATGCGGTTTTATATGGAATATTTAATCTGTCCAAAGCATTTTGAACACTTTTTAAATTTCCGGATTTGTAATCGATTATTGTGATCATTTATTTATTGTATATATTTTCAGTGCCCCCAATAAATTAGGAGCCTGAAAATTCGTTTGTATTTAGAGCTTTCCTTTTGTACTCGGCAACATGTTTTTCATACGCGAATCATTTTCTACGGCCATTTTTATGGATTTGGCCACGGCTTTAAACATGGCCTCGATTTTGTGGTGCTCGTTACGACCAATAACTTTAATATTTAAATTACAGCTCAGATTATCTGCAAAGGCCTGCCAGAAATCTTCTAGTAGTTCAGTGGGCAAGTCGCCAACAAATTCACGTTTAGGTTTATAATCTAATTTTAAATAACTGCGGCCACCTACGTCTAGAGCCACCTGAGCTAAGCTTTCATCCATGGGTAAAAGAAATCCGTAGCGACGAATACCTTTTTTATCTCCCAGCGCTTTTTTTAGGGCTCGGCCTAAAACAATGCCAATGTCCTCAGTGGTGTGATGCTCATCAACATTTAAGTCGCCGGATGCTTTAATATTTAAATCAATAAGAGAATGTTTAGAAAACAGCTCGAGCATATGATTAAGAAAACCTACACCCGTATCAATATTATAATTTCCAATACCGTCTAAATTTAGTGCTAAAGAAATTTGGGTTTCTTTAGTTTTTCTAGTTTCCATGGCAAACCTAGGGAAGCGGGAATTAGTTTCAGCTTTAATAAAATTGACGCCTAAATTTTTAGCAAATTTTTTATCAGATTCGCGGTCGCCGATCATGATGGAAGTTTTTTTATCATAATTAATGCTTGCAACTAAACCAATTTTTGGTTTACGGCAAGTACAGTTGTCTTTTGGTAAGTGAGGACAAACTAAAATTTTGTAAAATTCAATTTTGTTTTTTTTCAGAATTTTTAATAATTCGTTTTGGGGAATTTCAAAATCTTTCATTGGAAAAGACGCGGTTCCAATGCCGTCTTGATTTGAAACCATAATTAATTTATAACCTTGCTTTAACAAGGATTTTAATCCCGGGATGACGCCTTCTAAAATTTTAAGTTTAGCTAAGCTATCAATTTGCTTAGTTTCTTCGGGTTCGTAAATTAAAGCCCCATCACGGTCGATAAATGCTATTTTTTCCATAAGTTTTTAATTAGTTCGTTTAAAAATAAATTATTAGTTTTTTTATCACGTACAGTGACACGGATTGAGTTTTTTATTTGGCTATTTCTATCACGGACAATAATGCCTTTTTTGGCTAATTTTTTGATTACGGGCTTTGAATTTTTATCTAACTGAATGAGTAAGAAATTGGCTTGAGAATCGGCAAATTTAATATTATTGTTTAGTAGTATATTTTTTATGCGCTCTCTTTCTGATATCGTCTGCTTGATTGTTTTATAAATATTTTCTAGATCTTTTTTTAAAACCATTTTAGCAAGTTCCATGGAAAAATAAGGTATACCCATGGGAAATCTAATGCCGTCTAATTTAGTGGCTAGTTCTTGATTTGTCAGAACATAACCAACCCGAGCCGAGGCAATGCGAGCAAATTTAGAAAAGCTTTTTAAAATAATTAAATTATTATATTTATTGATTAATTTTTTAAAAGATTTTCCGTAAAATTCACCGTAGGCTTCGTCCACGACCACTAAAGCATTAGCTTTTTTAATAATATTCTCTATTTTTTTTGGTTCAGAAATTGTCCCGGTTGGATTATTGGGATTACAGATAAAAATTAATTTTACGTTTTTATTTTTAGATTTCGCGATAATTTTTTTGTCATCAATTTGCCAATTTTTATCTAAGGGAATATCTTGGACTTTCCCGCTGACCAATTCGGATTGGATTTTATAGACTGAATAAGTCGGGGAGGATATGATAAAGCGATCATTATAGTTTAAACAACATTTAGCGATAATATCAATCATTTCATCGCCACTGTTTCCGCACACTACTTGATTAGTTTTGCAATTTTCATATTTAGCAATTAGTATTTTTAGCTTTTCATAATCAAAATCTAAATATTCGTTAACATCGCGTTTTTTTGAAATAACTTTAATAAAATCATCATAACAATCCGGTGGTGAAGCGGGCGTATTATAATCTAGCCTAATAATTTGTGCGGGTTTGAGATTATTTTTTTTCGCAATTTGTTCGGTAGTGTCTTCCCATGTGTAGGGAATTAAATTTTGAATTGATTTTTTTAAATATTTATTTAACATATATTTTAATCATTTTTAAATCTAATTTTAATAGCTTCAGCGTGCTTTGGTAATCCTTCGGTCTCGGCTAATTTAATAATATAGTCTTTTAATCCAGATAATCCTGGTTCAGACACTTTTTGAAATTCGACCATTTTGCCGAAATCTTCAACACTAAGTGCTGAATAAACTTTTGCCCAGCTTGAAGTGGGCAGGGTGTGGTTGGGGCCGGTAATATAGTCGCCGGCCGGAACCGGAGAATACGAACCGATAAACACAGAGCCGGCATTCACAATTTTCGCAATAACTTGTTTTTCATTTTTAACAATTATTTCCAGATGTTCGGGTGCAAGTTCATTAATTTTTTTTATACCGGCATTAATATTTTTAATTAATATTTTTTTGCCTATTTTTATTTTTTTATACAGATTTTGATTTGTAGTAATTAACCACGCTTTAGTATCAGGACCATGTTCAAGTTGCGATGCTAAATCAGCTTGAATGAATTTTGGATTCGCTGTTTCATCAGCCAAAATTGCAATTTCTGACGGACCAGCCGGCATGTCGATAGCGACATCTTGTGAAACCAGCATTTTAGCTTGCATAACATATTTATTTCCGGGACCAAAAATTTTTTGCACTCGCGGAACGCATTTTGTGCCATACGTCATGGCCGCGATTGCCTGGGCTCCACCAACTTGAAATATTTCCGTGATACCGACGATGTCGGCCGCCACTAATATTGCATCGGAAATAGGCGGCGGTGAACATAATACAATTTTTGTGCAACCTGCAATTTTAGCGGGCACGCCCAGCATTAATACAGTTGAAGGGTAAGTGGCCAGACCACCCGGAACATAAAGCCCAATTTTTTCTATGGGTCGAAATTCACGCCAACATTTAACCCCGGCTGATGTCTCGATAGTTCTTTCTTTTTTAATTAAAATATTTTCATTAAATTTATCGATATTTTTTTTGGCTATTTTTAAAGCCTCAATAAAATATGCATCAACATTTAAATAAGCTGATTTAATTTGGCTCGGTGCCACTTTAATATTAGTTAATTTAATTTTATCAAACTTAAGTGTGTATTTTTTTATAGCTTTGTCGCCGTTTAATTTTACGTCTTGTATAATTTTAGTAATCATATTATTTAATTATTTTTTCAATCGGCACGACCAGTATGCCTGAAGCGCCGGCTTTTTTTAGCTTTTCAATAACTTCCCAAAAAACTTCTTCTTCAACTACTGAATGCAAGGCCACCATTGATGTGTCATTTAAAGCAACTATTGAAGGGCTATCTAATCCGGGAATTAATGAAACTATTTTTCTTAAATTTTTTACTGGTGCATTAAGCATGATGTATTTTGTCCGTCCAGCTTTCACCACACTTTTAATTCGCATTGTTAATCTGGCAATTTGTTGCTCTTTCCATTTATTACGTAAAGAATTTTTATCAGCAATCAAAACAGCTTGAGAATTAAAAATTTTAAAACAAGAACTTAGGCCGTTATTAGCTAAAGTGTTGCCGCTGGAAACAATGTCGCAAATGCAATCAGCTACTTTAGCTGACGGTGCAATTTCTACTGAACCCGATAATTTAATAATTTCAGCTTTAATTTTATTTTGTTTTAAAAAATTATTTAAGCAATTAGTATAAGTGGTTGCGATTTTTAGATTATTTATTTTATTTACATTATCTATTTTTTTATTTTTTGGACACGCAATATTCAACGAACAAAAGCCAAAATTAAGTTCAGTTAAAATTTTTACATCTACTTGTTTTTCAAATATCACATCTTGGCCCACAATACCCATATCTACAGTTCCATCGGCCACATACTCGGGAATATCGTCATCGCGAATAAATAAAATTTCCAGCGGAAAATTCCGACAGCGCGAACAGAGTTTGCGTTTATAAATTTCAAACTCAAGGCCAGCTTGTTTTAGAAGCTCTAAACTTTTTTCCGACAAACGGCCTTTTTGTTGAATTGCAATTTTTAATGTTTTCATAATATTTGTAAATAATAAAAAAAATACCCCATGAAAGGGGTAATGTTATTGAAACTTATTTTAGTTTAATATATTAAAAATCACCCCTTTCGATAGAAATGGTGATGATGATGTAAAACTGAAGTTAATAATTTAATCATATTTTTTTTACAGATTATTTTATAATAATCTTTTATGTTAGCGCATTAATATAGTGCGAGAAGCATTTCTATATTAATACGTTAACACAGAAAGTTACTATAACTTAAGCATAATAGTCTATATTTATCGACTTGTCAAATTTGCGATTATTATAGCCCTGCCCTTTATGGGTGTGGGCTTATAATTAAATATTAATATAATACCAAATTATTCATTAGTTTTGCTCTACATTGTTTATTATAGAGCCTATTATTCTTGCCTGTATTCAAGTTTTACTATATAATAAACTCATTATTATTAATGTTAAAAAAATGAAAAAAGTATTATTTTTAGGAGCCGCTTTGTTATTATTAGCCGGCTGTGCTACAACCGATTCGAGCGATACAAACACCAATGCTACTGCAAACACTAATTCAGCTGCTACTGTTTCTACAGATGTAAACGTAGGTGAAGAAGGTGCAGCAGTTGGTGCCAGTATAACTATTGGTGGTAATACCAACACTGTAGAAACCAACACAAACGTAGAAGACTAAATTTACAACCAGAAAAACTTCATAAATAAGGCTTTAATACAGATATTAAAGCCTTATTTTTATATTTGTAATAATTTAATTTTTAATAAAATTTGTTAAAATTAAAGTTTTAGATTATATTGTAGGCAAATGAAATCACTAGGGCAAAAAAAATCGCATTAATTTATGCCGGTGGCGCCGAGTTTGCGCTCGGTTTTAACGAAACGCTTTTAAAAAGTGGATTGATAATTTTTTTGAATTCCAGATGATGGCTGAAGTCGAGCCGTTTTTTGTGTTTCATGGCGCGGGTAGTGATGTAAGTTGGTCTTTAGCATCTAACATTGCCAAAGTAATAAAAGAGCAACATGAAAATTATGATGGGTTTATAATTACCCACAGCCTGGATAATATAGTTTATACCAGTTCACTTTTGTCATTCATGATTCAAAATTCGACTAAGCCTATTATTTTTACAGCTTCGGTTATTCCCGATGAAACAGCTAAAGAATTCATATCGCCACGCCAAGGCATGTATTTCGGAGAATTTGAAACACTTAATTTGCGGGCCGGTTTAATAAATACGGTGCAAATTGCCACCATGGATATTGCTGAAATCGGCATTGTAATCGGTAATCATTTAATGCGCGCCGTGCAATTTGAACCCAAATGGCTGGCGTATAATGGTTGCATCGATGCAGAAAGAAAAAGTTTTTTAGCCAAAATTCAGTTTGGAATTCATTTAGCTTCTCATGCTACCAAACGGTCGAAAGGCACACCTGATTTTAATCTCAAGTATAACGGGCGTATCAAAGCTGTAAGTGTTTATCCGGACGCAACGCTATCTAATGATTTTAATGACATAGACGGCATATTTATTATTGCCGGGCAAGAACAATTAGTTCCGAGCTCTTGGCAGCTACCTGCAAATATTCCAATTTGTGCGTATTCAACCGGTAATAACAAAAAATTCAATAATATTATTACTTGCGATTCCATGGTTACGGAAGCGGCTATTTCTAAATTTGTTTGGACACTGGGGCAGAGTAAAAATATAAAAGAAATTAAGAAAATAATGTCTAAAAATATCGTCGGTGAATATTGATTATGATTATTTATCTATTTGATCAACAAAAAACCGCCCTGTCTGATTTTTTAAATCAGAGCGATATTGAGTTGCGGCAAAAATCGCAAGACTCGGGAAATATTGAAACCTGGGATCAAATGGGTATGAATCCGCTCGAGCGCATTGATGCCATGATTTTAGAAATTACTGAAACTAATTCGCAGATAAATTATTTATTGGCGCAAGCAATATTACTTCATAAAAATACTTTGTGTCTGTATCGAAAAAATAATCCACCCCGGCAGTTATTATTATATTTAAAGAAGAAAAACGTACCACGTTGCTTGCAAGTAAAAGCATATAGCGAAGCGGCATTAAAAGATTTATTTTTAAAATTTGTTAAAAATATTAAACCCCATATTCAGATTGCCGAGACTCCGCATATTAAATATACTCTGCGTATGACAGAAAATATTGAAAAATATTTAAACTGGAAAAGCAAACAAGCCAAATTAAATAAGGCCGATTTCATTCGTGATGAAATTAATCGCATGGCCGAAGCAGATGAAGAATATAATAAGTGGTTAAAAATATTAAATGATTCATTTGACAGAAATTTTATTTTTGATAAAATGTTTTTGAAAATAGAGGCGTCACTTTTTTAGAGGCGTCTCTATTTTTTTTAAACAGGTCATGAAAATTGTTTCTGACCAAATAAATCAAGGATTTTTGTGGCGGAACGTATAGGGAGCCGTCGCAAAAAACCTGTTGACAACTTAATGCCAAGGCCGTATATGCTTCTCTGTGGAAAGAAGAGCGCCCTCTATTTTTCACTATTTAATTAACACGGCTTTGGTTAACAACAACAAATTTAAATATAATTATTAAAAATTAACATTCAAATTATGGATTTGAATCAAGCGACTCTTATCGGGAATGTGGCACGTGACCCCGAAACAAAGACTTTAACCTCGGGCCAAAAAGTGACCAAGGCAACTTTAGCTACAAATTATGCCTGGAAAGACAAACAAACCGGTGAAAAAAAATCAAAAGCTGATTTTCACACCGTTGTGGGCTGGAATGGAATTGGTCAAAACATGGCTGATTATTTAAAAAAAGGCGACAAAGTATACTTTGCCGGAAGAATTAATAATTCCTCGTGGGAAGGCAAAGATGGACAGAAAAAGTATTATACCGACATTATCGCCAGCAAAATGATTATGTTAGGTCATGCTAGCAAAAAAGAAGAAGTTGAAGACAAAGTTCAGGAAACACAAATTGTGGAAGAGGATAATGGGGAGAATCCTTTTTAACAAATATTAGTGTAGAGAAGCGCCATGGTTGTTGTACTATAGAAACACCTACATAATGTAGAGACGCGCCATGGCGCGTCTCTACATTTTCACAAAAACACGAATTTTAACAATTACAACAACGGGTTTTGACACTATTATTTTTAAATAATATAATAACATTCCTATGACCAAACAAGACAAAATATTACACATTTTGGAACAGCATTCTAAAATGTTTAAAAAAAACGATTTAAGTTTTAAAAAAATTGATTCAAAGTTCGATAAAATAGACATTAAATTTCGCGGTATTGATAATAAGCTTGATATTCACATGGCACAAATAATAAAAAATACTGAAGATATAGATTGGATTAAAAAAAATATGGTTACCAAAGCCGACCATCAAGATGTTTTGAATATATTAGATAGTATCTCCACAACTGTTAATATAATCAGGCAAGATCATTACTCGGCGATTGAATGGTTAAAGCGACATGAATTAAGAATAACTAACATCGAATCAAAAATCTAAAAATTGTTATCCCCAGACGGCGCTAGCAGAATTTAATTTGCTAATTTAAAGCAAAAAATAATATCAAAACAGAGACGGCTCTGCTTTGACGACGGCTAGGTAAAGATCTATGATTTTAATATAGAAAATATAATTTAATAATAATTTTAAAAAACAATATGAAAAAAATATTATTTGCCATAATGTTTTTAATTCTTCCTGTGTTAGTTTCAGCAGAGTTTGATTTTAATCAAGATGCATATGAATTTGGCGATTACTCTGTTGTTAGCGAATTGGTTCAATTTAATAATTCTGAAACCGTATATTATTTAGCCAAGATTGAAATCAGCGGAGTAGTTTATTATGATTTATTAAAATATAATTCAAAATATACCGAACCAAAAAAAGTGCATCGTTTTAGCAATAAAGATTTTGATATCAGCAATAAAACAGGCACAACTAGCGGTTTTGAAATAAAAAAAATAAATAACAAATTATATATTTTTAATAAAGCATTTAATTTTCGAAATAATAAAAAAACAGTTTATTCTTTAAATAAAAAAAATAATCTTAAAAAACGAGCTATTAAAACAAATTTCAGTAAACGTTCTTTTATTAGCAACTCATTTAAATTTAATAAAGAATTATTTATTGTTTTCTTCTCTTTAACCAATGAAGCTCATAAATATAATTTACATATTTATAAAACCAAGGACGGAATTACATGGGAACATTTAGAACCGCAGGTTTTTAAAAAAACAACTGGCTATTCTGTTATCTCAAAAAAGATTGGATCATCATTATTTTTTCAAATTGTCGAAGATGCTGATAATTTATATTTATATCAAAACAACGATTTTGTGAAATTGGCAGATGATACTAAACTAGAAAAAAGTTTTGCATGGACTGAAGTTTTTAACACAAATACACCAGTAGTAGTTAAAAGTGGTTATAAGTTAAAATATTATCAAAATAACGCATGGAACGATACAATTCAAAATAAAATAAACGAAGTTAATGCTAACAATAAAATGGTAGTAGCTGCGAGCAGAAAAGATGACTCTTGGGTTGTGTCCACAAATTTAAAAAATTTTTATAAAAAAGAATTAAATAAAGAACAGTTAGAAAAATTATACATAGATGATATTAATTATATTCTTGAAATTAGAAAGTTCAATAATAAAATAGGCTTATTTACAAACTTAAAGGCATTATCCGATCATTATTCATATCCAAACTACAAGCATATATTTATAAGTGGAAATGGGAAAGATTGGAAATATATTAGAGCCAAAACATATAATTTTGTGTCTTATAAAAATAAATTGATATTTCCAAATTATTTTCTTAATTATAATAATTTACAAAATATTGATATAAATTCAACTAAAATTAATAAATAATCAAATTAAAATAATTAAAAACAATTATGAAAAAAATTTTATTATTCACAACTGTTTTGGCACTAATGCTTACCGGTTGTGCAACAAATCAAAATCAAGCAGTTCAAAATCAACCTACTAACGTTGTTGCCGAACAAAGTAATGATACGGCCACTGTTAATACTAACACCGACGTTCAAGTGAAAGTCGTCGCTTCAGCTAGCGAAACCGATGCCACTTCTGACTGGCAAACTCATAGTAATGATAATTATGGATTTTCATTTAAAGCGCCAAGCGAATTTATTATTGATGAAGAGAAAAAAGGTGACGGGTATTATTATAATTTAGAGGCTAACGATGAAGATATAAAAATTACAGCTCCAATATTTATAATTCTTAAAAAAGATAGCGAAGGATTAAATTTATCTGATTGGGCTAAAAAGAATGTAGATGTGAATAATAAATTAAGTTTTCCAGAATACAAAACCAAATCTGGCGTTAACGGAATTTCTATGTCTGGCGCAACAGATCTAGCTGATTATGGAAACTACGCTTATTATTCTTATTTTTTCAAAAAAGGAAATTATATTTATGCAGTAGCGGCTGGTTCGCAAGATCATTCGTTTATTGAAAGTTATAATTACAACAATGATGAAATAATTAGTGCTATATTGAATAGTTTTGATTTTGTTGATGGTTTATAAATTTATTCGAATACTATTAACTGGCAAAATATTTAGCGAAATTATTAGATATATTAAATACTAACCCTGTTTTTACTGAATATAAGTGAAGAAATAATAATTATTAATAATAAAGTAGTGATAAATATAGAAATATTAAAGTAATTTTGAGTTCCGCTTTTCCCTAAGTCATATTAGGGAAAAAAATGAGCTCACAATCCGTACAACCCGAATTTTGCACGTGAGTTCTGTAGTGCAAAATTCTTTCAGAAGGAGAAAGGACCATGATCAATCAAATGATCGGGTCGATGTCGTGCCTTCTCATGCTCATGATGAGCACGGGAGTGAAGGCAACGTGCGACGACGGAGCACACGCCTACATGGACGAGTTCGATGGCGTCGTGGCGTACTCCAATGGCGGATATACCGGCACTGGCTATGGTGATTGTCAGTGCGTTGAGTACATCAAGCGTTTCTACGGAACCGGCTCAGTCGGCAACGGGAACGTGGCATGTACCAACCTCGCAAGCCTCTACGGCTTCAACTACTACAGCAACGGCGGCACCACACAGCCTCGAGTCGGTGATGTTCTGTGCTTCAGCTACGGCGCATACGGGCACGTGGCCATCATCGATGAAGTGAACAGCAGCTCCGTGGAGATCATCGATCAGAATCGGAGCTCGAGCGACGCCACGCTGGATCTCAGCCTGGCAGTCTCAGGTGGTCGGTACACGATCGGCAACTTCGGAAGTAGTGCCGTTTATGTGGCGACTGGTTGGGCGCGGGATCCGAGCTACACCCCGCCTTCGACCTGCACCGACCACACCTACGACGTGATCGCGGTGGAAGCGAGCGCGGACGGAAGCAGCTACGACTGGGTGAGCTTCTTCCTGCGCGACGATGATACCCTGCAGTCCTACGGAACGGTGGCCTCGAATGTGGGCAACACCAGTGGCAACGTGGCCCTGCTCGTCGGCAACATCGACAGCAATTCCTACGACGAGATCGTGGAGGTACGCACCAGTGGCAGCAGGACCTACCTGTACGTGTACCAGCCCACCGGCGACGGCGGGTTCGGCTCACGGACATTGTGGCGCACCGAGACCGGATTCGCGGCCGAGGAAGCGTTCCTGGCCGACACCAACAATGATGGCAAGGCCGATGTGATCCTGGGCAACGAACAGGCCGACTCCGAGAGCGACCACGACATGCAGTGGTACAAGTACACGAGCACGGGTTCGTCCTTCAGCTCGTGTAGCAACTGGACCACTGACAACTCCGACGACTCGTTCGGGCAGAACGGCGATGTGTTCGCGATCGGCGACTTCAACTACAACGGCAAGGCCGAGATCCTGCGCGGTCGCGATGACTACAGCGGGTGCCCGAGCAATCTGGCGTGGTACTGGCTCCAGGCCGATGGCGACATCTATTCGCCGCACACCTGCTGGGGCTACATGGACAACCAGTTCCTGGTCGGCAACGTGGATACGGACAGCCACGACGAGATCGCGGAAGTGCGGAGCGCCCACGGCTACTCGGGCTCCACGGTTCCTACGTACTCGTGCGACCTGAACAGCTCCACCGGCGCCCTCACCAGCACCAAGCGCGCTAACGACAGCGGCGGCACGAGCGGCTGGTACTACATGTACGACGTCAACGAAGACGGCTACGATGACCTGATTCGCTGGAATGCGATGACCGTGACCGATGCTGGCGACGTGGTGTGGTTGTGCAACAACACGGGAGGCAATTGCTACCACAGCGTCACGCGCACGTTCATGGAGCAGACCTACGAGCAGACCATGGTGACCGGCATCTCGCAGGGCAGTGGCGACTACCTGCTCTGGGGCTACTTCGGCCAGCACACGGTGTGCGAGTAGACGCATCACGGTACTAGCGCGCGACTAGTTTCAAACGGCGAGTAGGCGAAACGGCCAAAGCTCGCAAAGGTTCGATAGTTCTTTTTTATACGAAGGAGTTTGAGTAGGGAATTCACTTCTTCGTCGCGAGGGCGCTCGCCTAGCAGTTAAAGTTTCATGCTAAGTCCGTATGGATTTTTCAAAAAAACTTACACTGCTAGGCGGGCCACGATTCTTTAAAAAAGTTTATGTTTAATATAAATATATTAAACATTTTTTGCATTATTAAGCTGACATTAATAATTAATTGGTTTATATAATTGAATGTTTAGCCCACTGGCATAAAGCCAGGGGCTAAACTATATATAATAACAAATAAAAAGCCCCGCCCTTTATGGGCGTGGGCTTTTTATTAAATATTTATCATTTACAGCCCGCGTTAGCCCTCGTCGGGAGACTCGGGTTCTTTGATTAATTTCAACCAAGAGGGCGAGTCTCTCCGGCCTCGCTGAGGCAAAGCCGAGAGCGGGCCTGACGAGCCCGATAAAAACCCACGCGCTATTCATGTTTTGTAGAGACGTAGCATGGATATCCTGTAGAGACGCGGCGGAAAATTTGTATAGAGACGCGATACGGATATCCTGTAGAGACGCGCCATGGCGCGTCTCTACATTACATATTACACATAAAATCAGGCATTTTATAGACGGCGCAACATGTTTAGCGCCGTCTCTTGATATATTTGTCCACATGCCAATAGGCCATTTTTAATGCTAACAATAGCCAATTTCACGAATGGAGCCGTCGCAAAAACCCTATTGACGTTTTA
The DNA here is from genome assembly GCA_043798935.1 of Patescibacteria group bacterium. GTDB lineage: Bacteria > Patescibacteriota > Patescibacteriia > UBA9570 > JAHJKD01 > JAZDOC01. The sequence continues at coordinate 36,167 of JAZDOC010000022.1, forward strand.
TATACATTGTTGTTAGTTTGTAGTAGAGAGTTTCAACGCCTCTCTCTTTCTTCCCTCCAATTGCAATTCATCTAAATGGACTGGCAATTGACGGGAAATAAAAACAGCGTAAAATATAGTGCATCTTGCCCTAAGAATCGATTAGGAGGGTAAATGAAAACTTATAAGACAGCAACATAGGGAATTGTTGTCTGACAAATCTCTATTGTAATGAAGCCTGTTTTCCACTACTATTTTACGCTGATTTTTATTCTAAAAAATGTTAGAAACTATTATGAATATTTTAGAAGAATTATTTGAAAGATGGGGGTTTATCAGTTTATTTTTTGCTTTTTTGGTATTAATTAATCATGAATATAAAATTATTAGAACTGGTTATATGACCAGTTTTTTGTTTTATGAAGAAGCTGTGGCTAGGGTAAAAAGAGAGTATCAAAAAACGATTTAAATATAACTTATCCACATCGAGATAAATTATTTTTTCTGAAATTGACAAAAAGGTGATACAATGTTCATGTATTTATTTGATTGGTATAAAAAAATAGCAATAATTTATATAAATATTAATTAATCAGAATTTTATTATTGTCAACTAATAAAATTTTATTAATGAAATATTTGTTAATTAATTTTTTGTCTAAACATTAATGAAAAATAACAAAAATAAAATTAAAATTTTAATTTTTGGCGCTAGTGGTTTAGTTGGTAGCAGTGTTTTAAGAGAACTATTACAAAGAGGCTATAAAAAAATAGCATTAGCGTACTTTGAAGATAAAAAATTAAGTGTTAACAGACTAAGAATAATTGAAAAAGAATATAGTGTTTGTTTAAAGAAATATGAAAAAAATGTATTTGTACAAAAAAATTTAAGCAATGACTCTTTTCAGAATATATTTTCTTCAATCAATAAGACAAAAAGTCTAGAGAGATATATAAAAAATAAAAAATTAAGCAAAGAAAGTTCAGTATTATTTGATATAATCAATGATTTTAAACCAACTTTTATAATTGATTGTATTAATACTGCCACTATTTGTTCTTACATTAATAACAATGGAAAAAACGATAAAACAAGTTTAGGTTTATTTTTATTATTGAAATATTTTCAAAATTTAAATAATGTTTTTAAAAGAAATTTTGCCTCAAAAGATTTTCATGAAATTCAAAAATATATAAAAATTGGTACAACTGGCATTGGTGGCATGGGCTTAAATATGCCTTTTACACACGGAGAAGACAAGCCATCGATGTCTCTTTTAAAAAAGGTTGCGTTTGCTGGTGCTCAAACGAATATATTATTAGCTATGCGAAGAAACAATTATATAAAAATAAAAGAAATTATACCCTCAACAGCAATTTTTTCTAAAGAATTATTGATCTCTCAGAATGATAGAATTATGAAATATCAGAAATCATTAAAGATAAATAACAAAAATACGCATTTTGGTTTCGATGGCGGTGAAAGTGGTTTATATTCAGTTGAAGAATTTTCATTGTTATCTAATAAAGCCCAAATGGGTTTTATTGAAGTAATGTTTTTAGCGAAAATTATTGCGGATGAATTATTTAAAGATAAACAGGATGCTCTGCTAGGCCTTGATAAATATTGTATTAAAAATCATCGTAACTCATATAAATTGCGGAAAAAAATGATAAATGATGCAAAACAAATTATGGCGCTTCATAATATTCAATGTGTAGCACACGGTAATTTAGGCCCATATATAATAAGGCGGATTCTTTTTGAGGCTACAATTTTTACAAAATATCTAACAAAAAACAGATTTATTTTTTTTAAATCTAATAATAAAGTAATGGCAATTGAAATTAACAAAGATTTAATGAAAGATAGAACATTAGTTGATGAAATAAATTTTTCAGGTTTAAAATTTATAAAATATAATTATAAAAAAAATCAGAAATCAATAAAAAAAGATTCTTTATTGATTTATATTGATGAAAAAAAATGCAGACATTGGAAAACACATTTCTCTTTACTTGGTTTACAGAAAAAAAATGCTATAATACCAACAATTAGTGAGCTTGTCTCTAATTTAATCATTTTCTACAATAATGATTTACAAAAATTTAGTTAATTCTTTTTTCCCAGCACCATATCCCGTTAAATCAACGGCTGAACTTGAACAACTCTTTTTAGACTTTTCAGTCGAGGATTTTTTTAATTTCCTGAAAAATGTTGATATTGGGCTTATTAACGAAATTTCAAATCAGCGTGTGCTTGAGCTTTTTAACTTAGCAGCGCACCATGTTCCAGCATATAAGGATTTTCTAAAAAAAAATAATATTAATTCTAATGATATTAAGGATATAAATGATTTTTCACTTGTTCCAATTATGGACAAGTCTAATTATTTGAATAAGTATTCTATTGAAGAGCTTTCATGGGATGGAAAATTAAATGGGCATAGCATGCTATCAGTAAGTTCTGGAACATCCGGTAAGCCATATTATTGGCCCAGGAGTATATATTTAGAATATGAAACGGCAATTACACACGAGATTTTTTGCAACATGTTTTTTGACATTAAAAATAAAAAAACATTGGTAATAGTTGCATATGCAATGGGAATGTATGTTGCTGGAACATTTACATTAAATTCTTTTAGTAAACTAGCAAAAAAAGGATATAAAATTTCAGTTGTTTCACCAGGCTTAGATGAAACTGAAGTTCTTCGAATAGCGGAAGATTTATATCAAGATTATGACCAAATAATTTTAGCAGGCTATCCGCCATTTGTTAAAGATATTCTTGATTATGGTATTGCTAATAATATTTCATTAGACAAATATAATTTAAAATTTATTTTTGGTGCAGAAAATTTTAGTGAGGAATGGCGATCATATGTATTGAATTTAGCTGGTCATAAATCGTTATTTAAAATCCCGTATTATTCAATGAACACATACGGGTCAGCCGATTGTGCTATTTTGGGTCACGAAACACCATTTTCTATTAAATATCGCCGATTCATAAAATCACAAAACATGGAACGCATTGCCTTTAATTGTGAACACATGCCAACGTTGGTTCAATTTAATCCATTTGTTAAATATTTTGAATTAGTTAATCAAAAGTTAATTTTTAGTGCTAATGGCGGCATCCCTCTTATAAGGTATAATATTAATGACTTAGGAAATATAGTTTCTCACAAAGAGTTATGCAACAAGCTCAAAATAAATTTTATTGATTCGGATTTTTCGTCGGAAAATAAATTTAATAAATTTCCATTTCTTTATTTATACGGTAGAGCAGGGAATACAGTTACAATATATGGAGTAAATATTTACTATGAAAATATTAAGATGGCTCTAGAAAATCAGCAAATAATTCATATTGTATCAGGGAAATTTTCATTAAAGACTACTGTAGATAAAGGATATAATCAATCTTTAGAAATTGATATTGAGTTGTCCACTAAAAAAGATGCTTCAAATAACGAAAAAGGATTAATTAGTACTATTATTCAGCACACTCTAGAACAAAATAATCTAGAGTATAAAAAATTAAAATTAAAAATTGGCAGCAAAGCAATTCCAAAGATAAATTTTTATTTAAGAAATCATTTTAAACAAATTAAAAGTAAACATAAATGGATAGAAAATTGAAGGAATATAGAATATTAAATTATAATCATGATCGCTCCTCGCTTGATGTACTATTTAATAATGGAGCTCAAGTTATTGATTTTTTCAACGAACAATTATCTGAATTAAATAATATTCAATTACAAGTTGATCAAAATAATAGTTATAAAACAAGAAATTGTTCCAATTTAAAAAAAGAAGGTAATTGGGTTTGGTATCCATGGTTAAATTCTCTTGTGCATGTTCTTAAAGAAAGTGATTTTTTTGAAGTAAAAACTGCAAGGAACAAACTATTAATTAATAAAAATGAACAGTTAAATTTTTATAACTACAAAATAGGAATAGCAGGTTTATCAGTTGGGAATAGCATTGCAACAACTATTAAGCTCCAGGGAGGTGCAAAAAAAATTAAAATAGCTGATCATGATACATTATCTTTATCAAATACAAATCGAATAAAGGCAGGCATTAATAATTTAGGTTTAAAGAAGACTGAAATAACAAGACGTCAGATTTTAGAGATTGACCCATATTCAGATATTTCAGTATATTCAGATGGAATAAATTTAAATAATGTTACCGATTTTATTAATGATATAGATTTAATTATTGATGAGGTTGATGATTTTAAAATAAAAATTTTGTTAAGAGAACAGGCGAGAATAAAAAAAATTCCCTTGTTAATGATTACAGACAATGATGACGGTGCATTAATTGATTATTATCCATATAATTATATTGATAAAGTTCCATTGTTTTATAACATTGCCGACACTATTCTATACAATTTTTTAAAAAAAGAAACAATTACAAAACAAGAAATGGTGCAATTAAGTTCAGAAATAGTTGGTAAATCAAATATTTCAAAAAGAATGAATACCTCGTTACAATTAATAGGCAAAGAGCTTTATTCATGGCCTCAGCTTGGAACGGCCGCCACTTTTTCCGGAGTTATTGGTTGTTATATGGTAAGAATGCTTGCAAACGGTCAACAATTTAATTTTAATCGCAAATTAATTAGCATTAATAATTTATTAGAATGTTATTAATAACAACAATTATTTCTTGTGTATTTTCTTTGATAATTAGTATTATAGTAATTCGTCATAAAAGAAATAATTATTCAAGTATAATTTTTTTCATATTTTGTTTAGCTTTGTTTTTTTGGTCAATTTCAAATTATGCATCTATTATTGTCATTAGTAAGTTTTATATTTTACTTTGGATGCGAATAGTTATGATTTTTGCCGTTATTCAATCTATGTCTTTTTTGCTTTTTATTAACAATTTTCCACATAAACATTTGGTGATAAGAAAAAAATATGTATATCTTGCATCAATCATTGCTATATTAAATTTTCTTCTATGTTGTTCACCGTATCTATTTAGAGATGTCCTTATTGAAGACGGATTCAGGTCGCCAGTTATTGCACCAGGCATTTTATTGTTCATACTCACCACGGTAGGGTCTATAATATCAGGTTTTATTATTTTATTAAAGCGATTAAAAAAAAGTCGGGGGTTGGTCAAGCATCAATTATATTATATCTTTCTAGGTTCTTTAATCATGTTTTTTTTAATTATATTATTTAATTTAATTTTTGTTATTATTTTTCATATTTCATTTTTTGTCGATTGGGGTCCAGTTTTTGTTTTGCCCTTTATTTTTAGCACAACTTACGCTATTATTCGCTATCGTCTAATGGACATTAAGTTAATCATCACCCGTTCCTTAATATTCTTCTTCCTTACTTTAACCGTAGCCTCTACATTCGTACTAGTTTCTTCTTTAGCCGGAATATTTTTTGCTAATAGCTTTGGGGCTAACCAATATGTGATTTGGTTTGTGGCCGCGATAATCATCGTATTGGGCTTAGACCCCATTAAAGACGCTTTGGCCAAAGAAACAGACAAAGTTTTCTTTAAAGGTAAAGTTAATTATGACGCGGTATTAAAAAATATTACCGAGATTCTTTCCGAAGAAGTGCATGTAAAAGAAATTATTATTAAAACGCAAAATCGTTTAAAACAAGATTTAAAGATAAAAGACGCTACATTACTTATTTATTTCGGTGATGATTTCTTTTTACAACCCGAAGAAGTACCGACCAAAGCAGAAATACTTTCACGAGAAACACCACATTATAATGAAGAAGCACAGACTCAAGAAGCAGTGCAGGCGAGTGATGATTCGAGTGTTAACAATGCGATTGTTGCTCATAATAAAAAAGCCACTCAATGCATGCCGGCACTAGCCAAGCATTTTACAAAAGACGCATTTATTATTGTGGCCGACGAGTTGGAGCGCAAAATTTCCGATTGCGATGATCCGGAAAAAGCGGCTGAAATGCAGGCAATTTACAACGAAATTCAGCAAATGAACGCATCCATGGTAGTTCCGATTTATCGCAACAAAGAGTTGTCTAGCATTTTATTTTTAGGACAAAAAACCAGTGGCGATGTATTTAATAACGAAGACATCCAAATGCTTGAAGTGCTGGCACCGCAGTTATCAGCCGCTTTGTTTAAAGCCACGTTATTCCAAGAAGCTAAATTATTCAATATCAAACTTAAACAAGAAGTGGAACATGCCACTCACGAACTTAAGCATGCCAACGAACATCTGCAGGAGCTTGATGACGCTAAATCCGAATTCATGTCTATTGCTTCGCATCAACTGCGCACGCCACTATCCGGCATTATGGGCTATCTGTCCATGATCCTAGACGGCGATTATGGCAATCTTTCTGAAGAGCAAACACCCATTATGAAAGAAGTATTTTCGGCCAGCCAGCGCTTAATCCGCTTGGTAAACTTATTTTTAAACGTCACGCGTATTGAAGCCGGGCGCTTGAAATTTAATTTTACCGAGATCGACATGCCTAAAATTTTAGGCGAACTTGTTCATGAATTAAAGCCGGCCGCGGATAAAAAAGGCTTAAAACTTATCATGGCTAAAACCAAAGATAAAATTCCACCCATTACTGTGGATGCGGATAAAATTCAAGATATCGTTTTAAATTTGATCGATAACGCTACTAAATACACTCAAAAAGGAAAGATTACTGTGGATGTTAAGTTGCAGAATAAAAAGCACATTTTAATTACTGTAACCGATACCGGCATGGGTATTGACCCTGAAGAAGTGCCAAAACTATTTAATAAATTCGTGCGTGGCGATGGCATGGTCCAAGTAAATCCAAATGGCGCCGGCTTAGGCTTATTCATTGCCAAGAAAATCACCGAAGGCCACCATGGCGACATCTGGGCCGAATCTCCGGGCGTGGGCAAAGGTACTACTTTCAATGTACTGCTTCCAATTAAACAGCCCAAGGTTGTTGAAGAAGCGGAAAAGAAATAACTTTTCGCCCACTGGCTAATACAAATATCGCGCCTACTGGCATCCCTCCTACGCTAAAGCTGCAGAGGGCAAGAAAGCCAGGGGCTTTTTTTGATGTTTATTTAGTTCTTTTATGGTTTGTATTTTTATGCTAAAATGATAAAAGTTAATCATTATTTATTCATTTTTTATGAAAACCTTGAAAGACCTAAATGTAAACGGTCAGAAAGTACTATTGCGGGTAGATTTTAATGTTCCATTAACCGATAACATGCAAGTAAAAGATAACACGCGCATTAAAGAGGCTGTGCCTACTATAAAATATTTACTTGAGCAAGGCGGTGCTAAACAAGTAATATGCTTAGCACATTTCGGCCGACCCAAAGGAAAAATTGTAGAAGAAATGCGTTTGGCGCCAGTAGTTTCGGAATTAGAAACTATTTTAGGCATGCCGGTCGGTTACAGTCGCGATTTAACCGTCCCAGAAGGAAAAGTTGTTCTATTAGAAAATATTCGTTTCTATGCCGGTGAAGAAATAAACGACCCGGAATTTTCAAAGCAGTTGGCATCTTTAGCTGATTGTTATGTAAACGACGCTTTTGGTACAGCGCATCGCGCCCATGGTTCAACGGCCGGCGTGGCTGAATTGCTACCACATGCGGCCGGGTTATTAATGCAAAAAGAAGTGGAGAACTTAGAAAAAGTTTTGCATAATCCCGAGCACCCGGTAGTGGCTATTATAGGTGGCGCCAAAATTTCCACTAAAATTTCTCTTATTAAAAATCTGCTTCCCAAAGTAGAGTACTTGCTATTGGGTGGAGCGTTAGCTAACACGGTTTTACTTGCTCAACATAAACAAGTAGGTAAGTCGCTGGTGGAAAAAGATTTAGCCAATACAATTTCCGACTTAGTTAGCAATAAATTACGTATACCGGTTGATGTAGCGACTGTAAAAGATATTGAAACTAAAAAAGATCTAAAAATTAAAGCTGTTGGAGCAGTAATAGCCGACGACATTATTTTAGACATTGGCCCAGACACTGTTAATTTATACGAAAAATGTATTCAACAAGCCAAAACCATAATTTGGAACGGCCCTATGGGATTATTTGAACAGACAGACTTTGCCAAAGGTACTTATGGCGTGGCTCGGGCCGTGGCCGATTCAGATGGCTATTCAGTAATAGGTGGCGGTGAAACCGTAGCGGCCGTAAAAAATACCGGGCTTGAAAATAAAATTTCATTTATTTCTACCGGCGGTGGCGCCATGCTAGAATTTTTAGAAGGAAAAACACTTCCGGGTATAGAAGCTTTAGAATAAAATAAATAATCAATAAAATAAATATGAAAATTAAAAAAATTATTGCTCGACAAATATTAGATTCACGCGGAAACCCTACTGTTGCTTGTAGCGTGGAATTAATTAATGGTATAAAAGCCGAGGCCATGGTGCCATCGGGTGCTTCAACTGGCGTTCATGAAGCCGTGGAATTACGCGATGGCAATAAAAAAATTTATAATGGAAAAAGCGTTTTAAAAGCCGTAAATAATGTTAATAAAAAGATCGCGCCAAAATTAATCGGTCATGATGTTACTTCACAGCGGGCTATTGATGAAATCATGATTAACTTAGACGGCACTGAAAATAAAAGTAAGCTTGGCGCTAATGCAATTTTAAGCGCGTCTTTAGCTTGTGCTAAAGCCGGAGCCATGGCCAAAAAATTGCCATTATACAAATATATTAGAAACACTTATAAATTATCTGAAAAAAAATATATTCTTCCATACCCCATGATGAATATTTTAAATGGTGGCAAGCATGCCGATAGCGGTCTGGAAGTGCAGGAATTTATGGTGGTCCCGCAAGCTAAAAATTTTGCTAAACGCATCCAGCAGGGAGCTGAAATTTTTCACGCTTTAAAAAAAATTTTATCTATGGACAAACAAAGCGTCGGAGTAGGCGATGAAGGAGGCTTTGCCCCAAAATTAAATCGCAACGAAGACGCGCTAATTTATATTAAAAAAGCCATCCAACTAGCCGGCTATAAATTAGGTTCAGACATTAAAATTGCACTGGATCCGGCCGCCTCGGAATTTTATTTGGAAAAAGATAAATATAAATTCGATAAACAAGCAGTATCAGCTGTTAAACTCTTAAAAGAATACGAAAAATGGATAAATAAATATTCCATCGTTTCCATTGAAGATGGCTTACAGGAAGATGATTGGGACAACTGGTGGATCATGACCCAGCGCCTGGGTAAAAAGATTTGTCTGGTAGGGGACGATTTATTTGTTACCAATATCAAGCGTCTCCAGATGGGCATCGAGCGCAAAGTAGCTAACAGTGTGCTAATCAAAGTAAATCAAATTGGCACGCTTTCCGAAACCATGGATTGCATTAAACTGGCCAAGAAAAATAATTATAAAGTAATCGTTTCACATCGAAGCGGGGAAACAGAAGATACCACTATTTCCGATTTAGCCGTGGCCGTAAACGCCAATTACATAAAAACCGGTTCATTATGCCGCAGTGAGCGTATTTGTAAATATAATCGTTTATTAGCTATTAGCAAAGAGCTATAGTTTTATATTGAAAACTGATTTATAAACTTAAACAGCTTCTCTGTCAGCATTATTTCCTTCAACTCCATCACTTTCTGTTTGTGCTCCATTCTCTGGAGTTGTGTTTCCAATTGACGCTCCTAATTTATTGAGCACGTCAATAATATCCAAACCAGATTCACTAATAATACGTTGTGTCTCATGTGACGAAAAAGCCATCGAAGCTTTGTTATTTCCGATTTCATAAAGTTGTAATGTTCTATCAAGGGGTGAGATTCTGGCATTTATTCTACCTGCATCCAATTGGCCAGCTAGATCGCCAAGTTCATGGCGGTGAGAAGAATTTAATTCTTCTAAAATAAGTCTATTCATTTCAGTTGGAGAAATGTTTTCACCTTCCGGAACTAAAACTTGTTCTAAAGTAGGAGATTCTTTACTAGTTTTTTCACCTTCACCTTTACCTTGCCCTTTATTTGCATTGCCATCTTCAGTACCGTCTCCATCATAACTATCATCTTCATTAATAACAGTTGGCTTTTTTTCAGGCTCTTCCTTCTTTGTTCCTTCAGAAGCCGGCATGCCTTTTGTCTGACTTGCTTCTTCATCGGGGACCATTAGTTCTTCTAATTCTTCGGCTGTAAAAGAAGTGCGAGCCATGATCTCACCCTCTTTCATTAAAGGATTTTTTATTTCTTGTCCTGATTCAACACCATCTGATTGCGCTTGATTGACCAAGCAGTATTCTTTAGAGCCGTCATTATTTGTATAAACTTCAGCAATAAATGCTGGCACCACTTCACCGTTGATGTTCAAATTAATAGTATCGCCTTCTTGAAATAGCTTTAAATCTTCAGGAACTTCTCTTAGTTTAAGCTCCGGAGTTGCTTTGCTGTCGCTCCAAGGTAGTGTTTCATCTATATGGGCTATGAATGTTTCCGGAGAAACTGGTTGTTCAAGCATCGGTTCTGCAACTGGTGTTGCGTCGATTCCGGTCCAGGCTGATGTTTCAGTTGGGGTATCTTCAGCTACCTGGTTATCCTTTGCAATTGTTTCAGCAATATCTTTAGCTAAAACTTTGTTCATTGCCGCTTTGGTTTCATCGTCTGGATTTCGGAATAAATTTTTCAAAGCTTGAAAACGTTCTTTAACAGCTATCATGGCACGAGCAATAATACCCAAGTCTTGTTTATCAATCGGGCTTAAGTCGTCTTCGGTAATTTGTCCGGCACTGAGTTCGACTACATCAGCAGTAGCTACGGCATCAGCGTCCATATCGCCTTCGGTTTCTTCTGCATCAAGCTTGGCCCATGCTTCAACCACTTTTTGCGCCATTTCCTGGTCATTGGCACCTGGAACTTCTTTTAAATTAATATCTCCTTCTGATGGTATAGATTGCGGTTGATTAGCGACTTGTTCCGGAGTTTTAGGTGTATGTTCAAAATTTTTTACTGATCCTTCCATAAATTTATAGTTTATTGTTTAGAATATATATTAATTAACTATTTAATGATATTTACAAATTTATCTGTTATTGATTGGCTATTGTCAGGTTAATGATGAATAAAATTTATAGCTTATGAATTTCTTCATGAAGTTTTTCGATTTCGCTTAATTGTTTTTCATCTCCGATTCTTTTCATGGCCTTTAACACAACTTGTCGTTGTTTGTGGGAAAGTTTATTAATAATCTGTTTATATTGATGCAATGCTTCAATTGCCAGTTTAATTCGATCAGCTTCTTTCATTTTAGCGATTTCTTCTATTTGATCTGCTGTTAGCATAAAAATAATTTTAACTGTTAAGAATAAGCTATTAAGACGATTTTGTCAATACCTAATGTGCTTATTTGAAAAAAATATCAACTATTTTCAGAAGCTTCTGGGTCATCTGAAGTTTTGGCAAATTCAACTGAAATTGGTGATTGGCTTGTTGCATCATCACTTTGCATATCGATGTCAGACGTTGTATCAGTTGAGAGCTGGCTTAATGTTGATTGTAAGTTAGCCGTGGCGGCCTTGCTTTGGTTAATTAGGTTGTTTAAAAGCTGATGATCGCTTTGTTTTAGAATGGCGCCCTGAGCTTGTACTGCCTGTAAATAGCTATTAATATTGTCAGCAAAAATATCGGCCGCTACTTGGGCTTTATCAAGACCTTGGCTAACAGCGTCATCAAGATTTTCGGCTTGTTTTTCTTGAGCCGCTTGTTGTTCTTTTTGTTCGCGCTCGAATTTTTTTGTACTGCCCGGAGCCGGAAAATTTTCCGGAGTGGGTAAATGATTAGCCATATTAATCAATATTCATTATTTGTTGTTTGATTTGCTCGATGTTTTCATCTTCAATATCTTCTAAAGCTTTGGAAAGAAGATTTTTTTCTTCCTTGGTAAGATGTTCCATGATTTGCAAATATTCACCCACGGATTGCTTGGCTAAATTAATTTTTTCCTGTTCGGAAAGATTGGCAAAATTATTAATTTGATCTTGAGTATTCATATATATTATTCTACCATATTTTTTCATTATAATCAAACTTTTTAATAATAATTTATTGTGTTATAATATAAACCATGTTTGATTATATCTTTAAACCAAAGTCAATTGCGCTAATCGGCGCGTCGCGCGATCCTAATTCTTTAGGTCACGATATTTTGGAAAATGTGAAAAAACTTGGCTTCACTGGAAAAATTTATCCGGTTAATTTAAAAGCCAAGAAAATACTCGGCCTTACTTGTTATAAATCCGTGCTCGATATTAAAGATTCTGTGGATCTGGCCATTATTATGGTACCGGCTCAATTTGTTAGTCAGGTAATTAAAGAATGTGGTCGTAAAAAAGTTCCGGGAGCAGTAATTATTTCGGCCGGTTTCAAGGAAACTGGTGACGCCGGTTTAGTCAGAGAAAAAGAACTGCAATATTTAGCTAGAAAAAATAATATTAAAATTATTGGTCCTAATTGTCTGGGTATTCTAAATCCACATATTAAATTAAACGCTTCTTTTGCCGAGGGTATGCCCAAAGCCGGAAATGTCGGGCTAGTTTCTCAATCCGGTGCCATGGCTGTAGCAATTTTAGACTGGGCATATCAATCGGGCTTGGGTTTTTCAAAAATAATTAGTATTGGCAACAAGGCTGGTTTAAGCGAAATAGAACTTTTTAAATATCTTTCCAGTGATCTAGAAACAAAAATAATAATGATGTATTTAGAAAGCATTACCGATGGCCGGGAGTTTATGAAACTGGCTGATAAAGTATCTAATAAAAAACCCATTATTGTTTTAAAAGCCGGTAGCTCTAATGCCGGCAGTAAAGCCATATCATCACATACCGGGTCCCTCGCCGGATCAGACCAAGCCATTGAAACCGCTTTCTGGCAATCAGGCGTGATTCGCGCGCGCAGTGTGGAAGATTTATTCGATTTTGCTAAAGCGTTTAGCCAGCTTCCTTTACCACGCGGAAATAAAGTTGCTATTGTCACTAATGCCGGTGGTCCGGGAATTATGGCTACTGATGCAGTTTGTAATACTAATTTGGAGTTAGCGAATTTATCGCCCGAAACTAAAAAAATTCTAACAGTAAAATTACCTAAATCTGCGAGCGTCAATAACCCCATAGACATTATCGGTGATGCGCTTACTGATAGATACGAAATCGCTCTTACCCAAGTTCTAAAAGATAAAAATGTTGATAGCGTTGTTTTAATCTTAACCCCTCAAACCATGACTCAAGAAAATGAAACCGCCGAGTTGGTTGTAAGATTAGCAAAAAAAAATTCTAAACCGATTCTACCAGTATTTATGGGCGGGGAAGATGTTAATTCCGGACGCCAAATTTTAATGAAAAACAATCTACCTAATTTTGATTTTTGTGAACGGGCAATTCGGGCACTGGATAAAATGCTTTTAGCCAAGCGCATTAAAACCGATGTGGTACTGGCAAAATATAAAACTACTCCAAAAAAAATAAATTTTTCAAAAAATAAAATTCAACTAAAAACCATTGATGCGGAAAAATTAATCAGCTCTTATGGCTTGCCGGTATTAGAAAGTAAATTAATTAAAGGTGAGTCTGAAATCAATAAAATTCATTGCTGGCCAGTTGCTATAAAAATTGCTTCCCGCGATATTATTCATAAAAAAGCTAGCGGCGCTATTAGAATTAATATTAATACACCCGATCAAGCTGAAACTGCCATGCTTGAAGTAATTAATAATGTTAAAGCCATTAATAAGCATAATGAAATAGACGGCATTTTAGTTCAACCCATGGCAAGGTCTGGTGCAGTTGAAATAATTATCGGCATGAAGCGGGATGAAAATTTTGGACCCATGATCATGTTTGGTTTAGGTGGCTCGTTTGTGGAAGTTTTAAAAGACGTTTCGTTTTCCATTGCACCAATTACTAAAAAACAAGCTCGTGAACAAATTGAAAAAGTAAAATCATTTTCTATATTAAAAAAATACGACACTAATTTACTGGCCGACATTTTAGTTAAAGTATCGCATTTAGCCATGGACTATCCGGAGATTAGAGAATTGGATTTAAATCCGGTAATGTTATATAGAAAAGGAGCGAGTATTATTGACGTTCGAATAATGTTATGAAACAACCGATTATTTTAGCCATTATGGATGGTTGGGGAATGGCCCCGGCCAATAAAGGTAATGCCATTACTTTGGCCAAGACGCCAAATTTAGATTATCTAAATAAAGAATATCCACATACACTCTTAAGAGCTTCTGGTTCAGTCGTGGGCTTGCCGATTGAACAAGACGGGAACTCTGAAGCCGGGCACATGAATATCGGCGCCGGTCGCATTGTTGAGCAAGACGCCATGATTGTTAATCATCATATCTACGACGGCACTTTTTATAAAAATGCGGCTCTGCAAACCGCGATTGACCACGCTCAGTCTAATAAATCACGTCTTCATTTAATGGGTCTATTAACCGACGGTATGAGCGCTCATGCTTATCCGGATCATGTTTATGCGCTTTTAGATTTATTACGCAAAAAAGGAGTAAAAGAAGTTTATTTGCATTTATTTACCGATGGTCGTGATGCACCACAACATGATGCTATAAAATATCTGCGTCGCCTGGAAAGTTTTTTTTCTAATGGTGAAAAAATTGCTACCATCATGGGTCGGTATTTTGCCATGGAGCGTAATAAGCGCTGGGACATTACAGAACAGGCTTACAATCTTTTAACTCTGGGTGAATCAGTGCATCAAGCCAAAGATGCAGAATCAGCAATTTTAAGAGCTTATAATCAAAATAAAACTGATGAGTTTATCGAGCCGACTTTAATTGATAAAAAAGGATTAATTCAAGATAATGATTCAGTTATATTTTTTAATCTGCGATCCGATCGCACTCGTCAGTTATCCAAAGCTTTTGTTCAACCCGAATTTAATAAAAAAAATCCGGGATCATTTATTCGTAAGAAAATTATTAAAAATTTAAAATTCGTGGCCATGACAGATTTTGGCCCGGATTTAGACCATATATTAAGCGCTTTTCCGTCGGTTGATGTGCCCGATACTTTGCCCATGGAATTAGCCGGTAAAAAACAACTTTATATTGCCGAGAGCGAAAAATACGCGCATGTCACTTATTTTTTTAATGGCGGATATGCTGAAACCGTTGGCGGGGAAGATCGAGTAAAAATTCCTTCACCCGACGTAAACAGGTACGACCAGGCTCCGGAAATGAGTGCGGCTAAAATTACAAAAACTGTTGTGGATTTTATTAAACAAGATGCTTACGATTTTTATTGCATTAATTATGCCAATCCCGATATGGTCGCTCACACCGGAAACCTTGAAGCCAGCATCAAGGCTTGTGAATTTATTGATAAACAAATTGGCGAACTTTATAAACAAGTTAAAAATAAAAACGGTATTTTAATTATAACGGCTGATCATGGCAATGCTGAAGAGCTAATTAATCTTGAGACCGGTGAAGTAGACACGAAACATTCCACTAATCTCGTGCCGTTTATCGTCACGAAAAAGAATTTAAATCTTAAAAAAAATGGATGCTTAGGATGTATAGCGCCCACTATTTTAAAATTATTTAATTTACCGCCAGCTAAATTGATGAGCGAAAAATCTTTATGTTAAACGAACCTTTTCCAGTAGTATTATTAATTCTTGATGGTTTTGGTATAGCCACGCCCTCGCGCGGGAATGCAATTAGTATGGCTTATACGCCTAATTTTACCAACCTTATAAATACTTATCCGGCTACAACATTGCAAGCATCGGGTGAAATGGTAGGGTTGCCGTTTGCTGAAATGGGTAACAGCGAGGTCGGGCATTTAAATATTGGTGGTGGCCGGAAAGTTGATCAAAATTTACAGCTTTTGAACAATAAAATCATGGACAACAGTTTTGCTGAAAATCAGGCTTTTGCCAAAGCTATCCAGCATGTAAAAAATAATAATTCCCGCTTGCATATTATGGGTCTTACTAGTGAAGGCGGTATTCATAGTGCGCTTAATCATCTTTATGCTCTGCTTGAAATATGTCAGCAACAGGAAATTAAAGAAGTATATATTCATGCATTTTTAGATGGTCGAGACACAGCTCACAACAGTGGTTTAAAATATATTTCTGATTTAGAAAATCGCATGCGATCCATGGGCGTGGGTAAAATTGCTAGTTTAGCCGGTCGGTTTTATGCCATGGATAGAGATAATCATTGGGATCGAATTGCCAAAGCTTATCGTGCTATGGTTTTAGGCCAAGCCGACTACCAAGCTGACAATGCCTTACAAGCCATTGAAGATTCATATCATCGGCAAGTATTTGATGAAGAATTCATTCCCACCGTTATTACTGACCAAGGCAAACCCGTAGCCACGATTCAAGATAATGACTCCTTAATATTTATTAACTTTCGAGCTGATCGTGCCCGCCAGATGACTAAAGCTTTTTGCTTGCCTGGTTTTGATAAATTTTCAGAGCACAGTTATATGCGTAATTTGTGTTTTGCGACCATGATGGAGTATGAAAAAAATTTACCGGTTAATGTAGCATTTTTTCCGGATAAAATAAACATGCCACTGGCGCGAGTTATCTCTGAAGCCGGCTTGCGTCAAATTCATATTGCCGAAACGGAAAAATACGCTCACGTCACTTTCTTCTTTAATGGTGGTCGAGAAGAGGCGTTTACTAATGAAGATCGGGTAATTATTCCATCTCCGGCAGTATCGAGCTATGCCCAAGCGCCACAAATGAGCGCTATGTCCGTAAAAGATAAAATTGTTGAAGCCATTAACGGTGGCGAGTATCATTTTATTTTGGCTAACTTTGCCAATGCCGATATGGTGGGTCATACGGGCGATATTGCAGCCGCAAAAATTGCCGTAGAAACATTAGATAGATGTTTAGGCGAAATTGTTCCGGCGTTATTAAATACTAATGGTACTTTAATTATTACGGCTGATCATGGTAATGCCGAAGAAATGCTAAATTTAGTGGACGGTAATATTAATAAAGAACACTCTACTAATCCGGTGCCGTTTATTTTAGTTGGACGTCGCTGGATGGGAAGAAAAAATATGTGGCCAACTACCATGGCCGGAGATTTAAGCTATAACATTCCATCAGGCGTACTATCTGATATCGCACCCACAGTTTTAAATATTATGAATTTACCGATTCCGGCCGAGATGACACAAGCATCATTATTAAGATAAAAAATATTATGAAATACGACGTAGTGTGCATGGGTTCGTGTGTAAGAGATATTGTTTTTTACACCAGTGAAGCCGAGTTTCTGAAAAATCCTAAAAATGATCCCACTAAAGTTTTTTTATTGGGGTTCGAGTATGGCGCAAAAATAAAAAGTGATGAAGTTTATTATTCGTTTGGCGGCGGCGCTGCCAACACGGCCATTAATTTTGCCAACTTGAATTTAAAAACCGCCATTATATCGGCTGTAGGGGATGATGGTCTGGGCGCAGAAATAATTAATCGTTTAAAACAAAAAAAAGTCGATTCAAAATTTATCAGCGTGGAAAAAAAATTACCAACTGGCCTATCTTTTTTAGTGGTCGATAAAAATTCTAACGAACATGTGGTTTTAGTCTCTTACGGGGCAAATAACGGGCTCAAAAAAATACCCCATATTGATACCAAATGGCTCTATGTTTCTTCATTAAGCACAAATAAATGGGCGCATCTAATGGATGAAGCTATTAGAACCAAAGTGCAAATTGCTTGGAACCCGGGAGCTACACAGTTAAAAGCAGGCTACATGAAACTAAAAAAATATTTTAAATATACTGATGTCTTATTACTTAATAAAGACGAGGCCATAGAGCTTTGTCTTTCAGCTGGAATTAAATTAAAAAAATGGGATGAAAAAAAATTAGCCGAAATTATTTGGAGCTGGGGAGTTGGGCTTGTATCCATTACCGACGGCATAAAAGGTGTTTGGGTTTATTATGCTAATAAACATTATTATAAAAAACCGCATCACGGTAAACCAAAAGATACTACTGGCGCCGGTGATTGTTTTGGTTCAACTTTAATTGCCGGGTTAATTAAAACCAAAGGCGATATTAACAAGTCTTTAGACCTGGCTATAAAAAATTCTTCAGCTTTAGTTTTTAAACCTGGCGCACAAGAAGGTTTATTAACCTGGCAAGAGCTTAATAAATAATTTCCAATTTTCAATTATGCAGGCAAAAGTTGATCATGAGTTTTTTATAAGGCAGGCTTTCTTACAAGCTGAAAAGGGGCGGGGGCAAGTTTCGCCTAATCCTTTAGTGGGTGCAATTATTGTAAAAGACGGAATAATTTTAGCTCGCGGTTATCATCATAAATTTCAAGGCATTCACGGGGAAGTCGATGCTATAAACAAAGCTTTAAAAAAACATGGCCATAAGAAATTAAAAGGCGCTAGTTTATATGTAAACTTAGAGCCGTGCGCCCATTACGGCAGTAATCCACCTTGCACCGATATTATTTCCAGTTATAATTTTAAACAAGTTATATTTTCAAATTTAGATCCGAATCCACTGGTAAACGGAAAAGGTAAAAGAGCTTTAAGAAAGTTTAATATTAATGTGATTGACAAAATTTTAGAATCTGAAGGCAAAGAATTAAACAAAGTGTATTTCAAAAGCATTACTCAAAAAATGCCGTTTATTTATTTAAAAACAGCCTTAAGTTTAGACGGTAAAATTACTCACCCCAATAACAAATATATTAGTTCCAAACCGGCTTTGCAATATGTGCATGAGCTAAGAAGCCAAGTAGATGCTATTTTAGTAGGGTATAATACTAATGTTATAGATAAACCAAAATTAACTTGTCACATTAAAGGTAAAAGAAATCCAAAAAAACTTATTTTGCCAAAAAACAAAATTGATTTAGTAAAATATTTGCATGATTTATACATGAAAGGAATTTGCAGTATTTTGGTTGAGGGTGGTAGCCAAGTTATTACAAGTTTTTTAGAACAACAATTAGCTGATAAAGTAATTTTAATATATACGCCGGAAATATTTGGCAAACAACAGCTTAACTATTGCCAAAAGCTGTCTAAAGTAGTTAAATTACAACAAATTCAAACCAAAATTTTAGGAAAAAATATCATAATTGAAGGATATGCTTGATAAAATAGAAAAAGCTATTAAAGATATTAAAGCCGGCAAAATAGTAGTTGTGCTTGATGACGAAAACCGTGAAAATGAGGGTGATCTTATTATGGCGGCTGAAAAAGTTAAATCCGAACATATAAATTTTATGGCAATTCATGGCCGGGGCTTGATTTGCGTCCCCATGGAAGCTGGCGAATTAAATCGTTTAGAGTTAAAACCAATGGTCGAGAAAAATACTGAAGCTCATGGCACTGGCTTTACTGTTTCAGTCGACGCCAAAGCCAAAACTTCTACTGGTATTTCTGCTCGAGACCGCGCTACCACAATAAAAACTTTAATTAGTAAAAAAGCTAAACCTCAAGATCTTTTACGACCTGGCCATATTTTTCCTTTACAAGCCAGGCCGGGCGGTGTTTTGGAGCGGGTTGGCCACACTGAAGCCGCAGTTGATTTGGCACGGCTGGCTGGCTCAAAACCGGCCGGTGTAATTTGTGAAATTATGAACACCGACGGCACAATGGCACGGCTGACAGATTTAATTAAATTTTCAAAACTTCATAAACTAACAATTATTTCTATTGCCGATTTAATTAAATATCGCAAAAAACAGGAAAAATTAATTACTAAACTGGTCGAAACAAAAATACCCACAGCTTATGGCGAATTTAAAATCATTGTTTATGAATCAAAAATAGATAACTATCAGCACTTAGCTATTATCAAAGGAAATATTAGAAATAAAAAGAATGTATTAGTGCGCGTGCATAGCGAATGCTTTACCGGTGATATATTAAAATCAAAAAAATGTGATTGTGGAGAACAGCTCGACTCGGCCATGAAAAAAATTGCTCACAAAAAACAAGGAGTGATTTTATATATGCGCCAAGAGGGAAGAGGCATCGGGCTGGTTAATAAATTGCACGCTTATTGCTTACAAGCCAAAGGCAGAGATACGGTTGAAGCCAATCATGAACTGGGTTTTAAAGATGATTTAAGAGATTATGGCATCGGCGCTCAAATTCTCGCTGATTTAGGTTTAACTTCCATTAATTTATTAACCAATAATCCACGAAAAGTAGTGGGGCTTGAAGCATATAACTTAAAAATTACTAAAATAATTCCACTAAAAATAAAACCAAATAAATATAATAAAAAGTATTTGCAAGTTAAAAAGAAGAAATTAGGGCATAATTTATAATTATTTTAAAAAAATATGAATGAAGATTTATTAAGAACAATTAGTATGCGACAAAACAATGAGGGGGATAAAACATTATTATCTCCTGAAGACTCCAAATATAAACAGGCAGAATTAATGCCGGCAGTTGAAGCTCAACTTGAAAAAATGCAAAAACATCCGGTCGTTCAAAAAATAGAAGAAATTTTAAAAGATCCAAAAATACAAGCTCTAAAATATCATAATCGAGATCATACCATAGATGTAGTAAAGGAAGCAATTTTAATGGCACTATATGCAAATGAATTAGTAGCTAAAGGTGAAATGGATGCTAGTGAAGAATTCACAGAAAAAGATCTTGAGATGCTAGCTCTAGCTGCCTATGCACACGACATTGGTTTTTTAGTTGACGCAACAAAACAATTAGATAAAAACAAAACCGGCCACGAAGAAGTTGGTGCACAATTATTTTTATTTCAATTAGCAGAAGGTTCGAATTTAACTAGGCAGGAAGTAATGGTTATCAGCGAAGCCATTAAAGCCACGGAAGTTAAATTTGACACTAGCAGAGGTTGTTTATTGCAAACTCAAGATCCTAAAAATAAAATTGCCCGAGTTTTAATGGATGCGGATGTGGCAAATTTTGGCCGTGAAGATAGGAGTGATTGCACTATGCGATATGCAAAAGAACTAGGAATATCAGATGAAAAAATGTCGGTGTTTAAACAATCAACATTAAGTATGATGCGCAATCATTCTTGGCAATCCGTTGCTGGAAGAGAATTACGAGAATCACAAAAAAGATTAAATATAATAGCTTTACAATCAGATATCCAAAGTGCATGATAAAAATTACCGGCTCAATAATAAAAAAAATAAAAAAACCACTAGCCAAAGCACATAAAGGCGATAATGGTATTTTAACTATTATTGCTGGTTCAAAAAAATATCATGGTGCGCCACTTTTAGCCATTAATATTGCTAGTCGTTTTGTTGATCTGGTGTATTTTTATTCTAACGCCGAAAATCAAAAATTAGCAAACAAATTAAAATTAAAATCCAGCTGTTTTATCAATATCACTAATGAGGTGAATCTCGAGACGAGTTTGCTTAAATCAGATGCCATATTAATTGGATCCGGTTTAGAAGTTAATAAGAAAAATAAATTATTAATCAACAAGATAATTAAAAAAAATAAAAATAAAAAATTTATTTTAGATGCTGGGGCACTAGCCATAATAAATAAGATAAATTTATCTCATAATATAATAATTACGCCGCATGCTGATGAGTACAAGCAATTATTTGGAAAAATGTCACCACTTGAAGTAGTTAAAAAATATAAAATCACGTTAGTTTTAAAAGGAAAAACCGACATAGTAGCCACAAGTAAAAAAATGTATTATAATACAACCGGAAACAGCGGAATGACAAAAGGGGGAACCGGCGACGTATTAGCCGGTCTTATTGCGGCCTTAGCGTGCAATAATAATGCGCTTTTAGCCTCTTGTGCCGGTGTGTATTTAAATGGTTTAGCCGGAGATGCATTAAAAAAGAAAGTAGGCTATTTTTATAATGCTGACGATTTGCTAAAAATAATTCCTCAATTTATAAAATAATTTTCAATAAAGCATGAGCCCTAAGAAAAAAAACAACATTGTTTTATTCTCCGGAACAACCAATAAATCTTTAGCGAGAAAAATTGCCAAAGAGTTGGATGTAAAATTAGGCAAAGTAGTCATTAAGCATTTCTCGGACGGTGAAACGTATGTTAACGTCGAAGAAGACGTGAAAAATAAAAAAGTTTATTTTATTCAAAGCGGATCATATCCGGCCAATGAAAGCTTGATGGAATTAATTATCATGTTGCACGCGTTAAAAAATAATTTATCACCTAAAAAGGTTATTGCAGTTGTGCCTTTTTATCCGTATCGACGTATGGAAAAAACCGTGGAGGCGGGTGAATCGCTGACTTTTGAATTAGTCGCTGATCTTCTTAAAACCGCCGGTATCGATAAAATTATTTGCATGGATTTACACAAGCACCGATCCAAAAGATTTTTTAAATTCCAACGGCGCGAGCTTTTTGCCATGAGCGCAATTATAGAATATTTAAAAAAGAAAGATCTCAGCAACATGGTTATTTTAGCACCCGATAAAGGTTCAATGCCGGAATCAAAAAAATATGCCAAAGCTTTAAACATTCCAATTGTTAAAGCTTACAAAAAAAGAAAGAAACACGATGAGGCAATCATTAAAAAAATAGTGGGCGAAGTAAAAGACAAAGATGTAATAATCATTGATGACGAAATAAACACTGCCGGAACACTGGTGGGTGTTGTTAATGCCATAAAAGAACATGGCGCGCGCGATATTTATTTTGCTTGCACTCATCCGGTTTTATCAGGTCCGGCCATTGAACGCCTGAAAAATTCATGCATTAAGGAAGTGGTCGTCACTGATACTATCGAACTGCCCGAAGAAAAATTAATCGATAAAATTAAAGTAATTTCCGTAGCCAAGATTTTTGCTGATGCCATTAGTAACGATCGATAATTATGAAATTGCCTTCGCGTAATGAGTGTCAAAAAATATTCAATAAATATCATACACCGGTTCACATCATTAAACATTCTTTAGCCGTTAATAAAGTAGCAAATTATTTGGCTAAAAAATTAGTAATAGCAGGATGTAAAATAAATTTAGATTTAGTTGATCGGGCTTCACTGCTTCATGATACTATTCGAGTAGCTGATATTAAAGGCGATTTGTTTGCTTATACGGATAAAAGCGATGAAACTAAAACTAACTTATTGTTCTGGCAAAAATTACAGAAAAAATTTCATAATCAACATCACGCCGAAGCCAGCTACCAAATATTTAAAAAGCAATATCTGGAAATGGCGCGAGTAATCAAAAAACATCGTTTAAGTGCAATTTTGCGAGGTGAATTAAAAACCTGGGAAGAAAAAATCGTTTATTATGCCGATAAAAGAGTTGACCACGACAAGTTTGTATCAATAAAAAAAAGATTAAGCCAGGGCAGGAAAAGATGGCACTCAGTACCAAATACGCTTGATAATCAAGAACTGCTTAAACAGCTCACGGCACTGGAAAAACAAATTTTTTCAGCAATTAAAGTTAAACCCCAAAAAATAAATGATCTATAAAGGTAAATTACCGGTTAAAAATGTTAAAAGCGTTGGCGCCATTATTATAAATGACCAGCAAAAAGTTTTAATTTTATTTCAAAAACAAAATCGATATTGGGAGTTTCCTAAAGGCAAAGTAGAGCTGGGCGAGGAAAATGATGAATTAGATACATTACGCCGGGAAATTTTTGAAGAAGCTGGTTTAAAAAAAATAAAAGTTATCAAAGAATTCAGACATGGCTTCAATTACCAGTTTAAATTTGACAATTTTTTAATTAAAAAAAATAATATTTTTTATTTAGCGAAAACTATTGAACCTGAAGAAGTGGTTCTGTCTGATGAACATTTAGAGTATAAGTGGGTAAGCTTACCAGCTGTAAATCGTTTTTTTAAACATAAAAATCAACGAGTGTTAATTTATAAATTAAGAGAATTTTTATCTCCGCCCGGCAAATAACCATGAAAGATAATTGGAACGTAGTGGCAAAAATGCCCGAATCATTAAAGGATAAGTTTCCGGAAATAAATCCGATAATTTTACAATTGCTTTTTAATCGCCAAATAACCGAACAGAAGCAAATTGAAGAATTCATTACGCCTGATTATTCTACCGATCAAAATTCACCTTTTTTATTTCGCGATATGGAAAAAGTTTTGGCGCGAATCGAGCAAGCTTTATCAAAACATGAAAAAGTAGTTATTCATGGTGATTACGATGCAGACGGAGTTTGTTCGACTTGTTTAATGCATGAAGTTTTAACCGCAATTGGTATAAAAAATTTAAGCATTTATATTCCGGATCGAGAAACCGAAGGGTATGGCTTGAACATGAACACTATTAATAATTTTATTCAAGCAAAGGTTGATTTAATAATAACTGTTGACTGCGGCATAGCTAACGCTAAAGAGATTGCTTATGCATTGGAAAATAAAATTGATACCATCATTACCGACCATCATGCTGAACCGCTTGATATGCCAACTTCAGCCGTGGCTATTATCGATTCAGCTATTAGTAGTGAGCCGTATCCATTTAAAAAATTAGCTGGGGTGGGCGTGGCCTTTAAAGTTGCCCAAGCATTAATAAAAAAATATGAGCTAGGCGAAGGTTTTGAGAAATGGTTATTAGACCTAGTGGCCATTAGCACTATTACAGATTGTATGCCTTTACTTGGCGAAAATCGCACTTTGGTAAAATATGGTTTAATGGTTTTAAATAAAACTAAACGCTTGGGTTTATTGGAACTGATCAAAAGTATTGGCAATAATTTTTTAAGTATTGATTCGCATATTGTTGGTTTTCGTCTTGGTCCTAGATTAAATGCAGCTGGTCGCATGGATCATGCTAATTCTGCTTATCAATTATTAGCCACGAAAGATCCGGCTGAATCGGTTGATTTATCTAGACAACTCAATCAGTCAAATACAAATCGCCAAAAAATTACCGAGAAAATAACCAATCAAGCTAAAGAACAGATTGCCGGCGAGATCGACGAGTCAGTCTATTTTGCTTATCATAGAGATTGGCCAATTGGAATATTAGGTTTGGTTGCCGGAAAGATAAGTGATTTATACCAAAAACCAACTTTTATTATTACCGAGAACCAGGGCGAGATTACCGGCTCTGGTCGATCCATTGAGCAAATAAATATTATTGAAGCTATTCAGCAATGTGAAGAATATTTATCGCGTTTTGGCGGTCATGCCCAAGCCTGTGGTTTCTCGCTGAAAAATGGTGCATCATTATCTGAATTTAAAATAAAATTGCGACGAATCATTGGTGAAAAAATTAAAAATAAAGTTCTGAAAAAAACTGTGCGTATAGAATCGGAAATAACATTATCAGATATCACCTGGGAATTAATGAATGAGCTGGAAAAATTCAGTCCCTTTGGCGAGGGCAACCCTAAACCATTATTTTTATTAAAAAATTTAACCATACGTGATTGGCAAATAGTTGGTCAAAACAACAAGCATTTGCGCTTGATATTCGAACAGGATAATATAGTAAAAAAAGCCATCGGTTTTAATTTCGGTAGTTTTTCGGATCAAATCGATCGCGATAAAAAAATTGATATTGTAGCCGAGCTGGATGTTAATGAATGGAACGGAAACAAAGAACAACAATTAAAAATCGTTGATATATAATTTTAAAAAAATGACAAAATTAATAATTTATACTGATGGTGGTGCGCGTGGAAATCCAGGCCCGGCTGGAATCGGTGTTCACATTGTAGACGAGGCTAATCATCTGGTTGGGGATTATAATCAATACATCGGCGAAACCACTAATAACCAGGCTGAATATCAGGCAGTTCATTTAGCCATGGAGAAAATTAAAGATCTTGGCATTCAAGAAATAGAATTTTATTTAGATTCATTGTTGGTAGTTCAACAATTAAACGGTGTTTATAAAATAAAAGATAAAAATTTAGGTGTATGGTTTGTGAAAATTTGGAATCAGAAATTGAAATATAAAAAAATAAGTTTTACTCATATTCCGCGCGAACAGAACAAAATTGCCGATAAGTTGGTAAATATTGCAATCGACAAAGCTTTAGGGCCTCAAGCTTGACATTTTCAAGCTTTTGTAATATATTATTAGTGCTTAAGTAAGCCGTAAGGTTGCTGTTTTACAATTAAAACAGAGGAAAGTCCGAACACCATTTTAAAGACAGTCGGTAACACCGACCGAGATATAAGTGATGGATAGAAAATCTATAGATTTCTGTTCGTCTATAAACTCAGGGAAAGTGCCACAGAGACAATACTATCCTAATGAAAATTGGGAGAAAGGTGAAAAGTTTCCGTAAAACGGAATCCACTACCGGTGACGGCTAGTGCGTGGTAAACCCTGTTGGGTGCAAGAGCAAGTTTTTTCCGATTAGCGTAAGCAAAGCGGAAAATGGTAGCTCGCATGAGTTTGTTGGCAACAACAAGCCTAGATAGATAACCTTATTTAACAGAATTCGGCTTACAGGTTTGCTTAAGCCCCTCTTTGGAGGGTTTGAAACAACAGAACTATTAAATTTTTTCATGAAAAAAACGGAATTAATATTCGGTTTTATTTTATTACCGCTCGACTATTTAATGTTAATACTCGCTTCTATGAGTGCGTATTTTTTGCGTTTCGGCGATACTTTTTCCGAAATCAGACCAGTTATTTATGAATTGCCGTTTAAAGACTTTTTTTTGGTTTCATTAATTGCATCTTTAGCCTTAATAATTATATTTGCCTGGAATGGCCTTTACAGTATTACCGGTACCAGACGCATCGTCACCGAGCTTCGTCGAATATTTGTGGCTTGCTCAACCGGAGTTCTAATTGTTATTATTTTAACTTTTTTTGATCGGGAATTATTTTCCTCGCGCTTTATAATCTTAGCAGATTGGATGCTAAGTATCGTATATGTTTCTTTGGCACGCTATTTCATTATTCAACTGGAAAGATATTTATTTACCAGAGGCATCGGATTACATCGTATCGTGGTTATTGGTGATGGTCGAACCGCTCGTTTTTTAAAAAGTACCATTCGCCATAACCGATCATTGGGTTATGTAATTTCCGAAGAATGCGAAACCATTAATGGCGATATTCTTGATAAATTAAGTAAAATTTTAAAAATTAAATCCATTGATGAAATCATTTTAGCGCAACCAAATTTAAGTAGTGAGGAAAAAAATCAACTGGTTGAATTTTGTGATGTTAATAATATTTCATTTAAATATGCAGCTGATATGTTCGATTCTAAAGTAGCTAATATTGAAATTCGTCCTTTGGCCGGTGTGCCCATTGTAGAGATTAAACGAACTCCGCTGGATGGCTGGGGTAAAATAATTAAGCGCGTGATCGATATAATTTTTTCTATTCTCTGGCTGATTTTTACTGGCTGGCTGATGTTGATTATTGCTTTAGCCATTAAATTAGATAGCCCTGGTGCAGTGATCTATAAAAATGAAAGAGTGGGCTATAAAGGCAAGAAATTCAAGACTTTAAAATTTCGATCCATGCGGAGCGATTACTGCGTGGGTGAAGAATATGGTGATGTAAATAAAGCCTTGGAGTTTGAACAACAATTAATTAAAGAAAAAAGCATTAAGAGCGGACCAGTTTATAAAATTAAAGATGACCCCCGCGTCACACGAGTTGGCGCATTTATCCGGCGTACATCACTCGATGAATTTCTTCAGGTTTTTAATGTACTAAAAGGAGAAATGAGTTGGATCGGACCACGACCACATCAACCACGTGAAGTTGAAAAATATGAAAAGCAACATCTAAGCGTCTTAAGCGTTAAACCCGGCATCAGCGGGTTAGCTCAAATTTCCGGTCGCAGTGATTTAGAATTCAATGATGAAATGAAATTAGATACTTATTATATTGAAAATTGGAGCCTGGGATTAGATTTATATATTATGTTTAAAACACCACTAGTATTATTTAATAAAAGAAAAGCTTTATGAAAATAGCTCTGGTTCACGATCATCTGGCACAAGACGGTGGAGCCGAAAAAGTTTTGGCGGCTTTTCAACAAATTTGGCCCGAGGCACCAACTTATGTTGTTGTTTATAATCCCAAACAAGCTAATAAAATTTTTGCTAATAAAGACATTAGAACTTCGTTTATTCAAAAATTACCTTGGGGAGTGAAAAAATATAAATGGTATATGCCTTTTTATCCGGCCGCAGTTGAAGATTATGATTTATCAGATTACGATGTTATTCTTTCGAGCAATTCGGCTTTTGCTAAAGGAATTATTACTAAGCCAAAAACTTTACATATTTGTTATTGTCATACACCCACGCGCTTTTTATGGAGTGATACACACAGCTATATAAAAGAACTGGGAGTTTCTAAAATCGTTAAGAAAATATTACCTATTTTTTTAAGTAATATTCGCCAGTGGGATCGTTTAGCCGCTGAACGAGTAGATAAATATATTTCCAATTCCAGTTTAGTTAAAAAGCGCATTGAAAAATATTATCATCGTGATAGTGATATCATTTATCCGCCCGTTGAAGTTGAAAAATTTGCTCTTAACAATGAAACCGGGGATTACTTTTTAGCCGGTGGTCGCATTGTGCCTTATAAAAGATTCGACATTATAGTTGATGCTTTTAATAGGTTAGGTAGACCTTTAAAAATTTTTGGTGATGGTCCGGAATTAAACGCGCTAAAAGCCCGAGCTAAAAAAAATATTGAATTTCTTGGTCGGGTAGATGACCAGGAAAAAATGAAATTATATCAGAATGCTCTGGCTTATATTAATCCGCAAGAAGAAGATTTTGGCATAACCATGCTTGAATCTATGGCTTCGGGTCGTCCGGTTATTGCTTATGATGCAGGGGGAGCCAAGGAAATTATAAACACGAACCTCACTGGTATTTTATTTGCTGAACAAACCTGGGAAGATTTAGCTGATGCTGTAGTTAAATTCGATTCTGCAACTTATACGCCATCAGAGATTAGAAAATATGCCGAACAATTTAATATTTCGCATTTCAAGCAAAGTATAGAACAATACGTTGAACAAGCTTATCAAGAATTTAATAATAAATAAATATGGAACTAAAAGAACATTTAAAAATTTTTAATCAGGGTAAGTGGTTTATTATCGCTTTAGCCGTAGCTGTGGCAGTAGT
The DNA here is from genome assembly GCA_043798935.1 of Patescibacteria group bacterium. GTDB lineage: Bacteria > Patescibacteriota > Patescibacteriia > UBA9570 > JAHJKD01 > JAZDOC01. The sequence continues at coordinate 65,257 of JAZDOC010000022.1, forward strand.
AAGCTTTCTTTATGCAACTTATCGACCCGACAGCTATAAAGCTGTTATTTCATTCGACATTAATTTAGTAAATCGAACCGATTCTGCCGACTATCAATATGGTTCATATTACGATTTAAAAGGCGCCGAAATGTTTACGCAAAATGTTATGAGTTGGTTGCGTACTCCGGCGGTTATTGCCCAAATTTATGAGACAGCCGGCATTGGTTATGAAATCGATAATTTAGATCAGTTCACTAATCGTTTTACAGCGCGTCAATATGCAGCGCAAAATTTTGTAGTAAGTTATTATGATCCATCAGCCGAAAATGCAAATAAAATTGCAGATGGCATCAGCACAGTATTAAATGCAAAAGTTAAAGAATCTAATAAAGATGTCAGCAACAAATCGTTATTCAGTATTATTGCATCTGAACCGGCAATTGTTTTAAGTGAAATTAATTTATATTTAATTACTATCTTAGGTTTCATAGTTGGTTTAGTTATTGGGTCGCTTTTAGTTTACTCTCGACACTATTTACGAAACATCAAATAATTTAAATAAATGCTAATTGGCATTGATATTAGATGTTTATTAGAAGCTCAGCCGTCAGGTGTGTCTTTTTATACTCAAAATTTACTGGATAATTTACTGCGTTTAAACACCGAACATGATTATTTATTGTTTTATAATTCATTTCAGCCGGTTCATAAAGAAATTATTTCTCGGTTATCAAAATATCCCCGGGTGCAAATAAAAAAATTCAGCTACCCTAATAAATTATTTAATTTTTTTACTAATTTTTTACATTGGCCGAAGATCGATAAATTAATTGGCGGCGTGGATGTTTTTTTTGCGCCTAATTTACAATTTATTTCTTTATCCAAAGAGTGCCGCGTAGTGGTAACAGTTCATGATTTATCGTTTAATTTATTTCCGCATTTTTTGTCTTTTAAACGCAAGTTGTGGCATAAATTAATTAATCCGAAAAAGTTTATTCAAACAGCCGATAAAATTATTGCTGATTCATTCAATACAAAAAAGGATTTAATTTCTTTATTTCAAATTAGCGAAAATAAAATCGAAGTAGTTCATTTAGGAGGTTCTATTAAAAATGAAAATAATAATTCAGAATCATTTTCTGGTAGTCTACCGCAAAACTATATTTTGTCGGTTTCAACTTTAGAGCCAAGAAAAAATATTAGTGGTTTAATAGATGCATTTAATATAGTTTCTGCATCACCAAATAATTTTGATTTACATTTATTAATTGTTGGTCCAGCCGGTTGGAAAAACAGCGATATTTATAATAAATCTAAAAATAATAGTAAAATAATTTTTTTGGGTTTTGTTGATGAAAAGGAAAAAACCGCTTTATATAAAAATGCTCGAGCTTTTATTTACCCCACTTTTTACGAAGGTTTTGGATTACCACCACTTGAAGCTATGAATTATCATGTGCCAATAATTGCCAGCTATAATTCATCTTTGCCCGAAGTGCTGGGAAGTTCTGCCTTGTATGTGAATCCATACAACACTCAAGAAATTGTTGTAGCCATCAACGCTGTGTTATTTGATTTGAATTTAAAAAACAATCTTCTGGCTGGCGCGCAGGAGCAAATGAAAAAATTTTCCTGGTCAAAAACTGCAGTCGAAACTTTAAATATTTTTAATGCTCTTGTATAATAAGCAGTATATGCGAATAGGAATTGATGCTCGTTTTTATGGAGGCGAACAATCTAAAGGGTTGGGGCGTTATACTCAGAAGTTAATCGAGTATTTAATGCACTTAGACCAAAATAACGAATACGTTATTTTTTTACAATCCGAGCAATATAAAAAATGGGCTTGTCCGTATCGCAATTTTATTGCCATTGAAGCACCATACCCATGGTATAGCTGGGAAGAACAAGTATTTATGCCTCTGAAAATAAAACAAGCCAATGTAGATTTTATGCATTTTCCGCATTTCAACGTTCCTCTTTTTTATAATGGTCCGTTTATAGTAACTATTCACGATTTAATTCTTTCTCGTTTTCCCACGGAGCGCGCTACTACACTGGGTCCGTGGTTATATAAAATTAAACAATTAGCTTATCATCAAGTAATAAAACATGCAGCACTCAAGGCGCAACAAATTATTACCGTGTCCAATTATTCTAAGCAGGATATTATGGATTATTTTAAAATTTCCGAAAAAAAAATTATTGTCACTTATGAAGCGGCCGATATCATCCCGAGCGATGAAGCTAGTGAAGATGATAGTAAAATTATTCTCTCGGGTTTGGGTATCAATAAAGCTTATTTACTGTATGTGGGTAATGCTTATCCGCATAAAAATTTAGAAACTTTGCTTAAAGTAGTCCATCAATTAAAAAAAGACCATCAATTAAATTGGAAATTAGTTTTAGTTGGCCGGAAAGATTATTTTTACAAACGGCTTGAACAACAAGCCTGGGCTATGAATTTAGATCAGGACATTATTTTCACCGGTTTTATAGCAGATAAAGATTTACCGGTTTTGTATCAAAAAGCAACGGCGTATATTTTTCCATCGCGTTATGAAGGTTTTGGATTGCCACCACTTGAAGCCATGAGTTACAAAACACCGGTTATTTGTTCAAACCAAGCATGTTTGCCTGAAGTGCTAGGGTCAGCGGTTTTATATTTTGATTATCAAGATGTATATGGTATAATAGAACAAGTAAAAAATATATTTACAGATATAAATCTCAAACAAGAGCTTATACGTAAAGGACTAAAACAAATAAAAAAATACAGCTGGGGAAAAATGGCCCGGCAAACTTTAGAAATTTATGCCCAAACAGATCATAGCGTCAAAAACCGTAAAAAAAACGCATACGTTAAAACCCATTAAGCTTAGTCCTGGTATACCCAGTAGCAATGTATTAGATTTACGTTCCACTAAACTAGGCTCAAAAGAACACGCGGTTTATACCAAAGAAAAAAATAAAGCCATTAAAAAAGAAAAGCAAATTAAAAATGGCGGTTGGTTTAAATCTTTATTTTCTTCATCCGCAAAACAAAAGTCACCTAAAGATATTTTAGCCCGTTCTCAAAAAATTCAAGAGCAAATTCAAGAGCGCCAGCAAGAGAAAAAAACTATTGTTAAAAAATCCGAAAAAGTTAAAATTGTTGCTCAAAAACATCAGCCCGAACCGGCTCCGGTTATCGCATCAGCTGTTTCAAAAACTTCATGGTTCCAGACATCATTCAAGCCGTTGTCTTTTTTTATTATAATTTGCTTGATGTTAATCATGCCGTTTGCCTGCATGGCCTTATATTATAAACTAGACGACATTAAAGCCTCAGTTTTTTCTTTGTCATCAAAAGCGCTGGAAGATATGCAAGTTGGTAGTCAATTAGCGAGTGATTCTAATTTCACTGAAGCTTCAGCTCAATTTAATAATGCTTTGGAAAAGTTTACGACTGCGCAAAACGAGCTAACAATTTATAATGATACTTTTTCAGCAGTAATTGCATCTTTACCTGGTAAAGGCAAAGAATATAAAAGCGCTCAAAATCTTCTTTCAGCTGCAACTCATTTAACCACAGCGGCCGATAATTTAACCACGGCTTTTAACATCTTTAACAAACTAGACAGCGAAGTTCTGAAAAATATTAATGCCACTAATCCGCCTTCACTTACCGAAATAATCGTGCTCGGTCATGCTAATTTAAAACCCGCCAGTGAAGAAATTGATTTAGCTAACACTGCCCTTAGCCAGGTAGATGCCAACAAATTGCCGGCTGATTATATCGACAAAATAAATCTTATTAAAGAAGAACTGCCTAAAATAAATAAAAGCTTAAAACAAGTTTTGCAATTATCTGAAGCCATGCTAACTATTTTAGGTCATGATCAAGAAAAAAGATATTTGGTAGTGTTCCAAAATAATCGAGAAATCAGAGCTACAGGTGGATTCTTAGGAAGCTTTGGCGTAATCGATATATCTGGTGGTAAAGTTACAAAAATTGCTATTCCGGGTGGCGGTACTTACGATCTAAATGGAGCTCTAAAAGCTAAAGTTATTTCTCCGGAACCAATGCATTTAATAAATCCAGCGTGGCAGATTCAAGATGCTAATTGGTGGCCCGATTGGCCGACTTCAGCTCAAAAAATAGAATGGTTTTATAATCAAAGCGATGGTCCAACAGTAGACGGAGTGTTGGCTCTTACTCCTGATATCATTGAATCAATGCTTGAAATTACCGGCCCCATCGATATGGGCCAGGAATACAACATTATTATTGATGCACAAAATTTTTACGATATTGTTCAAACTGAATCTGAGAAAAAATACGATGAAACGCGCGTGCCTAAGAAAATTATTGCCGATTTAACTCCAAAATTATTAAGCCAACTTTTTTCCTTGGAAAAAGATTCGACTTTATCAGTTTTAGAAGTTTTTTATAATGCCTTGCGGGAAAAAGATATTTTGTTATATTTTAACGATCCATTTTTAGAAGAGGAGATGATGAATTTAGGCTGGAGCGGATCAATTAAAAATACCGATAGCGATTATTTATCGATTATTAATACAAATATTAGTGGTGGAAAAACTGATGGTGTGATTGAAGAAATTATTAATCATAAATCGGAAATCCAAAGCGACGGATCGATTATCGATACGGTTAGCGTCACCCGGACACATAAAGGGCATATTGATAACACCTTTACCAGTACTTTAAATTGGGATTATATTCGGGTTTATGTTCCGGAAGGGAGCGAATTATTATCAAGCTCAGGTTTTAATCAGCCCGATAATAAATTAATTCTTGATACGCCCGAAGGATATACGCTCGATACCGATTTAAAAAATATTTCGGGTGACACCTTTATGGAAGAAAATAGTAAAATGAGAATTAATAAGGAATTTAATAAAACAGTTTTTGCCAACTGGCAAAGCTTAGAGCCGGGTGCTAGTAAAACTTATACCATCTCTTATAGATTGCCATTTACTTTGCAAACAGGTGGTTGGTTGAAAAACACCGATACTTATAGTTTGCTGGTTCAAAAGCAGTCCGGTAGCTTTAACAGTTTGTTTAACACAGAGTTAATTTTACCAGATAATTATGCCATTAAATGGCGTTATCCAAAAGATTTTCAAAATTCTTTTAACAGCGTTTTAGATACCGACAAATATTTAGGAGTGGTAATTGTTGATCAAAAATAAATGAACATGTGGCGCCGGATCATCCATAAACTTACATCTACAATTACTGGCGGGGCTATCATTATTGGCCTGGCTTCAATCATCTCGCGTTTTATTGGTTTGGTCCGCGACAATTTATTTGCAAAATATTTCGGTGCTTCCGCCATTTTAGATGTTTATAATGCGGCTTTTAAAATTCCGGATTTAATTTTCAATATTTTGGTTTTAGGAGCGTTATCGGCTTCTTTCATTCCGGTTTTTTTAGAAGTGTGGGAAAAAGAAGATAAAGCCAAAGCCTGGCGTGTGGCCAATTCAATTTTAAATTTATTATTAGTTGGCCTAACTGTTTTAGCCACTCTAGCATTCATCGCGGCGCCGGTTATTTCATCAAAAATATTGATGGCCGAAAGATCAGTTGAACAACAAGTGTTAACAGCTCAGTTTATGCGCATCATGTTGTTTAGCATTATATTTTTTGGAGCCAGTAATGTTTTTTCCGGTATTTTAAATTCATTTCGGCGTTTTTTAGCTTATTCTTTAGCGCCAATTTTTTATAATTTAGGAATCATAATCGGTATTATTTTTTTATCAGAAAAATTTGGCCCGATTGGCTTAGCGTATGGTGTTACATTAGGTGCGGGCATGCATTTTTTAATACAGATTCCGGCAGTAATCCGCGCCGGTTGGCGATATGAATTTGTTCTGGATTGGAAAAATAAAGGAGTAATGAAAATATTAAAATTAATGCCCCCGCGATCATTAGCACTAGGTATTGTTCAAATTAATGCTTTTATTATTGCGGCTCTGGCATTGCGCTTACCCGAAGGTAGTTTAACGGTCTGGACATGGGCCGATAATTTACAAAATTTTCCCATTAATGTTTTTGGCGTTTCGCTAGCGCTCTCAGCCTTTCCGGTTTTTTCGCGCGCTTTTGCGGATAAACAATTTCACGAATTTACCGAATATTTTTCTTCCAGTTTTCGAAAAGTGTTGTTTTTCATAATTCCAATTTCAATTATCACCTTATTATTAAGAGCTCAAATCGTGCGCTTAATTCTTGGTTCTTTTGGTGGTGGTAAATTCGATTGGGATGCAACCATTTTAACTGCTCAAACTTTGGGTTGTTTTTCAATATCCATGTTTGCTTCGGCCCTGATTCCTATTTTAGCGCGCTCGTTCTTTGCTCAGCAAGACACTAAAACACCGGTAATTATCAGTTCAATATCGGTAGTTATTAATGCAGTTTTGGCAGTAATTTTATCTAAATTTTACGGTATTTATGGCTTAGCCATGGCTTTTTCAATTTCCAGTTTGCTAGACATGCTGATGCTTCTGACGGCATTGCGCGTAAAAGTAGGCTATCTTGATGATAAGCGCATTATTAATTCGGTTTATAAAATTATATTTGCCTCATTGATCATGGGAGTGGTAATTCATGGTGTTAAATATTTTGTGGCATCGCTAGTTGATATGCATACTTTCATGGGGATCTTTATTCAATCTACGGTTAGCGTTTCGGCTGGTGTGTTTATTTATTTACTAATTGCTATTTATTTTAAATTTGATGAAGTAAATATAGTTTGTGATTGGTTGTTAAAAGCTAGAAAACAAATATTAAATGGTTATGGTCGCCAATAAAAGAATTTGCTTAATCGTTTTAATATTAATTTTATTTTTTCTTTCTTCATTCACTTTCTCGCACTACTTATTTAATTGGGACGCTTCTCAATTTGCAATCGGATTGAAGACTTTTAACGTTTTCGAACACCAACCTCATCCACCCGGTTATCTGGCTTTTATTTTTGTGGGGAAAATATTTAATGTTTATTTTAATAATGCCAATTTTAGTTTAACTTTAATTAGTTTCATATTTTCTCTGTTAGCCTTAATTTATTTATTTTTATTAGTGAGTTTAACATTCCCGAAGCGAATTGATTTGGTATTTATTGCCGGTTGGGTGTTAATTACTAATCCTATTTTTTGGTTCTATCGGAGTCTAGCTCTTACTTATACGGTTGATATTTTTATCGGCGTTTATCTAGCCTGGAGCTATTACAAAACAAATAGTCATAATAATCGTATTTATTTTACCAGCATCATTTTTGGTTTAGGGGCCGGCTTTCGGCCTACGCTTTTAGTTTTGCTCTTACCGTTATATTTAATGAATGTTTATCAGGCGCGCTTAAATTTTAAAAGACAATTAATTAATCTGATATATTTAATAATATCTGTATTAGGCTGGCTTCTGCCACTTATAATTTTAAGTGGGGGATTATTTGATTATTTTCAAATTGTTAAGAATTTATTTGGTGCTTCATCTGCTTCTACATCTAATTTATTCAAGCAAATCAAAACCGTGGCCGGCGTTTCGACCGTCGCTATTAATTTTTTAATTGTCCCGCTTCTAGTTAGCTTGGTAATTTTTATAAAAAAACAAACTTACAAAAAAATATTTAAACATCACAATTTTTGGTTATTTTTAATTTGGTCTATGCCGGCTGTTATGGTGTATGTATTTATTCATTTTGGTCAGCCGGGGTACATATTAATTTTTTTACCGGTTTTGATTATTTTAAGCTTATACGGTTTTGATTATTTATTGCAAAAAAAGTTTTATTTTATCTGCTCATTGCTTGTGGTCCTACCAGTTTCTATTTTTTTATTATTACCCAGTAGCGAATTTTCATTTGTAAACGATTTGTTTAGAAAAGTAGATCCATGGTTTTTGCGTTTTAATTATCAGGAAATTAAAAGCAACGATACGACGATTAAACAACTAATATCCGATATTCAGAAAGAAGACGGTAATAAATTAATTATTGCTACCAGGAATTTACATTATTATGACGGTGGTAAATTTACAAAAATTAATCCAAATTATTTTCGTCAGATTATGTATTATCTACCCGAAATACAACAAAACAATATCATCGAAATTGCGTTAAATAGAAAATTCTCTATTCAAGGCAAATACGAAAATAATAATTACTATACTATTATTAATGATGGAAAAATTATTACAGTAGATTCCAAAATAAATAAAATTATTATTCTGGCCAATAAGTTAGAAGATCATGACTTGCCTTCTGTTAACAATTTAATATCAAAACAAAACTACTTTACAAGCGATATAAGCCAATGTAATGAATTTAAATTTTTAGATTTTACTTTTAAAAAAGTAAAATAATATTTAGAAATTAAGTTTATCAGCTAAATCGCTAATCAGAGGCATTCTTTTTTCGGTTCCGCTAAGCGCGTTTAACCAACTCATTAACCAGACGATCATTAAAGCAATATTTAAACAAATTGAAATTAACCAACCTAAAAGAGGAATTATATTTAATACTTGGCACACTACCCAAACAGCTACCCAAATAATAAATATGGCTAAACTTTGTTTGGCATAAAACATAACATATTTATTTTCTTTCCATAAAGACATGGCAATTGCAAAACCGATAATACTTAAAAACGTAGTAAGAAAAGCATTTGTTTTTTCATCGCTAGGTTTAACTGGTTGGCTTGAATTAGAATTTTGATGTTCATTCATAATTTTTGTTTGCGTTAATAAATAATATTTAGTTTATCAATAATAAGTTAATTTTGCAATAATCACTGGCTAAATAGTGTGTTTTTATTTTCGCACCAGATACATGCTTCCGTGACCCGGAATAATATAATCAGCAATTTTTAGAATTTCTTGGCGGCTTTTTTCCAGCTGTTTTTGATTTTCGGCAAACTGGTCTATAACCGGTAAATTTTCTTTCCAAAAAACATCTCCGCAAATTACAATTTTTAAAGCAATACTTCCTAGTTGATCACCAATTTCTGAATTAACCACTAAACTTAAACCATCTCGGCTGTGCCCTGGTGTTTTAATAATTTTAATGTCATTAGTAAAATTATCTTTATAATTTTCGCATTTGTCTTTATTCCAAATTCCCCAATAGTCTATAATTTTCGCATTTGTAAATAGACCCACATATTTATAATGGTCGGTGTGAGCGTGGGTGATAAAAACGTAGTTAATATCAGTTAATTCTAAATCTTCCTCGTTTAATTTAGCGATTAAAATATTAGGGTCAACCAATGTGCCTGGATCAACAATCATGTTTAGATTTTCACTTTGGACTAAACTGATTGTAGAACAAGATCCGCCATTACCTTCAGACGAGGTATAGCCCGGAATTAATACTTTTACTTTTGTCATGCGGGTATTTTAGCATTTTTGTAAAAATCTTGCTAATAATTAAATCTTTATAATCTGGCTCAACCATTGATTATTTAACAAAAATAAGCTATCTTAATAGCGTATGAATTTAGAAAAAATCAGGAATTTCTGCATTATCGCACATATCGATCATGGTAAATCCACTCTAGCGGATCGTTTTTTGGAAATTACCAAAACGGTCGAAAAGCGAAAAATGAAAGAACAACTTCTGGATCAAATGGATTTAGAAAGAGAAAGGGGAATCACCATCAAGCTTCAACCCGTGCGCATGGATTACAAAGGCTATATTTTAAATTTAATTGACACGCCCGGGCATGTTGATTTCACCTATGAAGTATCACGATCACTAGCTTGTTGCGAAGGGGCGATTTTAGTGGTTGATGCCACGCAGGGAATTGAAGCGCAGACTTTAGCAAATTTATATTTAGCCATTGATCAGAACTTAGAGATTATTCCCATTATTAATAAAATAGATTTACCGGCTGCCGATATCGAAAAAGTGTCCAAAGAAATAATGAATTTAATCGGCTGTAAGCGTGAAGAAATAATTGCCGTTTCAGCGAAAACCGGTGCCAATGTTCCGGCAATCTTAGACCGAGTTATTGAGCGTGTTCAACCACCCAAGGAGAGAGAGCAAAAAACGCGAGCTTTAATTTTTGATTCGGTTTTTGATGATTACCGCGGAGTAATTGCTTATATTCGAGTATTCGACGGTGAAATAAAGCGTGGTGACCAACTCCGCTTAATGTCTAATTATGCATTATCCGAAGCTTTAGAAGTTGGTGTTTTTAAACCCAGTCTTATAAAAAAAGATGTTTTACAAGCTGGCGAGATTGGCTATGTCGTTACTGGTTTTAAAGAAGTAGAGGAGTGTCGGGTTGGTGATACTGTCACTTTACACAAACAACCGGCTGAAAAAATGCTAGCCGGATACAAACAAGTGAAACCAATGGTTTATGCTGGTATATTCTGTAAAGAAGGTAATGATTACCCTAAGCTTCGTGATGCCATATCAAAATTAAAATTAAACGATGCCGCTTTAAGCTATGAACCAGAAAATTCCAAAGCTTTGGGTTTTGGTTTTCGCTGCGGATTTTTAGGTTTACTTCATCTAGATGTAATGCAAGAAAGATTAACGCGCGAATACAATCTAGATTTAATTGTCACGGTTCCATCGGTAGCATACAAATTATATTATCGCGATGGTCAGGAAAAGATAATTTCCTCGCCAGTCGAGATGCCGGATCCCACCTACATCGATCATATAGAAGAGCCGCTTATGAAGATAGACATTGTTACTCCGGCTGAATATATCGGCAATATCATGTGCTTACTGCAGGAAAAACGCGGACAGCCCACCGATTCGCAGATGGAATATTTAAATTCAGAAAGAGTAGTTATTCATTACGAGGTTCCGCTGGCCGGAATAGTTGTGGATTTTTACGATAAACTTAAAAATGTTTCTTCAGGCTATGCTTCTTTAAATTACGAATTTTCCGGATATCAAAGAGCTAAAGTAAGACGCATGGATATATTAGTCGCCGGCGATATGGTTGAAGCGTTGTCTTCTATTGTTTATGAAGATGAAGCTATTCGCGCCGGGCGCAAAATAGTAGAAGCTTTAAAAAAAGTATTGCCTCGGCAAATGTTTGAAGTTCGCTTGCAGGCCGCTTTATCGGGCAAGATAGTTTCATCAGCCAACATTCCAGCCATGCGAAAAGACGTGACCGCTAAGCTTTATGGCGGAGACGTTACTCGTAAACGCAAGCTTTTAGAAAAACAAAAAAAAGGCAAACGCAAAATGAAATCCATGGGTAAAGTTGATATTCCGCAAGAGGCTTTCTTGGCAGTGTTAAAGAGATAGAAACACGAAAAATCGAAATGAACGAAATTACGCGAAATTTTTTCGCGTTTTTTTAATATTTTCTATCCTTCGTGTTTCTCTTTTCCACCTCTACTCTTGACAAGAGAGTTTTTTGGGTGTATTGTTATCTGTTTCGTACATTACAACTTGCCGAATTTTTCCCAATTGAGAGGGCACTAGAGATTTTTCTCTGGGTCCTCTGATTAGGAAAAGCACAGCAAAACACATGTTTTTAAAGAGTTGGCTAGCCAACTCTTTTTTTGTTATAATAAGCCCATGTCTGTTTCAAGAACATTTAAACGAACAACATCGGTGGCTAAAAAAAATCAGTCACGATCTTTTTTAAATTTTCACGAACCTTCTTATGTCTTAATTGTTATATTAGGCTTACTTTTAGTAATCGGTTTAATTATGCTTACTTCAGCATCATCGGTTATGGGTTATCAGAAATGGGCTGATAGCTATTATTATATTAAGCATCAATTTTTTTATGGTATTATTTTTGGGCTGGTTATGCTATATATCATGTCGCAGATAGATTACCGCATCTGGAAAAAGTTAGCATTCCCCATGGTTATAGTAACTGTTTTACTACTTTTTTTAGTATTAGTTCCGGGCATTGGTTATGAATATTTAGGAGCCAAAAGATGGATTAGTATTTTCGGTTTTCAATTTCAGCCTTCTGAACTCGTAAAATTAACTTTTTTAATTTATCTGGCTGTTTGGTTGGAAAATAGATCAAAAAAAATGGAAGATATTTCTTCCAGTTTTATTCCTTTTTTAATCATGATTGGTTTTTTAGTTTTTATGATTGCCGGAATTCAAAAAGATTTAGGTACCATGATCGTAATTGGTGTAATTTCCATTACAGTGTACTTTGTAGCTGGCGCGCCATGGAAACATTTAGCTTGGATGGGTATGGGTGGTAGCGCTCTCTTTTTATTGCTGGTTAAAATTGCACCATATCGTGCCGCTCGTTTAATGGTTTTTTTAAATCCGGAATTAGATCCCCAAGGCATTGGTTACCATATCAATCAGGCACTTTTAGCTTTTGGCTCTGGCGGATTATTTGGTTTGGGGCTCGGGCACTCACGGCAAAAATATAATTATCTTCCCGAAGCGGCGGGCGATTCTATTTTTGCTGTAATTGGCGAAGAGCTGGGTTTTCTTTTCACGGCTGCACTAGTTATTTTATACCTGGCTTTATTTCTACAAAGTATGAAAATTGCTCGCCAAGCATCAGACTCTTTTGGGCGCTTGGTTGCAATTGGTATTATTACTTGGATAACTTTTCAAGCCATGGTAAATATGGGCGCCATGCTTTCGATCATGCCTTTAACTGGTATTCCACTACCGTTTATAAGTTACGGTAGTACTTCGCTTGTAATGAACCTGATGGCCATGGGTCTTTTAATTAGCATATCCAAACAAACTAAAACAAATTTATGAAAATAATATTATCGGGTGGGGGCACCATGGGATCAGTCACTCCGCTTATCGCCATTAGTGAACAAATGCCGGAAGCTGAAATATTATTTGTCGGTACTAAAAATGGTCCGGAAAAAGAAATAATTGAAGTAAAAAAAATCAAATTCATTGTTATTTCATCAGCTAAATTTAGACGCTATTTTTCTGGGCAAAATTTTATTGATTTATTAAAAATAATAATAATTTGTTGGCAAAGTTTTTGGTTGCTTTATAAAGAAAAACCGCAAGTTATTGTTAGCGCCGGTGGGTATGTTGCCGTGCCTTTAATATGGATGGGTTGGCTACTTCGAATACCTTCTTTAGTCCACTCGCAAGATATAAAAACTGGTTTAGCTATTAAATTAGTGCGCCCGTTTGCTACTAAAATTACTAAAGCTTTTTCCGATACGGATTTAAATGCCGAAGTGGTAGGCAATCCGGTGCGTAATTTAGAAATCACCACAAATATTTTTAAATTAAAACAAGATAAGCCAGTAGTTTTAATTACTGGTGGCGGTACAGGCGCTGGCGGGATAAACAATTTAATTTCTAAAGAATTATTTGAAATAGCGCAAATTATTCACTTAACCGGCAAGGCCAAAAACAATAATTCACTTTCTCATAGCGATTATCATGTATTTGAATTTTTAAATGAAGCCATGATCGAGGCTTTACAAAAAGCCGATATTATAATAACGCGCGCTGGCCTGGGCACTTTAACTGAATTAGCAATGCTGGAAAAACCGATTATTATCATTCCGATTTCTAATTCTCATCAAGAAGATAATGCAGAATATTTCAAAAAACATCAAGCCGCAATAGTTTTATCAGAAGTCAATCTGACTGCAGATAAATTAAATTCAGTTATTAAAAATTTATTGAACAACAAATCTCAACAAACCGAACTAAGTTCTAACATTAAAACATTAATCAAGCCTCATGCCAGCGAAACCCTCGCCACCATTATTAAACAGCTCGCAAACCGCACATAATTTTCTATTAAAGTTAAAACCTCAAGCATATAGCACTGCCAGAATTCAAGCTTTTTTAAGTTATTTAAATAATCCACAAGATAAATTTAAAGTTGTTCATGTGGCTGGTACATCAGGCAAGGGTTCGACCTGCCAGATGATTGCCAGTATTTTAAAACAAGCCGGATATAAAACTGGTTTAACCATATCGCCGTACTTAATTGACCCGCTTGAAAAAATTCAAATTAATAATCGTCAAATTTCGGAAAAATTTTTTATTAATCTTGTTAATAAATATAAATTTTTAATTGTTAAATTTAACCTTACTTACTTTGAAGCTTTTATAGCTCTTACTTTTATTTATTTTGCCCGCCAAAAAGTGGATTATGCTGTTGTAGAAACTGGCCTCGGGGGTAGGTTAGACGCGACAAATGTTTTTAATAATCCAGCCCTCTCGATTATTACAAACATCGGTCTTGACCACACCGAAGTTTTAGGAAAAACTAAAAAACAAATTGCCCGCGAAAAATCCGCCATTATTAAAAATAGCCAAAAAGCCATAACCGGTTCTAGATTAATCAAAAATGCTAAATATATCGATATTACTAAAACCGTGAATATTAAAACTAATTTGCTCGGAGAATTTCAAAAACAAAATGCAATTTTAGCGATTGAAGCGTGTAAATTTTTGAAAATTCCAGAAAAATATATTAAAGCCGGTTTATTAAAATTAAACCATTTCGGGCGCTTTACAGTTCAGTCGCAAAAACCATTAATTATTATCGACGGAGCGCATAATCCAGATAAAATACATGCTTTTATTTCGTCGTTTAAAAAATTATATAATTTT
>JAZDOC010000005.1:0-60230 GCA_043798935.1 Patescibacteria group bacterium
AAATTTTTTAATGGTCCATTCGTTGTCTACACTAGCTACGACGATATCGTTGTTTTTAGGATCTCTGCCTTTTTCAACAATTACTAAATCACCCGGATGCAGACCGGCGTTAATCATGGAAGTGCCTGAAACTTTTAATAAAAAGCTGGCTTGTTTATTGGAAATTAAATAATCATCCAGGCTGATGGCGTCGGATAATTCTTCTTCGGCTGATGATGGAAACCCGGCCTGAACATCGCCTAAAATTTTAATACCGAATAATTTCTGAGTTGCAGATAATTTTCCAAATTTATTTTTAATAATATACTCTGCTTCTATTAGCTTATTAATTATTTTATGAATAGAATTTTTTGATTTTAAACCAAATAACCCCAGCATTTCTTGATATGAAGGCAAACGCTTGTTATCAATATAAAATTTTCTTATTTTTTCAAGTTTTGTTTTCATATATTTTATATAATGAATTCTGAGTGATTTTTTTGAAGAAAAAATTGTATCGAAGAATTCATGAATACATTATATGTGAACGATTGTTCACTTGTCAAGCCAAACAAAATAAATGTGCATATCTTGCCATGCTATGGTTAATGACCAGCGGTGATAGATTTTAAGACCTCAGTACGGACAAAAGTAAAATTAACGGTAACATTATTTTGTAAACGTTCAGATAAATATGAAGAAAATTTATCTATTTCGCTTTGGCTTATTTTTTCAGCTGAATAAAGGTTTCCGGAAATTATATATGAATCTTGACTTTTAATAACTGCTAGATTATGCAATTCTTCGGTGGTAAAAGTTTTTTCAAAAATATCTTTAGTTATTGTTTTAGCGCTAGCTAAATCAATTATATTGATGGTTAAAAATATTAAAGGTATGCAAATAATAATAAAACAAATTATAGAATAGATGATAGTTTCTTTACGATGCTTAACGGCTAATTCATTAGTGGGACCGGAAAATTTAGTTAGCAAAAAAATAATCATTGATGATAGCAATATAGCGATAAAATTGGTAATAAATAATAAAAGCGCACCGCCAGCTAAATCTACCCTTCCGTTTCCGAGTAAAATCCCCACTGTGCATAATGGCGGTACCAAAGCCACGGCAATAGCTACGCCAAAAATAGTTGGCGATCTTCGACTATAAATACAAGCAAAAGCCCCGCCAAAGCCGGCCGTAAGGGCAATAATTAAATCGATAATATTTGGTTCGGTTCGTAAAACCACTTGACTGCTTAATTCATATAATGGATAAAACATGCCCAATAAAAATGAAATTGCTAGCACTCCAACAAGAGTAATGATTAACGTATAAATATTATTTTTAATGCTTGTTGGTCGCCAATGAATAACGGCCATAGATAATGATAGTAACGGCCAAATTAATGGAGCGATTAACATACCACCAATTACCACAACCGCATTATCAGCAATTAGACCGGCTGTAATAATAATGGTTGAAATAACCACCATTACATAAAAGGATGCTGTTCCCGAAGCATTTTCTTTGATCTTTTTTTCAACTAACTCTCTTTCGTCGTGAGAAAGTCGATTAAAAATATGAATAGATTTTCCATTGATGGCAATTTTCATAATTTAGGCGCGGGATGCATAAGCGCCGGTTTCAGTGTTTATTCTTATAACATCACCTTTATTAATAAATAATGGAACATCTACTTCGGCGCCCGTTTCGATGGTAACTTTTTTTGAAGCATTACCGGCCGTATCACCTTTTATTCCTGGAGGCGCATCCGTAACAGTAAAATCCATTTTAGGCGGCAATTCAATATTAAATAAAGTATCTTTCATAAAATAGCCGTCTACTTTGCATTCTTCTTTTAAATATTTGCCGTAATCGCCAATCACTTCTTTATTTATTTGGTACTGCTCATAATTATCGTCCATGAAAAAGAAAAATTGTTCATCGCCATAGAGAAATTGTAATTTTCGACGTGATACGTCAGGATCTTCAAATTGATCAATTGGGCGAAAAGTTTCTTCTAGCACTTTACCATTTTTTAAATTTTTCAATTTAGTACGAATGAACGCACCTCCTTTGCCAGGCTTTACATGTTGGAAGCCAACAATCACCCACGGATCACCTTTGTACAGCAATGCCAATCCATTCTTAAAATCTGATGAAGTTAACATAAATTTTGTTTAACAATAATTATTTATTAAAATTAATTTTCGATTTTTTGCGGTAGACTAAAATAAAAAGTCGAGCCGGAATTTTCTTGAGTTATAAAATTTATTTCCCCGCCTAACAATTCTACCACTTTTTTAACAAAATATAAACCCAAACCTGTGCCACTCAATTCTTTTTTAATAATATTTGAAGCCCGATATAATTTGGTAAATATTTTATTTCGTTCGGTTTCTGGAATACCATAGCCATGATCGATAACCGAAAATTTTATTTTATTATTCTCGATATTAATACGTAATTCTATATCTGTGTTTTTTGGAGAATATTTAATTGCATTGTCTAATAAATCAGATATTATTTCTTTGAGTAAATTAGGATCAGTAAAAACTTCAAACAATTCTGGTTCTATGTTTAAATTGTAATTAATGTTTTTCTCTTTTAAACGATGCTCAATTTCAGAATAAATTTCGACACATAAATTTTTTAAATCCACGGCTCGAAAATGAGCTTTTATCCCGTTCGCATCAAGTTTAAAAATTTTAAGCAAATCGTTGACTAAATTGATCATTCGCTGATTAGTAACGCATAATTTTTGTAAAGTATTTTGAAAAGCGACGTTAATTTCACCGTAATCCCCCTCTTTAAGCATGTGCATACACCATTTTGATGCTGATAATGGCGTTCTTAACTGGTGCGAAGCTAAAGCGATAAAATCAGATTTTTCTTGATCAATCTCTTGTAAAATTCTTAGCTCTTTGCGACGTTGTCGAATTAGGAAAAAAACTATAAATAAACTTAATATCAAAACTGCAATTAAAATAAAAAAACCAAAAAAACTTCTCTCTTGCAAACGATAATAATCATCAGCGCCTATATCGACACCTAAAATCGCAACTACATCTCCCTGACTATTAAAAATCGGGGCATAACCAGATATTAATTTTCCCCATTGATCAACGGTAATCTTATTATCTGTTGTCGGCTCATTAAACGCCATTTTCATAAATGGCATGTTTGAAATATTATATTTATCACCTGGTAGAGATGTTTTTTCTGATGCTTCCAGCATGCCATCACGATTAATATCTAACTCTTTTCGCGAATCCAGAGCATCGGCATCAACAATAAATTCTAAAATATTTTCATCATCAGTTTTTCGCATTATATAAACATATCGAATATCAGGATTGCGCAATCGAATCGCTTCTAAATAATCTACCAGATCAATGAATACTGGTTTATTTATATCACTTGGTGTATGGATTTCATTTAAGTTATCGCCGTCAATTTTTATCGTCGCCGTACGAGCAATGGTAACTAAATATTTTTTTAAATTATCAGCATGAAAATCAGTTAAATTTCGATAAAAAATCCAGGCAACAAGCATGGAAAACAAAATAAACAAAATAACACTTATTACTTCAATATCGATAAATATTCGATTACGCGATAACTTATTTTCCATATAATTTTGCGCCTATATCTTATTAAAAAATGTTTAATCTGTCCAGTAGTCGATAACTGGAATATTTCCTGAATATTCTTTGGCTGAAAAAGCGCGCATAGATTTATCATATTGCCCGTCAAAATTCATAACCTTCACTTCGTAAAAGCCCGGGGCCATTTGGCCAATTGGCACATTTACAGCTATATTAGTTGCAGACTGAACATAAGTTTTGGCTTCATAAGAGCCAAAAAAAGTTCGAGTGCCATAGCGGAAATTATTGCCGGTTATTAATATCATGGCATAACCTGTTGGGTAATCGCTGTATTTTAAAGACATGGGTTCACAACCATTAAATTCCGGTGCCGGCTCGGTATATAGAGCTTCTCCTTTTATATTAATTTTTCTAATTACATCATTAAATTCATCAGCCACAAAAAGATAATTTTTCTTGGCTACGATACCAGCCGGATTATTAAACTCGGTTTCTTTTCGAGATCCATCTTCATAACCCAGCGATCCACTGCCGGAAACTAATTTACTTATATTTGTTTCCAGATCCATCACTCTAATTTTTTGGCTTCCAGCTTCACTTACATAGAGTTTTTTATTTTTCCAAGTAATACTAATTGGATAAGAAAATTTGTTATTTGCAAAAGTACCATCAACATAACCAGCCACACCATCTCCGGCTAAAGTTGTTACTTTGCCATCACGAATTCTTATTTTTCTTATCGCCTGATTATTACGATCAGCAACATATAAAAAAGTTCCTTTAGCATTAATAGCTATAGCAAAAGGAGCATTGAATTTTGCATTTTTTTTCTTTCCGTTCGCAAACCCGGCCACGCCAGCCATACCGGCAATCAGTTTGGTTTGGCCACGCTTTTTTCCTTTAAGGTAAACTTTTCGAATGACCTGGTTACTGGAATCTGTAATATATAAATATTTGTTTTTAGGATCAATGGCCATGCCAGTAGGATGATTAAAATAAGCACATTCGGAAACACCAGTTTTGAATTCATTAGCACATGCCGTTCCTTCTTGATAACCGTTATCATCACTTCCTAAAGTAGTTATTAAACCGGCCCCGGTTAAATACCCAACTTTTTTATTTTTCACGTCTACTACTCGAATTCGATTATTATATCGATCAGCCACATATAAATATTTACCGCCCGAAGTAAAAGCCATACCTCGCGGATCACTGAATCTGGCGCTACTGCCACTATACCACGCCTCATCATTAGCCGCATAATTATCCACGACATTACCGACAAATTCTTGAACCTTTTTATTTTTTGTGTTTAAACGACTAATTTTATTATTTTGCACAAAATAAATATACTTACTATTCCGTGGATACTGTACCATGGTTCTGGGGCGACCCAATAGAGCACCGGCTCCAGCTTCATCACCATAGCGATTTTTACCGGCAAACTTTTCTTTATCAGTAGCATCATTTATATTATAACGATAAATAAAACCAATGCCCGTACTGGCTACATAAAGATTATTATTGTATAAAGCTAAACCGCCAGGAAAATTAATGTAATTCATGTTCTTATCTTCAGCAAAAACAGTGGTTTGGCAGTTACTGTTCAAATTAATTTTTATTAAATATCCTATGCCTCTATTTAACTCACTATCGTCTACTAATGCTCCAGTACCGTCAGAAATAAATATTTCGTTTTCGTTTACTACGGCCACTCCCCAAATATCTTTGAATTTACTAGACAAACAGTCACCAGTTTTATTTCCCGATGTACTTGATCCGGCAATGATTTGTGTTTGACCATTGCTTAAATTAACTTTTACCAAATTATAATTTCCCGAATCAACAATGTAAGCATAGCCATTATAAATATCCATTTTTTTAGGACTGTGCAAAGAAGAAGTGATGGTATTTAAATTCGAGCCATCTAACGACACGCTTTTTAAAGCATTATTACCAGTATCTAAAAAATAAACTTTATTATTATAAATTTCTACTCCTTCCGGAGCATTTAAGCTGTCAACCAATGTACTAACAATTCCACCACTGATTTTTTTAATTTTGTTATTATTCGTATCGGCCACTACTACATTGCCGTTATCATCACAACCTACGCCCTTAGGATAGGCAAATTCAGCGTTTGTACGCACTCCTACTTCATCACCATAAGAACCTGTACCGGCCGCAGTACTGACAATACTATTTTTATTTATCTTCCTTATAACATGATTGTAGGTATCAGCAATATAAAATGCTCCACCACTAGTTACACAAACGTCTTCGGGAAAATCAAAATAAGCATTAGTGGCTATTTTACCATCGCCGGAATAAACTTCTCCAACAAAAGTTGCAGTATCGCCATAAGTCGCCCAAATGGCAAATGGCATAAAGAGAAAGCTGATAGCTAGTAATAATATTTTTTTATTTGCCATGAATTTATATTATTTAAAAATCTAAAGTAAATTCGCCACTACCTTTACCCATTGCAATCCACGGGCCATGAGATGTTTTTCCGATAAAAACTCTTACTTCTTCATCAATACCCCTACTGTAACCACCGGAATTAGTACTACCTAGCTCTCTTATAGTTACACTTTTAATGTTGCTATTTACGGCACAGGGAAATTTAACTACTAAATATCCACCGACGCCCCCAAGCGATACAAATCCCAAATCCGACGCTCCCAGCGCTTCATCAGCATGATAATTAAAATTAGTATTATCAACGCCACCATTAATTATGCGATAGCGAACCAGCTCATTAGCATAGTGATAGCTATTATCATCTTGGATTATTCGAATGGAATCAATATCAGCACCCGGTGTTTTAACATCTAGATGCTCGGTAGTTAAATCTCTAATTTTCATGAAATAATTTACAGTATCGGTTCGTACATTTTTTTTAGCAGTCCATTTGCTCCATAAATCACCATTATAAGCACGCACTCGAATTTGATACGGGCTATTAACTACTAAATCTTTGATAATTTTTTTGGTGTCATTTACGACTGAATAACTACTAATAATTTCACCGTTTTCCAATAACTGAACTTCATACTGGGTAATTGTGCCTTTTGGTTTATTCCAACGATAAACGAACTGGTCGGCTTGTTTTTTTCTGATTCTGGGTTTTTGCGGACGAGCCGGCTTGGTAGTGTATGTATAATAATCCGACCATGAGCTATAAGTTGCCCCATTTACAGCTCGTACTCGAAATTTATATGTTGTATTTGATTTACTGACTAATTTTCCGGCTTTGCGCTTATTTTTTGTAGTATTAAATATTTTAATTAATTCTCCATTTTTATCTGTCAGCTCAACTTCATAGCCAGTAGCATCAGCAACATTATCCCAATGCAATTGAGCTGAAGAAGCATAGATATTATTAACTGTTAGATTTTCCGGCATACTTAGATCGTCAGCTAAAATTGTAAGTGGTGATAAGCATAGTGCCAAACTAACAAAAAATAAAATTTTATTTTTCATAATAATTGTTTAATATATTAAAGTACCTTTAAATTTTTGCTCTTTAAAATAATTCTCTAAATTTTTTAAATCTTTACCATTCATAATACCAACTTGGATATTCTTTTTTTCAGCTAAGCGCGAGGCAATCGGATCAAAAGGCATGTTTAACCCCGGGTCCCAAACGTTACCAACAATTTTTCTAAATTCAGCCCAAGTAATTTTTTCTATTTTTTGAGCGTCTTTATATTTATGCGGATCTTTATTATAAGCATAAGCAATGTTAGACAAGTTTAATACCATCTCAATTTTATTAACGACGGCAATTTTAACCGCATCAAAATCTGTGGACCAACCCGGCTTCCAACCACCGGCCAATACAATGGGTTTTTTGAATTTAATTTTTTTTGTCGGAATTTGAATAATTTTTGAATCAGCTAGATCGTTAAAAATAAAACACAATAACTTAGCATTTAAATGTGACGCGGAAATACCCAGCCAATCCATTTGCGTTTTTGATATATTACTAACCTGTTTACCAGCTGTTTGATACTCGCGGGCAATTTTTCCGCCACCCGTAAATATTATAAAATTAAATTTCTTAGTATAACGTAAAATTAAATCCTTAAATTTTTTTAAAAAATTAATGTCGATTTTATCAGGCACTATTAAAGATCCGCCCAATGAAATAATAATTGTTTTTTTCTTCATAGATACTTTAAAAATTTATTTATAATATTTATTTTTTTTAGCTAAATGCTCATCGTAGGTACGGCTATAAACAATATCACCGCCTGGCGTGTTTAAGAAATACATATAATCGCTTTCGGTAGGATGAACTACAGCATTAATTGCATCTAAACCAGGATTGCAAATTGGACCTGGTGGTAAATCTGAATATTTATAAGTATTATATAAAGATTCTTGATCTAAATCTTGACTATTCGGCCGATCAGTCTTTTTACCAGTAATATAGTTAATAGTGGCATCAGATTGAAGCCTTTGCCTAATGGCTAGACGATTTAAAAATATTCCGGCCACCATATTTTTATCATCTTTAGTGCGTGCTTCTTTTTCCACAATACTGGCCAGAGTAATCACATCAAAAAGCTTCATATTACTAGCCACAACAGCATTTTGTAAATCAGTGTTATATTTAGCATTGAAATTATCGAGCATTTTTTCAATAATTTCTTCGGGCTTTGCATCCTGATAAATACGGTAAGTATCTGGAAATAAAAAGCCTTCAATACCGGTGTTTAATGGCTTACCATTTAAAAAATCATAATATTTATTGGGTAAATATATGCGTGTATCAATAGAATCGACAAGATCTAAGAATTCTTTTCTAAAAACTATACTATTTTCCTCAAGTAATGCACTCATTTCATTGGCGGTCCAGCCTTCTAAAAATGTTAGAGTGAGTTCTTCCCGTGCATCTGGAGAGTTTGTGATATGAGATACAATTTTTTGAATATTAACCTGCTTAAAAATATATTCACCGGGTTGAATTTTACTGGATTTATTATTAATAAATAAATAAGCTTTAAAAATTAGCTCACTTTTTATTAAATCAGTATCTTTAAACTCTTTAGCTATTTCACCAACTCCTTGTCCATCGGAAATTATAATAGTTACATCTTCCTGATTGGATGAAGAAATTGAAATGCCCACAAAATAGGCTGTTATACTTAAACCAAATATGAGAATCGTTATTAAGAATAAAAAAATTAATGCTTTTTTCATTTATAAATATTTATTTTTTTTATCTTCCTTTAACATATCAACTATTTTTTTAACTTGGGGTGAGCTATATTTATCACAGACTAATAGCGCGTCATCGGTTTCAACAATAATAATATTTTCCAAACCGATAGTGGCAATTAATTTATCTGTTTCCGAATAAACTAAAGTATTTTTTGTGTCCAAACCGATATGATTCGCTTTTATTATATTATCGGCTTCTTGTAAACTTAATTGTTCTTTTAATCTGGCCCAATCACCAATATCGTTCCAGCCGATATCAGCCGGGATGGCTAAAATATTTGACGCTTTTTCTATAATGGCATAATCGACAGCAATTTTTTCTAGCTCCGGATATATTTTTTCTAAAATGTTTTTTTCTTGATCAGTGCCGATAACATTTTTAATCTCCATTAATTTTCCGTACATATCTGGTAAATATTTTGCATATAAATCTAAAATTGTATCGACTCGCCAGATAAACATGTTGGCATTCCATAAATAATTGCCGGCTTCAACAAATTCTATTGCTTTATCAACATTGGGTTTTTCATGAAAAGATTTTACAGTATAAACTTCGGGCACCACAGTTTCATTTAACTCAATATAACCGAAGCCCGTATCCGGATATTTTGGTTTTATACCCAAACATAAAATATTTTGTGGATTGGCTTGAATAGTTTTTTCACCTAATTTTAAAAGTCTAACAAACTCGGCTTCATTTTTAATGGCATGGTCAGACCCTAAACTGGCCACTATGGCTTTGGGATCAGCCTGACTGATATAAATAGACTCTAAACCAATGGCAGCGGCCGTATCACGCCGAGCCGGTTCAATAATTAGATTATTTTCGATAACTGCGCCTAAATCTTTTCGAATAACTCTTTCGCTATTAATGTTTCCGGAAACAAAAATGTCTTGCGGTGCACAAACCTTTAGTGCTTTTTCAATGGCCTCCTGCAACATGGTTTTGGATGAAAGCAAAGCATGAAGTTGTTTGGGTTTATTTTCTCTAGAGATTGGCCATAAGCGGGTTCCTACACCGCCGGCGCGAATTACAATTTTCATTTAATTAATAAGTAAATAATTAGTACGACGGCCAGTGCAAATCGATAATAAGCAAAAGCGCGTAATGAATATTTTTCTAAAAATTTCAATAAAAATTTAATAGAAATAATGCCTACCACAAAAGAAGTAATTATACCTACTGCAATATAAAGCCACTGCTCCGGAGCAATGCCGATTTGCGATAAATCCCAGCTTTTTTTTAAAGTGGCACCGGCAAAAATCGGCAAGCCAATTAGAAACGAAAAACGAGCGGCTTGCTCTCTTTTTAATCCGCTAGCCATACCCGCATAAATGGTAATTCCAGAGCGAGACGTTCCGGGAATTAAAGCCAAAATTTGAAAAAAACCTATCTTTAAAGCTGACTTTACATTAATATCGATCATGGTTTTTTCTGTTGAGACTCGCTTTTCTATGAGGATGAACAAAACGCCTACTATAATTAATGTGGCAACAATGATCCAAATGTTTCGTAAATATAAATCTATAATATCTTCTAAAAATAGGCCTGCTATGCCGGCTGGCACTGCGGCAACGATAATTATAGCCATGAAACGTTGTTGATGACGGCAATAATTAATAATATCTTTACCAAAAAAGATTAACAAGGCTAAAAAAGTTCCGGCGTGTAAGGCAACATCGAAAGCTATGTCTGATACTAAATTGAATGATAAGATATTATGTAGTATAATTAAATGACCTGAAGAAGAAACAGGTAAGAATTCAGTAATTCCTTGTATGATTCCAAATATAATTGAATATAATATTTCCATGAAAAATTTAATTGATTTTTTAAAAAACGGACAATTATTTATTATTCCGATTTCGGTGTTAATTATAACACAAATCACTAAGGTTTTACTAGAAAGCAAACACAAGAAGAAAATTAAGTTATCATATTTTGGCCATTATGGTGGCATGCCATCATCTCATACGGCTTTATTCATATCTCTAACCACAATAATTTTTTATAATTTAGGTTGGAAATCCCCTATTTTTGCGCTTTCTCTGATTATTTGCGCTATTATGATGCGTGATGCACTAGGCATACGGCACCATTTAGGTAATCACGGATTAATATTGAAACAACTCATTAAAGAACACGAGGAAAGCGATCACACTCACATTAAGCATGATCAAATTGTTACCCGTCTAGGTCATACCCCAATGCAAGTTTTTTTGGGTGCTATTTTTGGCTTTTTATTAACAACTCTTTTTTACCTACTCATTAACTAATAATCGACCAATTTTTATAACTGGCCCATGACGACTCACTAAATCTTCAAGACTAGTAATTTTTACTTGGCCTTGTTTGGTATCGGCTTCCATAATTTTATTATCTGGCATTAAAAGAGCAACATAATTTTCATCTAAAAATAAAATGTCATAGGGTTTGAGATTTTTATTGTTGTTATAAAATAAGCGATTATGATGTGATAAAAAAGCTTGCCAGTTATTTGGCGAACGAGCAAAATTTTTATTTTTAGGACTACTAATATAATTATCGGGATTAATAGCAAAATCGTCGGCCATTAATTGGCTTAAAAATAATCCTATATTATCAAACACTGTTACTATTACCTCGGAATTATTAATAAATCCAGTACGAAGTGGAATTTCTAAAAATTTTCCGTTCAATGGATCATAAAAAATACCGTCGGCCAAATTAATCTGTTGAGCGAGCTGAATGGAATTTAGTATTCCGTCGCCGTCGATATCTGAATCATTAATATTTTGCATTCCATCACCATCAATATCTTCATCGTGTTTATTAATAATACCATTATGATTATAATCGCTATAATACATGGTTAGATCGTCGCTAAATAAATGAGCGTTTATATAAACAAGAGCTGTTAAAAATGCGATCAAAAAAATAATTAAAAAATAATAAATTTTTTTTCTTAATTTAATACTGGAAATAAAATGTTTACTAAAAATACTAATAACTGCCGAAAAAAACAGCGCTTCCATGAAAAAATTTATAGTGAAAAAATAACCGCTGATAAAGCTATTTTCGATAATATTCAAGCTGGCAATACCGTAAAGATTATGATTAATCGGATAAAGCCACATAATTCCATTACCCACTGAATCGGCAAGTAAGTGTGTGAGTAAACCACCAAAAAAAAGAATATTTGCTTTAACTAAATTTCTTTTTTTTGTTATGGCAAATATTAAAAATAAAATCAGAAAAATAATAGCGTAAATAAAAAAGCTGTGCGTAGGCATTTCCCGATGCGAAATTTGGGCGGAAAATAAATAATAATAAAACAAATCAATATCTGGAAAAAGAGAACCGATAATCGCGATTAAATAAAAAATATGAATCCACTGACGCGATAATTTTTTTTGCCAACTATTTTTAAATAAATAAGCAAAAACAAAACCGGCCGGAGCATGCGCAAAAATCATAATTTACTTTATAAACTTAAACTGCTAATTTCTTCCCAAGTATTTTCGTTAAGAACTGTTATTTTATCCGAAGCCACCAGATATAAATAATCATTAATATATACAGCCCGTTTAATATTATAACCGGAAACAGCTTTTTTAAGCTCTAATTTATTATTAGCATAAGAGAAAATATATGCACCATTGTTTCCGGGAATAAAAAATATTTCATGATC
The DNA here is from genome assembly GCA_043798935.1 of Patescibacteria group bacterium. Lineage (GTDB taxonomy): Bacteria > Patescibacteriota > Patescibacteriia > UBA9570 > JAHJKD01 > JAZDOC01. Next base: position 12,491 of record JAZDOC010000005.1, read on the forward strand.
AGTGTCTTGTAAAAAAGCATGGTGATTATTACTTATATCTGTCCAATATTCTTTTAATGAATACTTTGCTTGTTCTACCGGAGTGGATGGGTTGCTAACATTAAATAACGATAGTTTAACCTGATTATCTTCTTCACCCACACCCAAAATAATATCTTTATCTAGTTGATGCAAGTATGAAGAATAGCCCGGAATTTTAAGCTCTCCGGTTTTACTGGGATTATTAGGATCACTTAAATCAAACACGTAAAAAGGATCGGTTTGTTTAAATGTCACCAGGTAGCCTTTATCGTTAATGAACCGGGCGGAATAAATTCTTTCACCGACACCGAGATCTTTGACCTCGCCAGAGGTTTTTAAATTGCTATCTAAAACGTACAAATCATTTATTGTCGAATCGTTTATGCCAAAACCAAAAAACCAATTACGTTCGCCAATGGTGGTAGCTACTCGCAAATGATTGTTGTATTCATCGAGTGAAAATTGATTTAATAAAACTCCTGGTACATCGCCAGTTGCTTTTATATTTAATGATTCGCGATCAATTCTAGTGATTACAGTTTTTTCATAATTCCTTAAATTTTCTTTGTAATAATCGGAAAATAAATTCGATGAATTATTTTGAATTTCTAAAGCTTCATTAGTAGTAAAACCAGAATAATATCGATCTAAAATATAGCTTAATTCACTAAACTTAGTTTGAGTAGATAAATCGTAGCTATTTAGATTGTCTAATTTTTTTATTGTTTCATCGTTTAATAATGCTTTACCCGTAGAATTGTAAAAATCATATAAAAAAGTAAAAGTATCACCCGGATCTACATAACTTACATAAATATTTTCCGGCGACATATAAATAACCGAGCTGTCGTACGACCCGACAAATGAAATGTTTTTTATAACCTCGCCGGTTTTGCTGTTTATGGCCATAACCGTAAATGTGGAATCTATGGGTAAATTATTTATCGGACGATAAATATCAATGCATTTTATATCGAGCGCATTATTATCCAATATAATCGGCTGTAAAGGACATGGCAAAGATGAATTAATATAAGTTCGGGAAACTAAATATAAGGTGTCATTATAAAGACGAGCTGTTTCATAACTGGTGTTTTCGCCATAATTTAATGTCCAGCTTTTTTTTGATTCAGCCGGATCAGAAATGTCGTATGCTTGAGCTTTATCATAATTAAACACTATTAAGGTGTCATTAGAAATTAGTAGTTGTCCATTAGCATCGACAGAATTTAAAAGTTCCATTTTTTCAGCCGGCAAAGCTTTGATAATATCAGTTTTAGCTTGCGAAGTTTTATATTCAGGCATATCGGAAACTGCACCATCAACGCTTATTCTTTCGGCCATTAAATAATAAATTTCTTCGGGTGAAAAATAAATATTTTCGCCATCGGTTTTAATGATATCTGGTTCGTCTATACCTGATACTTGAACATTAGTTTCGGAAGTGCGATCCACACTGAATGATGTTGCTCCTTGAATTCCTTCACCATTTGCGCTACCTAATGAAACGTCCATTTCAGCGACCGCGACCATAGGCATAGCCGATTTAACGCCATAACCGGAATTAATTGATTCGCTTTGCGCTAAATAATTTTTAAAATCTTGTTCATCGCTAAATTGAGTAAACCCTTGAGAGATCTTTTTTAAACCAGGTATTATCTGGGATATTTCATTATTTTGGTATAAAAACCAAAATAATACAGCTACTACCAATAAAAAAATAACTAGTATTAGCCATTTTATTTTATTAAACATTTATTTATTATTATAAATTAATTCAAACTTTAGCATACTAAATTTTTATCTATTTGTAAATTATTTTAGGCAAATTTAAAACCCCTTGTTTTCAGGGGTTTTAAATAACTTATTTTATGAGTGTCACTAATTTATACGCAATTAATTTTAATTTATTTCAACGATGTTTACATTCATTTAAACAATTTTTTTGTTTCTGATACCATGGCATTATTATTATAGCTTTAAAACTATGTTCATCTTCTATTTCACCCAGTAAACGAACATATTCCCCTTTCATAATTAGATTATTAGGCTTAATAATTGTATCCGGATAAACTTTAATCAGCCAATTTTCTTCATTCCAATCATTTAAAATGAAATACGGGTTTTTAATGTCAATTATTTTTCCTCCTAAAATACCTAATTCCGGTTGCGACCAGTTTTTCTTTGGCACCATTACCACATAATGATAGCTTTCTTGCTGTTCTAATTTTGCTTCAACTAACTCGCCCACTCCGGCAAAATAAAATATTCCACTTAATATTAAAGTTAATGACATTATACCACTAACAAAATAAATAAAATTAATTTTATAACCACTTTTAGTATGGCAAAATTCATAATATGTAAAAATGGCTAAGCCTAAACATAATAGCAACCAAAAATACGGCACTGTTTTTAACAGCATTAAATAATCATGTGACTTTTGAAACAAAAGTGAAACTTGTTGTTGATAAATAATTTCCCAATTTACGGCCATTAATAAACCAATGATTAATAAACAAATTACTATAAACAACCAGATTAATATTTCTTTAATCGTAAAATTCCATTTGGGCTTGGGCTTAATGGCTTGTTCTTTAATGGCTTGAGAAATTTTATCGGCTAAATTATTCATTTTTATTGTTCACTAATATTTTTTTTAATTTATCTTTTCCGCGACTGATTAATACCCCAACAGTATTTAAAGGTTTTTTAATAATATCGCTTATTTCTTCATAACTATATTCGTGTAAATACTTTAATTGCAACACTTCTCGATATTTAATATCTATTTCTTGCAACGCTTTATTTACTTGCTTTGCAATTTGATCGGAGTCTATTCTTTTATCTAAATTAACTTCAGCAAGTATGGTATTGATTATCCCGCTATTATCCAAACTAACATTTTGCCAGCGCTTGCTGTGTTTACGCCAATAAGAAATCGTTTCATTATGAGCAATCGAAAAAAGCCAGGTCGAAAACTTTTTCTCGGGATCGAAATCATTCAAATTTATATAGGCTTTTAGAAAAATCTCCTGCGCCACATCTTCAGCTTCCTCCCGCCCCATGCCTGATATTTTTATAATAAAATTTATTATTTTGGGCTCGTATTTTTTTACCAAAAAAGTGTAGTTGTCTGAATTGGCTAAAGCTGATTTGACCGCAGAAAGATCATCTAACCGACCGTTATCATCTGCCATATAAATATATACGATTTAAAACTGATTATTATTTCAAACGTATTGTAATACATTTAAATTAATTTGCCAAAAATCATAATTTATCGCATAATGTTTATACTTAATTAATTATAAAAAATATGCAATTATCAAACGATCGTGTTACATCCATAAAAGATGCTTTCATGCATTTATTATCGATTATTATGCTGTATGCCGGGGCTATCAGTTTTTTAGTCTTAGTTTTTCAAATCACAAACATTAAATTTCCCGACATTCTAGACTTTAATGGCTATAATTCTTATGCTCTGGAAAACTGTATTTCATTAATCCGCGGTGCCCTGGCATTTTTAATTGTTACTTATCCGGTTTATATTGTTAGTTTTTATTTTTTAAAGAAAAGTTATGAGGCCAGCCCGGAAAAAAAGCAATTTGTATTACGAAAATTTTTAGTTTATTTTACTTTATTTATTGCAGCTTTAATTATTGTTGGTAATTTAATTGCCTTGCTAGCCGGTTTTTTATACGGAGAGCTTACCTTGCGTTTTATTCTTAAAATTCTTTCTATCTTTTTTGTGGCTGGTAGCACTTTTGGCTACTATATTTATGATCTTAAAGACAAACATGAAAAAACATTACGCTATGTAGCTATTATGGTATCTTTAGTAGTATTGGTATTTATTATATTAGGATTTTTCTTTATCGGATCACCGTTTAACCAGCGCCTACGCCGAATTGACACTGAAAAAAGATCGAGTTTGGAAAACATCAGCTACAATATCGATTCTTATATGTATGAAAAGAAAGCCCTACCTGAAAGCTTAGAAATTATAAAAAATAAATATAATACCAATATTACTGATCCACAAACTCAAAAAGAATATACTTATGAAGTTATTGATAAGGATAATTACAAGTTATGCGCCGAGTTCAATTTACCAAGTATTAGCAAAGAATACACGGACAAATATTCATTACCGGCTTCGCAGGATATTTGGGAACACGACAAAGGCACTGTTTGTTTTACCAAGCAAGTCAATATTGATCCGGCTTTCATGAAAGAAGGGTTAGAAACCGCGCCGATTATTAATTAATTTTTCTTGGCACCGGCCAGTTGGCCACAAGCACCGGCGATGTCGTCTCCGAATTCAAACCGTTGAGTAACCGTAATTTTATTTTGTTCTAATATTCTTTTGAAAATATTAATTTTTTCGCTCTTGGCTGATTTAAAAACTCTGGTATTATTATAATTAATCAAATTCACAAAAAATAATTTTGGTAAATTATCATTTAATAAAGCCGCCAATTCCAAGGCGTTTTCTTCTTCATCGTTAATACCATCGAGAATAATATATTCAATCATAACGCGACGCTTAGTTTGCGCAATATAATTATAAAGCGCCGGCATTAATTTGCTTAATGGATAGCTTTTATTAATCGGCATGTATTCACTCCGCAGGCCATCATTTGAAAAATGTAAAGAAAGAGCTAAATTTAATTGCAATTTTTCTCGGGTTAAAGCTTTAATTCCCGGCACTACGCCACAAGTGGAAATAGATATATGCCGAGCACCGATATTGAATTTTTTTTCATCGTTTAACATCCGAACGGCTATTAGGACGGCATCATAATTTAAAAAAGGCTCGCCCATTCCCATGAACACAACGCCATTAACATGGCTATTTTTTGATTTTAAATAACGACTAAAATATATTACTTGTTCTAAAATTTCATAAGCACTTAAATTTCTAATAAACCCATGGCGACCGGTGGCACAAAATTTACAACCCATGGAACAACCGACTTGTGAAGAAACGCAAACCGTATTTCGACCATCTTTGTGTTGCATTAAGACGGTTTCAATTTTAGCGCCATCAGATAGTTCAATTAAAGCTTTCATGCTTTTACTATGTTCGGATTTTTGAATTTCGGCATTAATGGTTAATGGGCATTCTTGTTCCAATTCTTCTCTTAACTCTTTGGGTAAATTAGTTGCTTCAGACCATGAACTAATATTATTAAAATAAATAGCTTCCTCTACTTGTTTGTATCGATAGTTGGGCAAATTATGTAAAACTTTTTTTATATTCGTTAAATCCATAAAACTTGATTATTAATAAATGAGAAATAAATTCTAATGAATTTTTTGGAGCGGGATACGGGAGTCGAACCCGTCTCTCATCCTTGGGAAGGATATATAATACCGATATATTAATCCCGCAAAATGTCTGAATTGGTCGGGGTGGGCGGACTTGAACCGCCGATCTCATCGTCCCGAACGATGCGCCTTAGCCACTAGGCCACACCCCGATAATACTGCATTATATTAAGCTATTTTACTGTAAAAAGCAAGACTTAAAATTTACTAGTATTTAACTCTGATTATTTCACATTGAGCTACACAATCATTAACGATTCCATCTATGTCCAAGTCTTTTTCAATGGCTTGAATTTCGTGCATTTTAGCTTTGGTTTCCGGGTGCTTTGGCATAAAAACCACACAACAATCATCATGCGGTTGTATTGAAGTTTCATAAGTACCAATAGCCTGGGCTTTAGAAATGATTTCTTTTTTATCAAAACCAATCAGAGGTCTTAAAATTAATAAATTTACAGCTTCTTGTACAACAGACATATTGCTTACTGTTTGGGAAGCTACCTGACCGAGTGCCTCGCCGGTCACTAATACTTCAGCACTAACTAAGGCAGAAATTTTTTCAGCCACGCGCATCATAAAACGACGATAAAGAATAATACGTAATTTATCGGGGGAAATGGCAAAAATCTTTTTTTGCGCATTAATAAACGGACATAAATATAATTCCATGTCAGGACAATATGAATTAATTATACTCGCTAATTCCTTAACTTTATAAATTGATTCTTTACCCGTGTGCGGGTAAGAGTGAAAATGCACACATGATAAGCTTAATCCCCTTTTAGCAGCATAATAGGCAGACACAGGCGAATCTATGCCCCCAGAGAGTAGACAGACAGCTCGCCCACTACTGCCAACAGGCAACCCTCCGGCACCGGCAATCTTTTCCGTATATAAATAAGCTTTTTTATCTACCAGTTCAATATAACAAGTTAACTCCGAATCTTTTAATTTAACAGCTTTATGAAGCGTTTCATAAATAGCTTCACCAACTTTAATATTTACTTCCAGAGAGGTTAGGGGAAAATTTTTATCTGAGCGACAAGTTGTGACTCGAAAATTTTCATATTTTTCGCTAGCAACCAATTCTAAAGCTGTCTGAATAATAACTTCAATATTTTGTTTAACGCAAACGGCTAAAGAAATATTTGCTAATCCAAAAACCCGAGTAAGTATTTTTTTAGCTTGTTCAATTTCCGTGTCAAAAAACTCTGTTATTTCAATAATGATACGACCATAAACTCTCTTTACCTTGAAGTTGCTCGATGACAAATTTTTCGCCAACTGACGATGAATATTATCTATCAGTTGCCGTTCAAAATTAATACGATTTTGGCCTTTGGTACCAATCTCGTCGTAATGGCAAATAATGCAATTATATTTCATGAATAATATATTTTTTTATGGTGTTCCGCCAAGACATACTAATGGTGAACCTCCATATAACCAACGACGATTTCCTCCAGTATATCCGGAAGCATAATTACATAAATATGGTTGTTGCCCAACTTCGTAATAATTTCCTTTTCCGACTATTGTCCAGCTATCAAAACCTAAATCATCAGAAGCATAATGATAATTCGACGGACTTTCCATGGCAACCATCAAGCCATAAGTTTGAAAATCATCTCCAGAATTAGCATCATAATATAGAAGATAATTTATACTTCCAACCAATTTGTTGATTGGGTCAACTGGTAATAATTCAATGTATGGATAAAGCTTAGAAGCTAATGAAATAGGATTAGTTAAATCGCTCCAAGTTCCATAATTACTCGAATAAGTTCCACTTAGATCCGATGCGGGATACTTGCCATTATCTTGATAATATAAAGCCAATGCATTTTGAATAGCTTCGACGCTTGACAATCGCTGAGCATCCCGAGCTTTGACCGTGTAACTACTATATTCGACAATGCTTAAAGTAATTAATAAAGCAATAATCGAAACAACAATCAATAGTTCAATAATAGTAAAACCATTTTTTTTATTTTGAGCTGAATTATTAGTCTGCTCTGGACAATTGTTTTTTATATTTTTCTTCATAAATATCCCACATACTTAATAAAAAAGCTGTAATAACCGGGCCGATTACAACTCCGGTAATACCAAATGTTAATAAACCTCCTAATGTGGCAAAAAAGATAAACAACGGATGCATCTGGGCATCTTTTCCCACGAGTGGTGGACGCAAAATATTATCAATAAAAGAAGCTGCAAGCATAAAAATAACTACTATTACAGCCGGCCAAAAATTACCTAGAATAAATAATATTAAAGCGGCCGGACCCAAAACTATAGCCGCGCCTAAATTAGGAATAATGCAGATCATTACCATAATCATTCCCCAAAAAGCACTACCCGGCACATTAGCAATAAACAAGGCCATGCCACCCAGTAAACCCTGGATTAAACCAATTAAAAGCGTGCCTTTCAATGTGGCGCGGGAAGTGGAAACAAACCGCTGGAATAATATTTTTTCATATCTATCGCCCAGTGGCAAAAGAAACATGGCTTTTTTTAAAATTAAATTTCCATCGCGTAAAAAGAAAAATAATGTATAAAGCATTATGAAAAATTGCACTAAAAATTTTACTGTTCCTTGCCCACTAGTGACAACAACCTGATATACAAAACCGCTAATATCGACACTCCAGGAAACTAATTTAGATTTAATATCAATGTTACCAAAAATATTTTTAATGGGCTCCCACTGCATATATGTCTGAATACTATCGGCTAGATTATTAAACGTCTCAGCATTGCCAAATTTTTCGTAAATATCTATGGTTTGTTTTACGACAAGAGACGCAATGCCGGCTAGTGGAATTAATAAAATCAGAATAATTAACAATAATGTAATATAAGCGGCTAAAGATTTGCGATGATTGAACTTTTTTAGAAAAAATTCGTAAACTGGATAAAACAAAACCGCAATCACGGCTGCCCAAAAAATAGCATAAATATATGGGCTAAGAACCCATAAAAATAGAATGCTAACTCCGATTAGAATACCAATGAAAGAATAGGATTGAATTTTTTTATATTCCATTTATTTGATTCGATAAAACTTTCCACTGCGATTTATTTTCCAAATTTTCTTGTGCTTGTTTATAGTGGTAATAAAGCGATTGGCTTTGGTTTTTATTTTTAATTTAACAGATTTTATACTGCGCGCGACACTAACTTTTTGGCGTTTAACAATAGTTACATTTTCACTCGCATCTACTCGTAAAGTTACAAGGACAGCACGATTTCTAAATACGGCATATACAATTATTTCGGTTAGCCCATCTCCATAATAATCCGTAGATTTTACTTCTACAGAAACTGGTTTTTCATTAAATAATTTTATTTTCTGATCATTAATATAAATATAACGGTAATGCGCGGAAATGCTCAATTCAGGCTCTGGTGCTGGATCTGGTGGATAAACATCTGTAATAGCTGCGTCAGTATCATTTAAATCTGTGTTATTAATAACATAGCCACTTGGTGCACTATTTAAACAAAATTCTTCTCCATTTGCCTGACCATAAGTATCGCCATCATTATCCTTATAATAAATATTCATATTCGCTAACTCATTATCATTATCATCGCAATCACTGTCAGTAGAAACACCATCATTATCATGATCATTATCATTAAGATCATCGCTGTTTATAACATAGCCCAGTGGGGCTAAACTTGAGCAAATTGAAGTTAAAACATCAGAGCCTAAACCGTCATTATCTAAATCTTGATAATAAGCTTGATTAGAATGTACGCTATCGTCTGTATCATTGCAATCTGTATGATTAGATACATAGCCGGTTGGAGCATTATTAGCACAGAAACTTGTACCACTCGACACACCATAAGAATCATTATCAGCATCACGATAATAAGTGTGATTTACTGTTAAGCCTGCATCATTATCGTTGCAATCTGTGCCGGTTGCATAACCGTCATTATCATGATCATTGTCGTTAAAGTCATCGCTGTTGGATACATAGCCTGTTGGAGCTGATGAAGAACAAATTGAAGTAGAAACATCAGAGCCTAGACCATCATTATCTAAATCTTGATAATAAGTTATGTTTACATGCACAGTGGCATCATTATCATTACAATCATTCTCGACCGTGTATCCGTCATGATCATTATCAATCGGCTCTGGATCAGGCTCTGGCTCAATTAAAGTGCCGTTAGCGTAAGAAATCATGTTTAATAATAAATCATGATATGAAGAGTTTGATTCAGGATGAACTGCTGAATAAATAATATTGTTATAAGCAAAAATTGCCGGTTTATCAATGGCTGAATAATAAGGATCGATTAAATCATTTGTGTAATTTGCGATTACATCTAAATCATCTAAGTTATAATTTTTTGGCACCGGACCACCATAATATAAACTCGCTGTACTAGCGCTAGTATGATCGCCGGCAATATAATTATCAGTAAATTGAACACCTGGTTTTTGACTGATAGTTAGCCATTCAGTATGCGTTTCAGAGTCAACCGGTACTAATTCGGCCATGGCGATATCAATATCAAATCCATAATAAGTGGTATAAATATTACCACTGATAATATCTGCGCCACCGCAAATAGCCACTACCCCACCCGTATAATTCTGTAAATTATTTATAATATCTGAATCCAAAGATACGGTTGAATAATTAATATAATCTACAAAATCAGTGCCCCCGGAAATTACCACCATATCAGCACCTTGCGGAATACCCAAGTATTTTATTTGAGCTAAATTAATTGTGTATTGGTCATACAAACCAGAATCGCTAATTACATCTTGAATATTCGATAAAAAAGAACTGCCATTATCAACAATTACAATGTCGTCTCGACTAGTATTTTGCGTACATTGAATTGGGTAATTATTATATTTTTTAAGAGCTCCGGAATCTTCAGCAATATATATGCTCGTATCATTATCAGGACAAGCTGATTGTAAAGCTATACCTTCTTGTGCATTGCCTGGTAGTTCATATTCATTTACAATAGTACCGTCGGAATACATTTCCACTAGCGTGTTATCTGTATCAAAAACTGCATATATTAATCCGGTTTCGGCTTCATAATGCAAACCGGCTAAATCTCGGCTATATGGAGTGTTAATAACTGACGCATAAGACACTGTGGCACTAGAACTTAAATTTATATTATAAACGTAAATTTGTCCGTTATATTGTGAACCAACATAAAATTGATTTGTATCTGAATTGTAAGTTAGGGCTTCAGCACCTTCGCTACCACAACTCACAGGTAAATTACTTAAAGTCCATGTTTTACCAGTTGTTGCCCACGTCGAAATATTATATTCAATGATTCTAGCTGGGCATTCTTGTAATAAATAAATATAATTTGTGCTGGAATCTACCACAGTTATACCTTCCAAATCTCCTCCGACATATGTAGTAGCATGTAAAACATTTCCGTTTTTATCGAGTTGTGTTAAATAGCCGTTATCCCAAACCGTAAATAAAGTGCTGGTATCTTTATGCCATAAAACACCACTAGGCTCATAGCCAGAATCTAAGTGAGTACCAATATTTGTACCGCTATCAACTGGCCAAGCAGATGGAGCTGACACGGCGCTATATGAGATAACCGGTAAAAATAAAAAAGTGATAGCGATTAAGGCTAATAATGGTTTGATTCTTGTAATCATAATTTCCTCCTGAGTTTATGATTTAAATAATATGTAAAAATGCTAATTTTTAATTCTTGAATAAATACGCAAACATATAAATATTATTTTTATTATAACACATCTTTTTTAAAATGACTATAAAATTTGGGCCGGGTTAAAATCACTCGCGATAAAAACTTTCCGTTTCAAAATGACGGTGTAATATTAATAATATATATACTTGTTTTACTAATTCGGAAATTCGTTTATTATCATGTGGTTTTGGTTGTACATCTGGCGAGCGGGTGTAAATATAATTTAACAGGATATTAAAATCCGGCTTTCTAGCATCTCTGGTTTTGGCTAATAATTCGTTTAACACTTCAAAAATTGCTTTGGGATCTCTTTCTAACATGGCATGGATTTCTCGCGGTAAATGCATTAAACCTAAATAATCAGGATCAATATTTTTTAAACAAGCATTAATGTTGGCTTCAGCATTATCAATAACTGATTCCCGAGTAATTTCCGGATAAAGTTCACGGCAAACATCCATAATAATATCCTCATGATCTCTCTGGCGATCTAAATGATCTTCTTCAATTTCTTTACCATCAGCTACCTGCTGATAAATATCATGGCATTGATTTAAATATATAAGCATTAAAAGGCCCATCGGTTCGGCCATAACTTCGGGACGTTTTCTAATCTCTCTTATTTGCTTTGGATCAGCTAAATATTTAAAATAACTTAAATGTTTGGTAACCGCAGTGGAAATAGCGATATTACGAGCACCGTCAGTATTTATTATATTCTCACCGTTAATACTATCATAATTATTCAGCGCCATACTAAGGCTTTGTTGGCTAATATCCGAATAAAACTGTTTTAATTTGGTTAAAAAAGCTGGTTCATTTATTTTTAGTTCTCTTGATTCTGGCATATTTTTAATATCAGAAACTTGATTAGAGCGGATTATTGTTTAATAGTAATGTATTTTTCCATATTAATAAAGACTTTTTATTTAACTAATTTTAATAATAAACTGCCGGCAGGATTTAATTTCTTTACCTGAAAAATTTTAAATTTAGCTGGATTAATTAATTTTAGATCAATCAAACTTAAACCCTGACCAAAAATAACCGGTTCAATCGTTAAATACATCTCATCAATAAAATTATTTTCTAGAGCCCAATTATAAACTTGTGTACCGCCTAATATACAAATTATCGAGTATTGTTTTTGCTTGATATATTTTTGAACATTAAGTTTTTGCGGATTTATATAGGCACAATTATTATTGCTAACTTTAATGTCTTTAATTTTTTTAGTTAAAACAATGCAGTTTCTTTTAGCTAAAGCTTTCTGAGAAATTTTATAAGTATTATTTCCGATTATACAAACATCGCACTTATCTAAAACATTTTTTAAATGCTTTTTATCTTCCAGGCTTGTCCAATTAGATGCCTGTTTTTTGCTCTGGGCGATTTTTCCGTCTAAGCTTATCGCAGCTAATAAAATGTATTTTATTTTTTTCATTATTCTCTTTTAAATGGCCGGGGTTAAATCTTTGTTTTTGGTAAAATTTTCATGATTTTCATATCTATTGCAATACTTCTTCTGAATAATTTATTTTATAGTATTGTTATTATCAATGTAAAAGTATCAAAATTATCACGTTTTGTCCATTTTTATTATTAGCTGTTGTATCAACCAAATTTTTAATTTTGAATAAGTTCTTTCTTATAATTTCGCGAAAGTTTTTTAATGGCGACTTCCCGTTTTAAAGCAGTGCTTTTATCTGCATACAATTTAGAATATACAATTTTCTTTGCTTTGTGTGCACGAGTATAACGACTGGCAGTTCCGGCCATGTGCTGAACTAGGCGTTTATTAACATCTATAGCAATGCCGGTGTAAAGCGAACCATCAACACATTCAAGCATATAAACATAATATGGTTGCTTATTTATTTTCATTTTTTCTAAACCAAATTAAAGTATTTGTTTAGATCAATGGTGTGATCGATTTCTAATTGATTAACAAATTCCTGATCATGACTCACCACTACAATAGCGCCTTCATAATTATTTAGCGCCTTAGCGATCACTGGTAAGTGGCGAAAATTAATGTGATTTGTTGGTTCATCTAAAATGAGTAAAGCCGGTTCTTGTAAAACAAATTGAGCGTAAGACAATAAACCCTTTTGCCCTTCGGATAATGATCCGATCGGATTATGCATAAAATTACTTGTAATGAAAAAATGAGCTGCGGTGGCATAGATTTTTTCTAAATCTGCATCAAATTTAGATTCTTCTAAAATTTGCATGGGAGTTTTTTCATAATCTAACCCGGAAAAATCTTGCCGATAATAACCAACCCGAACATCTTTTTTGATTGTTAAACCCTCGTGAGTATTTGAAGCCAAAGCTTCCAACATAGTAGTTTTACCAATTCCGTTTGGTCCGGTAATTAATACTATTTCTTTTTTACGAATTTCTATGTTCACTTCCTTGCTAATTGAATCGCCGTTTTGAATAATGCTTAATTTTTTTAAATGAGCAACTAGCCCGCTGAATTCTTGAACCGGAATTGTAAACGGCATGATGGTTCTATCTTCTTTACGCACTTCAACCATTTCTTGTTCATCTTCCGCAATTTCTTCTTTTAATTTACTGGCCAGCTTTCTCATTTTTCCGCCTTTAAAAGAAAATTGATTTACCTTGGCTTTGCGATCAATAATATTTTTTTTAAGCTGAGCGTTTTTGTGTTGTTCACGTAAAATTTGTGCTTTAATTTCTTCAACTACATTATAATAACCTCCTACATATTGTTGAACTTTTTTAGTGAAAATATCAAGATGCAATACACCTTCGGTAAATACATTTAAAAAATCTGCATCATGAGAAATAACGATGACGGTTTTTTCATAACCAAGTAAATACGCAATTAAATGATCAATACCTTCTGCGTCTAGATTATTTGTCGGTTCGTCGAGCAATAATATATCTAGCTCATGAATAATGGCATGAGCTAATAATAGCCGTGCTTGTTGGCCGCCAGATAAATCGCCGACTGTCCAGTGGGTAGGCACAGATAAATTTACAACTTCAAGTACTCGTTTTATATCTCTATCAATGTCAAACTTTTCTTCTTTAAAAGCGGTTTTAAAAAAATCCTTTACGGTTAATGTAGTATATTTTCTGGGCATTACTTGCATAGCAATTCCGATAGAAGCACCAGGTCGAATATGAACTCCGCCTTTATTGGGTTTAAGCTCGCCAGTGATCATTTTAAAAATGGTAGATTTGCCGGCACCATTTTGACCCATAATAGTGATTTTAGAATTTTCTCTAACCGAAAAGTTCGCATCTTTTAAAATTGGTTTCTTAGCACTATATTCAAATGTTACCTCGCTGAATCTTATAATAACGTCTTTATGTTCCATGGATTATATACTAATTAATTGAAATTAAAGAGCCTGGCGCATACCAGGCAACTTAAGCAGTATAAGTCAATATATTGCTATGGTCAAGTATAATCTACACCCACACCCACCCACCCGCCTGCCACGCATGGCATTGCGGACAGGTAAAGGGCGGGGCTTAACTTTAAATTATTAATGATATTTATTCAAAAATTAGCCCCTGGCTTTATGCCAGTGGGCTAATTCTAATTAACACCACTGTTTGTTTAAAATGAATATTTTAATATTTCTGATTGCTCTAAATCACTTTTTTATTTTATACTGTTGGCTAATTTAATAATATAGTGTATTCTTATATCACTTGTTCCCACATTAAACTTGGAGCAAAAAATCATTAATAATAATTTATATGGCAAAACGACGCGGTTCTTTAACTGTTCATACCAAAAGCAAACGTTCACCAAAAACAAAAAAACGTTTAGCGGTGAAAGCCGACATGATAATAGCTAGAAAAGCTAAAAAAGGAAGATAAAAATATAACAGCCCTTCGACAAGCTCAGGATTATAACCTCACGTCAGGGCTGTTTTTTTAGTAAAGAGTTTTTAAAAACTCATATATTTTTACCATGGCCCAAGTATCTAATCTACAATATTCAAGTAAGTCCATCTTAATTTGCTCTTTCTCGGTATCGGAAACATCCTCTGAAATCATTTTTTCCCAGCGCTCGCTAGCCTGATCCCCTTTGCAAATATTTAAATTTTTATAGGTTAACTCGGGTACAATCACGGGCAAAACTTTTTTAATACTAGCACTTCCTTTAAATGCCGCGTCAACATAATAATTATTTGAAAATATGGTCATTAAATCAAACATATTATTATTTATGTTTTGCAAAAACTGAGCGTATTCGGGATGAATGTCGGCCAATTTTTCATTGCGCTGTTTTTCATAAGAGCTATACCAGGCAATAACAGTCCCCTCTGATCCCAAATCCTTTTTCATTCTCTCAACTAAAGGCAACGTTAAATCTCCTTGAGGATCAGTAATTAAAAACTCTTTATGCTGAGTAGTCCCATCTGCTTGCATGGTATGCAGAGAATACTGAAAAGGAGTTTGCTCATAAGCGCTAAAATTATCGAACCTGGGAATTGCGCTCACATAGCCTTCGTAGTCAAAAAAATGTAGCGGAAAAACAAGTTGGTCTAATGTTTTCTGTATGGCCATAGTATTAATGATGGGTCGCCCTAGCATGTATGCATCATATTGAGCCTTTTTAGCACCGGTCAAGGCTTCCGGGTTATCGATATCCTCCAGCGCATAAATCCCGCGGTCCATCCAATCATAAAGCAATTTCTTGCTAGCGCCAATTCTATTTATATTATGAACAGAATATTCGGGCACATTTGGGTTAGAATATGCAAAGGTAGTACATTGAGCATTGTTCCCTCGGTATAAACACTCACAACCTTTTTCCTCAGGCATATTCAAATATTGTTTCATTCCAGACATCTGCAGTTTTACTTTTGGCTGAGCCTCTACAACCTCGTCCGTTAAATCCACGATTACAAACAATTCCTGATAATTAATTTTCCCAACTTTTTTATACTCTCTGTTTAAATGGATCACTCCGGTCTTAATAATATTTATTCCGCTTTTAATCTTTGCTCCACTTTTAATATTTATTTCATTTTTTTCAACAATACATTTCTCAATAACGCTTTTTTGAAAAGCTAAATCATTTATATAATGATGTGGCTCTTTTCTTTTCACATCGTTAGAGGCTTTTACTTCATAAAGCTCGTAGCCATCTTGTTCCTGATTATAAATTAAAATATCCGCGCGAATAAAAAAAACGTCTTCTTTAAAAGTCGCCTGAAATATGGTCTGCTCTTTATTCTCGATATACTTTTTAGTATCATCAAGCGCGCGTTGTCCGTGGCAATCTACCAAAATTCCGCCCGGAAATAAATTCCGCGCCTCTTCATCCGCCACGTTCCCCTCTTCTATTATCTTTTTTTCAAAATCAGATAATTCGACTCCGTCAAAAAGTTCTGGCTTGTGCTTTTTAAGCCAAAGATTCTTTTTGCAGAATGTGTATTCGAGATAGTCGGTTTTAGTTATTTGCATTAAGTTTCGTAATATCTTTAATTTTTTACTTTCTGAAAAGTTGCCATTGCTAGCGTGGCATAAATAAATGGCCGACCGATATGCTGGTGCCAAGTTCGCTCTCTTTTGACTTGTCCGTTTTCAGGTCTCATTTCCGGCATATTTGAATTATATATTTATCAAATTGAACAAGATAATCTTTAATTACAATATCAATTTTCTTAATTATATATTTCTTTAGTAAATTTGAACTTAAAACAAGCTGGCTGAGTTTCAAATAACACCTTACTTTCCGATTACTACTTAGATTATTATTGTTAAATACTTCTTGCGTGACAGTATTTATAGAAAGCGTGAAAATAATTTTTGAAGTACTGGAATAAAACCTATTAAAACTTTCCTTGCTTATTTCTAGATTATTAAATTCTTCGTAATAATTATTAGATATTTCTAATTTTTTCTCTTGTTTTAATTTTTCTAAAAAATACAGATCCAAAAAAATATTTACGATATTAGGTTTAATAATATTTTTTATTATGCAAGGAAAACAATTTCTAACTTTAGAATATAATTCAAACTCTTGAATAAATTTATCTGATAATAAATGAACTGCATATCCGTTTAATAAATCTTTATTTATATTGTGTAATTTATTATTCAGCTCATGAACAGTAAAATGCGTTTTGCTTCTTGGAACATCGACAAAATATCTGATATCGGGCAATATTGAAGCTAAATAATATTCCTTTTCATCAGAAATCTGAAAATTATTCTTTACTTCTTTGGCCAAATATAGATGTGCTAGTAATAACATAGATTATAATTTATCAAAAAACAGCCATGAAATCAATAGCTGCAAAATTTTATTTAATTAATTTTAAGAAAGATTTTTTAAAGCCCATTTATTATATATTGCGTCGGCCTCTTTCTTGGTGTTAGCAATTTTAATATCGTGCCTGGTTACTGAAAACAACAATTGTAATAGCACATGAAATGATGTGGTGCCACCATAAAAAACACCCTGATTAATTTGTTCATTATTTAACACCTCTTTATATAATTTTAGAGATTCCGGCGGTACAAATTCACTATCATTAGCACCAGGAATATCAACAATTAAAAAAAATGTTTTTTGAGGATATTTTTCGGCTAACTTAAATAAAAAATTCTTTACGAACTTGGCTTCGCCAATATTGGTTTCTTCAGTATGAGTAGCGCTACCGTAATGAATATGAACTTAATTTTTTTCGGATAAACAATCAGCCAATCGTTAGCAGGCTCATAAATTGCAAAATCTTTCTTTTTTTGCAATTGGCATTGTTCACATACATATGGTAATTGAATTTTATCCATGTCTTTATAATACTACTATTATAATTTTTTACCAATTTTAAACAAAAAACAGCCAAAAATCAATGACTGCTAATATTTGGCAGGGGTGGCAGGATTCGAACCCGCAACACGCGGTTTTGGAGACCGCTGCTCTAGCCATTGGAGCTACACCCCTTTATAACCCCGAGTGATTGCCCAAATGGCAATTGTATCGAGGGGTTACGATATTATTTTGTTTCTTTATGTGGAGTGTGTTTGCGGCAATGCTTGCAATGTTTTTTTAATTCAAGTTTACCAGCTTGATGCAGTTTCTTTTTATTCTTTTTAGTATAATGCGTTACACGTTTGCATTCCTTACATTCCATTTTTGTCAGATTGTCTTGAGACATATTGTATATTAATTTTCAATTATTAGAAATTGCTATTTGAGCCAGCGAAGGGACTCGAACCCCCGACATGCTGTTTACAAAACAGCTGCTCTACCAACTGAGCTACGCTGGCACTTGGTGGGCAGGGAGGGATTTGAACCCCCGAAGGTCGAAGACCGCTTGGTTTACAGCCAAGTCCATTTGACCACTCTGGCACCTACCCATTTTCTATATTGAAAAATTTTTCAATATATTTCCGTTTCTTGTTTCTTTTTACGTTTTTCTCGGCGGAATATGCTTTTCTAACATCTAGATATTCTTTACATGCAATTAATTTCCAAGGAGCTTTCGACTTTGTATATTGTGATTTACCTGTATTATGTTCTTTAAGCCTTCTTTTAATGTTATTTGTTGTACCAACATAATAACTTGAATCAACTGTCTCCAAAATTTTTCAAATTTTGTGAGAAATCGAGAATCCTCGATTTTTCAACTGCGATGCTATGCATCGCCGGAAAAATCGGGACTCTGGCACCTACCCAAAAACAATAAACCGTGAAAAAACACCACTATAATATAAACTAAATTTTTAAAATGGTCAATATATGGTTACTCAACGTTAATAACAATGCTAATTTCGTCGTTTTCTTCATATGAATAAATTCCAACCGACAAATTACGACCGTCTTTTTTAGCCACAAAAATCGAAGTATTTCCGCTAATTGCCATTATATTATGACTTTCAATGGTCCAACCATTGCTTTCTAGCTCTGTTTGATAAAATTCATCAATTTCATTATAGCTGTCGGTTGAAGACATGGTTAGAGCAAATTGATTTTCGGCTGTTGTTGAAGCTGCTAGAATTTTTTTATCTGTGTAAACCGGCACATCACTCGGAAAATCATCAGGCAAGCTGATATTCTGGCCAGTTGTAATGGTGTTACCGTCTGCAGTTGTAATGTTTACATTACTATTATCAATATCCACCTCTGCACCAGTAGCATTTTCGATAGCCTTTTCCGCAGTTGTTTCAGCAATTTTCTCGCTTGCTCCACAACCGGCGAATATTATTGTTAATACTGCCAACATGATTAATGTTTTTTTCATAGAAATTAAATTTAATGATTTTGTTTATAATAACATTTATTAATAGCCTAAGCAACAAAAACTAGTTTGATAATGATTTATATTCTACGCCCTGTTATTATATATAATTTTGCCACTGGCTTTACTCTACGCCCACGCCCATAAAGGGCGGGGCTTATAATGAACGGTCTAAAGTTAAACTTGCAAACGACCGATAACAGGATATTTGGATAAAACTTGTTTCGCATGATAGCTGTAAAAAGCATTTGTTAATTCTGTTCCGGCTAAATGTGAATAATGACGACCACTTTGAAATGTGCGTGATAAATCGTAAACATCTCCATCTACCGCTACATAAGCCGGCATATTATTCTGACCATTATATTTTGCTAAATCGCTAAGAGTAAAAGTTTGAATGTTGGTTTTAGTGGTCGAGTTTGTAGAAGAATTAAAATCTATTTTAATATCAATATTTGTATTAGCATTAGTTGTAGCACTATAATTTGAATTGTTTAATGAGCTTGAATTATTACTATCGTTGCTTTCGGGTTTATAAAATTTATCAGCATAAATAAAAAAACTAATAAATAAAACAAAAAAAACAACTAAAGCTAAAATTCCCGAGGCTTTCCAAATATGCCAACGTTTAAAAGCTAAATGAATTGCAAATGAAGTGTGAATAACAAAAACAATTAAAATTATATAGCTTAAATAATCCATGTGCACTTTAGCACTAAAAGCCGGATCAATTATACCTTTGCTCATTCCAAAGCCACTGATAAAATAAAATAGGATCCCGATAAATAAAATCCACGCCGAAATACGGTCGATCTTAAATAGATATTTTGGCATAATAACTTTTAATATTAATTAACTAATGGTTAGTTTAAACTAATTTTGATTATTTTTCAACTCTTCAAACTGCGCTTTTTCTTCGGCGCTAACTTCTCCATCGGCGCAAATTGTTTGAATTAATTGCATTTGCACTCGCATTGTTTCGGGATTAAAATTGGCATCTTGAGAACCTCCGGCAAAATCTCCCCGGTTTACATTTCGATTAAAATTAGAATCGCCGTTGCCTTGGCGCCTTTGTTGAAAATCTTCAGCGTTAACATTATCTGGCATTTGCCTGTTGGCACGATTTACATTAGTTGGTCTATCCTGCATGTTATTACAAATATCTTCGATACTCATATTATTAAAATCAATTCGACCTGATCGCTGATCGCTTTTTACAGCAAAATATTTATCATAAACCATGTACCCGACAACTGAAAATATTACTAATAATGCAACTACATTAATAATAATTATTACTTTATTGATTTTTTTCTTTTCCGGTTTTGATTTTATTTCAGTATTATCTTTTTGTTCCTTATTAATTATTTTTTCTTCCATATTTTTAATATTAATTATTCATATCTTAAAGCATCAATCGGGTTTAATTTAGCTGCCCGTCTAGCCGGATAATAACCAAAAATAATACCAATGGCCACGGAAACTCCAAAAGCTAACCCGACGGAAGATAACGTGACCGCGGTCGTGGTGCTTAAAAATTTACTGACTAACATTGATGATATATATCCTAAAATAATACCGATCACTCCGCCAATAAAAGTAAGCATTACCGATTCGGCTAAAAACTGTTTGCTAATATCGCCGCGTTTCGCGCCAATCGCTTTACGCAGTCCAATTTCTCTGGTTCTTTCAGTAACAGAAGTTAGCATCATATTCATAATACCGATGCCACCGACAATTAATGATATGGCCGCGATCGAACCCAATAGTATTGTTAGTGTACTGGTTATTGAACTGGCCATATCTATCATTTCAGTTGAACTGCGAACCATAAAATCAGCACTGTCGGCATCAATAATATTATGACGTTGCATTAACAGATCAGTAATGTCTGTTTGAAGCTGCGTCATCACTTCCTGTGATGAGGCTTTGACACTGATATTTGAAACATTTTTACTACCAGTAAAATATCTTTGTAAAACTGTTAGCGGAATAATTATGGCATCATCAGCACTGTTAAAACCAGTACCGGTTTCAGTAAGAATGCCGATTACTTTAAAGTTCATATTATTAATGCGAATGGTCTCCCCGATCGGATCTACCCCTTCACCAAATAAATCTGTTGTTACAGTTGCACCAAGCACCGCCACTTTCGAAGCGCTCTTTAATTGACTCTCTGTAATAAAATGACCATTATTCACTTCAATACTTTTAGCGATTTGGTATTCTGGGTAAACCCCGGAGATGGAAGAATTACTATTATTACCTTTCGCTGTCACCTGATACCGACTGGAGCTCTCGGGTGATACAACTTCAACGCCATTAATATTTCTAATGGCTTTAGCATCCTCTAAAGTTAAGCTATCGGCGCTACCTTGTGCACTGCTAACCGGTCCGAAAGATCTTTGCCGACCGGGGCTAATAGTAAGTAAATTTGCTCCACCCGCTTCAATTCTATCGGTAATAGACTGTTGAGCGCCTTGCCCGATTGACACCATGGCAATTACAGAACCAATGCCAATAACAATGCCTAAAATTGTTAGAGCCGAACGCGCTTTATTAGCAGCCACGGCTAAATATGTTTCTTGTAATAAATCTTTTATGAGCATATTTCTCCGTCTTTAATTTTTATGGTTCGATTAGCTTGCGCGGCAATTTCCTGGCTGTGTGTAATCATAATAATTGTACATTTTTTTTCCCGATGCAGTTTCTTAAATGTGTCGATTACTAAAGCACCAGTTTTACTGTCTAGGTTGCCGGTTGGTTCGTCAGCTAATAATATTTCTGGTTCATTAACTAACGCTCTGGCGATGGCGACACGTTGCATCTGGCCGCCGGAAAGCTGATTGGAATAATGATGCCATAATTCAGGTTCATTAAACCCAACTCTTTTTAAAGCGGCAATGGCCTTGGCTTCACGCTCTTTATTATTTTTCGGAACGCCTGAATAAATAA
Organism: Patescibacteria group bacterium; assembly: GCA_043798935.1. Classification (GTDB taxonomy): domain Bacteria; phylum Patescibacteriota; class Patescibacteriia; order UBA9570; family JAHJKD01; genus JAZDOC01. The sequence goes on from JAZDOC010000005.1 coordinate 34,780, forward strand.
ACGGCAACATTACATTGCGCAAAACCGTGGATCTCTTAAGTAAATTATAACTTTGAAAAATGAAACCAATATTATTTAAGCGAATATCAGCTAAAGCATCGTCATTTAAATTTGCGACATTTTTATTATTTAACAAATAACTGCCGGATGTAGGATTATCAAGCATGCCAATAATATTCATGAGCGTAGATTTCCCTGAACCCGATGGCCCCATAATGGCAATAAATTCACCATCCGCCACGGATAAATTAACATCAATTAAAACCCGTTGTTTATTTCCACCGATGGTATATTCTTTGATAATATTTTTTAATTCAATCATATTAATCGCGCATCATCCCGCCACCGCCCATATTGAGAATTGAGCCACTACTGCGTTGGCCGGAGCTGTTGGTATTAGAGCTAGTATTAGTATTTGTAGAATCCGGAGTTATTATTTTAGTGATAACTATATCACCGGAATTCAAACCGCTAATAATCTCGGTATTAACATCATCCGAAATGCCGGTTTCGACATCAACCATTCTGACACTGTTATTTTGATCTAAAGTTTGAATATAACTTCCTTGACCCGATGTTTTAATAGCACCACTCGATAAAACTAAAATATTTTCTTTTGATGTTGTAATAATATCAGCATTAACGGTCATGCCATTTCTTAAACGCTCATCTTGATCATCAAAATTAATGGTAACGTTATTTGAAACAACATTTTGTGTAATGGTTCCAATGAGGTCAACTTTGCTGACAGTACCAGTCATGGTTAAATCCGGCAGGGCATCAAAAGTAAGATTGACTTTCTGGCCTGCCGTAATACTCGGAATATCCACTTCATTAATTGCCACGACGGTATTTTTATTTTGCGAGATCATTACGGCCAAAGCGGTAGAACTGCTGGCACTGCCACCGGCTGAAATTTTTTCTCCGACTTGATAATTAATAATGGCTACAATTCCATCTTTCGGCGCGGTCACTAAATAATCGTTCCTTTGCGAAATTAAATCATCGAGTTTGCTTTGTTGATCTTGCAAATTAATTTTTTGCGATCTTAATTCATCGGCCGTCGGTGGCGCCTGTAATTTAGCCAAAGCTTGTTTAGTTTCTTCGATTCTGGATTCAGCCGCATCAATATCCATGGGCTGAGTGATATTTAATTTTTCGATTTTCCTTTTAGCTGAATCAAGCGCATCATTATAGGTTGCTTTTTTTGTTTTATAATCAGGGTCGCTTTTTTTTAAATCGTTTAAATTATCTTTAGCAGTTTGTTTTTCTTTTAAAGCGACGTTCATTTCGTCTTCCTGAGTTAGCTTTAATTTTACTAAATCATTTTCGGATGAAGTAATACTTTGTTTAGCTTTATAAATATCGCTATCATCGGCCGACGCATTTAGCTTATTAAAATTAATTTGCGCTGTTTCCACGGCTAATTGAGCCTGATAAATCTGACTCTCAAGTGATGCGCTGTCGATTTGGGCGATTAAGTCGCCGGTTTTAACGCTGTCGCCTTCGCTGACAGCGATTTTTAGTATCTCGCCACTGACATCCGGCATAATATTAATCTGATTGTCGTCAGCTACCTGACCACTGGTTGATACTAAAGTTTCAATACTACCTTCTCGGACGGTTGTAGTTTCATATGAAGTTTCAGCCGGAGTGGCACCATAATGCGTATAAATATAATATGTTCCCAAAGCTAGGGCAATGAGCAGAATTATAGCTGTAATTTTATGCTCCCTTACAAAACCAAATAATTTTTTAATCATGTTCATAATATTTCATTAATTAACTTGTAAATCATATATAATATCAAGTGAAATCAAAGTGAAAAAAAACAACCCTAAAAGTTAAATAAAACGGCTTATTTTAGCCATTTTTTTAAATTAATAAATATTTAATCAAAAGCCCATGCCTTATAATTCAATCTTAACTTCGGTTCCCAAATTTAAAGTTGAATTTAAAGTTATCTTACCTTGGTGAAATTCAATGATTCTTTTTGTTATGGCTAATCCTAAACCAGTACCACCGGATTTACGCGAACGCGATTTGTCTATTCGATAAAATCTATCAAAAACTTTGTCTAATTTATCGGGTGGTATACCAATGCCATTATCAATTATTGAAATGGTTTGTTTGTTATCTTTATTTTCTAATTTAACAATTATTTCTCCGCCAGCTTGGGAATAATTTATTGCGTTTTCGATTAGATTCATAATTGCTCTTTGCAATAATGGTTTGTTACCTTTGATAATACTTTCATTACCATCGGCAATTTTTAAATCCATGCCAATATTTTTTGTTTTGGCTATCATGGCTAGCTGGCTGACTGTTTCCTGCATGAGCTGGCTTAATTTAACTTCTTCAAATTTAATATCTTTATCGGCTAAAGATAACAATAATAAATCTTCGATCAACTTGTTCATAAACACAGTTGATTTTAGTGCTGTTTGAATATTATCATTTTTCACTTCCAACTGTGATAAATCCAGATTAATTTTTATTATAGACAAAGGTGTTTTTAATTCATGGGAGGCATTCTCGACAAACTGCTTTTGTAAAGAGAAAGAATTATTAAGACGCTTAATCATTTCATTAATATGGTTTATCATTTCGCTGATTTCATCACCGGTGTCATCATGTTCGATTTTTTTATCCAAATTATATGAATTTATTTCTTTGGTCAGGGCATTGATTTTTTTCAGAGGTTTTAACATCCAACCAGCGATAATATAGCCACTGCCAAAAGAGAAAATTGCCAGGATAATAAATAACAAAATTAATATTTTCTGTATCTGATACAAATCGTTAGATCGGGTGCGATTCATGACTTGCTGAAAATCAGCATTATTTTCAAAAGGCAAAGCCATATTCGGCTGACGCATTGCCATCTGACCATTATTTTGCAAAAAATGCGGTAAACGATTCTGATAATGTTCGGTGATAATATAATTGGCCGCTAAAATAAACAGCAGATTAGTAATGATAAACAATAGCGAATACCAAAGAGTTAATTTAAATCGAATTGTTTTGTGAAATTTCATAAATCTATTTTATATCCTTTGTTTCTTATAGTTTGAATGATCTTTTTATCCGGATCAATTTTTTGACGTAATGTTTTAATGTGAGTTTTTACCGTATCAGTAAACATGTTCACTTCACTGTCCCAAACATGTTCTAAGAGCTCTTCGGTAGAAATTATGCGATTACTGTGACGAATTAAATATTCTAAAACTGCGGTTTCTTTGGTGTTTAAAATTATTTTATTAATTATTTTATTACCCTGATAGCAGATTACCATATTCTGCATGGGCAATAATTCAAAATCTTTAAATTTTAATTTATCTTGCTTATTAACAGAGTCGCGTTTTATAACAGCATTAATCCGCGCTATCAACTCATCTAGGTCAAACGGTTTTGTAATATAATCATCGGCGCCATTTTTAAATCCATCCAATTTATTATAAATTTGGCTACGCGCGGTTAGCATAATAATTGGCACGTTCTGTCCGACACGGCGCAGTTTATCTGCCAATTCTAAACCATCAATTCCGGGTAAGTTTAAATCTAAAAGCAAACAATCATAAGCATTTAATTTAGCAGTCGCAAAACCCTGTTCACCGTCTGGCGCATAATCCACCGCAAAGCCGTGTATTTCAAGCATTTTTTTCAAGGGCAAAGCCAGATCTTTTTCGTCTTCAATAATTAATAATCGCATATCGTTTGTATTGTACAAGTAAGAATAATAAAATAATAGTGAACTGAAAGTGAATTAAAAATAATGCTAAAATAATATTTAAGTACTAAAAAATAAATAATTTTTCAATGCTAGTTTTTAATGCTGATGCAACATCATGAGCTAATTTTAAAGACGGATTATATTTTCCCTGTTCTAGAAAAACAATGGTTTCCCGACGCACTTTGGCTTTTTGCGCTAATTCTTCCTGAGTCATTTTTAATAGTAAGCGCAACTCTTTTATTTTATTTTTCATAATTATTTGCATTCACTTATTGGCATGGCACTTTGCGGATGACCATGTGCTACCCATTTTCCTTCTTTACAAATCCAATCATCTTCGCCATTAAAAAATCTGAGCATGCCAATTAAGAGAACTAAAATTATACCAACCCCAAACACAATGTAGATCCCCTTTTTCTCTAAATGAATAAATTTTTGATAATAAATATAGAAAAGTTTTTGCAAGAAAAAAATAATTGTGATAGAAACAATAAAAGTAATAAAAATAGCCGAATATTCAGGTTTAGATAATGACCCTAAAGATAACAAAATAATCGTAATTGTAGCTAAAACAGCGTAGCCATAAACAGCCACTCTAAAAGCTTGATTATTTAAAGCCTGATCCCTTTCATCTAAAACCACATCTTTAACTGTTTTCCTAATAACATAAACGCCAATATAAGCCAATATCATTATAAGCACGGCTATAAAATAATGATTTCCGGTTAAGCAAAAATACAAGCCAATTAAAGTTATGAAACTGATAACATTTTGCACTTGATGATAATTTTTTAATTGCATATTATTTGTTAGAATTAATTAACATGATGTCATGTTATATTATTCTAACAATATTGTCAAATTAATTAGACTGTATATATAATTTTAGCCCCTGGCTTTATGCCATGGGCTTGATTATTTATTTCTTCCAGTTGAAAAGATTAATAGTTAATCTATGGAAGTGGTATTTCTTTTAGGGGGTATTGTTTTGAAAGTCGAAAGCCGCATAGCCGAAAAAGAATTTTTAACCGAGCTTTTCTTTTTATGAATATAGTGGCGCCGGACAAAAGACTTGCCATTAATTTCTTCTCCTTCATCCTGAAAAATAAAATCCGAATCAGGATTGCCTTCATGAAAATCTTTTAAAATTTGCGCTACCTGTTCTTCGTCTTCGGGCCGCAAGGCATAACCATTCTTTATGGCCCATTCCAGTACATGCACCTGTGCTGCTCCCATACGTAATTCTATGTCTTCACCTTTTCTATTAGCTAGGAGCTGAAAAAATTGTTCAGCTCTTTTTAATAACGCCGTGGGCATGCCACGCCGGCTGGGTTTATCCATTTCAACGTATCGATGTTGCGATGAATATTTAACTTCGCCACTGCGTACAAAATCCACTTCGGCAGCGGGACCGTCTTCGTTGCTATAAATAAAATATATTTGTTGCCAGCAAACACCTTCTATGGTATAGGATGGTTTGTATAAAATTTCAAAGCGCACTTGTTCACCATTATAAACTTCCGGCGTGCTAAACAATAAATATCCTTCGCTATCTATGTATTCTACTTTCGGACATTTTTCAAGCTGTTCTTTATCTGAAATTATATCCATTAAATTTTCCAGCATTTTCGGCAATTCGGGTATGGATCTTTCTGTTATATTCATATTATTTAATTCAATGATTTTCCAAACTAATATTTTCTAAATTAGAAACCGTCCCTAGCTCTTCTTCCAAAGGCTTGGTAACAGCGCTTTCAACTTCGGTCGGAGTTTTTTTTGTGTCAAATAATTTGTGAATGATAAAAAATAAAATCGAAATAATGCTGTTTTAATTAAAATTATTATATCATTAATTCGATAAATTTGGAATCATAGCATTATTTTTTCCATAATAATATGCTACAATGCTAATATGAAAAAATTGATTTTATTATTGATTCTATTAATAACCCCTATTTTCTCACTTGCCGCTATAGCCGATAATTTTATTTACCCGGTTTCCACCTGGGATGTCGGCTCTCAGCACGGCGAGGAAATTTATACTGGCATGTATCACATGGGAACGGACGCTGATTTTGCTCAAGGTGAAGGCGCGCCTGTTTATGCTGTCGCTAACGGCGTGATTAAACAAGTGCAAGAACACACCCAGTTTGGTTTGGTTATTTTAATTGAACATACTTTAACCAGTGGTGAAAAAGTTGTATCTTTATACGGACACTTAAAACCATCTGATCGCAAAGTAAGCGTGGGGCAAAGCGTATCGGCCGGAGATTTAATCGGCACCTTAGGCAACTCTTCGGAAAACGGCGGTTGGACACCGCACATTCATTTTGGTATTCATAAAAATGCCTATACTGGCGCCTGGGTTTATGCCGGTCATGTACCAAATCCGGCCACGGCCAATGATTGGTACGATGCTGAAACTTTTATTCCTGAACATTTAACTACGGACAATTGGTCACCGGAAGTTTCTCTGGATATAGCCAAAGATTCGATAATAAGTAATTATGAAATTATAAATATTTATGCCACTGATATTGGATCCACTATCGACACTGTGACGCTGAAAGCTTCCAACAATAAAAAAACCTGGACAACTATCGGAAGTTATTCCGGATATGAAATGTACCCTTATTATTTTTATGCTTCTTTTAATGGTCTTAGCGATGGCACGCTTTACATTCGCGCCGTCGTCACTGACGAATTTGGTAACAAAACAAAAAAAACCAAAAGCGTAATAAAAAAAGCTGATGCTTCGAGCACTAAATATTTCGCCGCGATCAAAGGCACAGGCAGTTCGGCCAATGTAAAATCTTATTATCAAGACGGAGCTTTATATAAAGAGTTTAATACAAATAAATCTACCTGGACAGACAATGGTGATATCGCCATTGGTGATGTGACCGGTAATGGGATTAAAAATATTGTCATAGTCCCCGGTAAAGGTAAAAAAGTGACTGTTAAAATATATTCTCCAAATGGAAAAAAAATAGCTAGTTTTCAAGCATTTCCAGATTCAAATAAAAATGGCGGTCGAGTTGCGACCGGCGATATTGATGGTGATGGAAAAGATGAAATTATTGTTGGCTCCGGGCCGGGCAGAACCAGTCTAGTAAAAGTTTTTTCACAACGTGGCACTCTAAAATGGAAATCTAATGCATACCTAAAAAAACGTACCAACGGTATTGATGTGGACAGTGGCGATATTGACGGTGATGGTAAAGATGAAATTATTGTCGGGTCGTTAAGTGGATCAAAATCTACGATTGCCATATTTGATGAAACCGGAAAGCGCATCAAAGTTTTTCGGGCTTTTGGCGCTAACTATAAAGGTGGTGTAAATGTAGCTACCGGAGACATCGATCAAGATGGCCAAGATGAAATTATTGTTGGTACCGGTGGAAATACTAAAGGTAAAGTTCGTGTTTTTGAAAGTAATGGCAAACAAAAAGAATATACTTTTATACCGTTTGGATCTGGCTTTACGGGCGCGGTTGATGTAAGTACAACTGATTGGGAAAATGATGGTAAAGACGAAATTATTATGAGCCAAGCATCTAATGGTGAAGCTTGGGTTAAAACTTATCGATATAATAAGAATCAAACTATTCTAACTACTAGAAGGGTTTTTGAAGAGGGGTTTGAAGGCGGGGCTAGAATTGCCGGTTGGTAATATTATTTCAAAATAATTTATATATTTTATTGAATATTTATAGTTTCACCTAAAAACTTTGGTTGTTTATTAATAATTATATTCCAAAAAACTTTTACCCGGGCCAAGCGCTCTCTCAGCCAAACTCGCGGGCTAATTCGAACCGGAACTTCCTGCGCATTAAAACCAATGGCTTCAATGTTGTTTTGCTGTGCAATATAAACCGCTCGTTGATTATGAAATTTTTGTGAAATTATTATGATATCATTTTCAAGAAATACTTTATTACTTCTGATAATAGAATCCCAGGTATCAAATCCGGCATAATCTAAATAAATTCTTTCTTCGGGCACGCCCCGGGAGATTAGATCGTCTTTCATGGTTTGCGGTTCATTGTAATTTGAAACACTGTTATCACCGCTGATTAATATGAATTTAATTTTATTATTTTTATATAATTCTTCGGCGGCGTTTAATCTGTATATATAAAATAAATTCTGCCGACCGTCGGAAACATACTTAGAAGTGCCTAGCGATAATCCGATTTTTTTGGATTCAATATTTTCAATGTTATCAAACAAAGAATTTTGGGTTTGATAATCAATTATCAGATCACAAATAATAACCAGCATTAGGGTTGTTAATATAAAAACTATTATTGCTATTATTAGATTCTTAATTAATGGATTTTTAAATTTCATGATCTAATTATAACCTTTCTTACAGTGTATAATCAATAACAACATCGTCTTTTAGACGGATGTTTTTGGAGCCGTTGTGCGGAATTGAACCGCAGACCTTCCCCTTACCATGGGGATGCTCTACCAACTGAGCTACAACGGCAAATTTTTACAAGCTGCTCTACTCCCGATTTCAGCTTTGCTGAAATCGGGGATCCTCGATTTTTCTATGTCGATGCTTTGCATCGATCATGAAAAATCGGGACAACTGAGCTATTTACCCGCCACATCAAATACCAGGGCGGGTAACGGCATATTTTAAAACTAATAGATTACAATTCTGCAACTTGTTTTTTATAATAATTTAATTTATTATTTTCCGGATTCACTTCTTCTAATTTCTTTAAACTTGTAATAGCCAAATATTTATCTTTAACTTTCAAGCTGGTTTCAATTAATAAATCCAGATTTTTCGGACTATTGGGTGCCAAATCAACAGATTTTTTATAGCACTTTACAGCTTCATCTGCTTTATCAAGTAAAATATTAATATTACCCAATTGACGCCAAATGCCGTCATCATTCGGATTAATTTGTTTAATGAAGTTTAATGTTTCCACGGCTAAATCGTGATCCTTTTTGATAATATATAATTCGGCTAAACCTTTATAAGCCTCGATGTTTTGTTTATCTAAACTAATCACTTCAATATACTTTTTCTCGGCTTCACCATATTTCTCTTCATGAATTAATTTTTCAGCTTCAGCAATCAAGGTATTGTTTTTTTGACGCAAACTTTCTTTATCTTCCTGTTTTAGTGAGCTGGCTAATTTTTCTTCGCGATATTTTTTTTCTAAACTAACAATTTTTTGATATTGTTGTTTAAACCAAGAAATAATTTTCGAAAATAACGGTCGCATAAATTTTTGAATCAAGCTTCCCAGCTCTTTCATCTTGCGCTCCAACCGTTCTTCCACAATAGAAACTTTTACCTGCGCATGTTTATGATGCTTCATGGCGTCTAAATCCAGTGCGCTTAATTTAGGAAATTTGCCAATTATAATAATAGCAATAATCGCAACACACAAAATTATTATGGCACCGATTACAAAATATACTATCATGCTTTTTCTTTATATTTATTAGCTTTGCAGCCCGAGCAACCGCTGGCTTTACAACCAAAGAATTTTTCAACTATATTTTCACGATCTACTCTCACTAAAACTGAATGCTTAATAACATTCCATTCAATAACCCGCCCTTCGCCTTTTTCAGTTTTTACTATACTATCAAGCGCCGGTAAATTACGGCTACAAGTTCGATACCCCTCAGCTTCATAATTTAAACAGCATTTTAAACGCCCGCATGAACCAGATAAACGATCGCTCCCGCGTTGTTGTACTTGCTGAAGACGCGCTAAATCGGTAGTAATGTTTCCTAAGTCATCCAGAAAAGAAGCGCAACAAGTTTCACGTCCACACGGCCCGATGGTATGAATTTGTTTTAATTCATCACGAATACCGATTTGTTGTAAACGAATTGCTTTTTGAAAATTATTAATCAGCTCTTTTACTAATTCTCGGAAATCCACGCGACATTCGGCCGTAAAAGCAAATACAACTTTTTTATTATCAATAGTGTAAATACAATCGACCAACTTCATGGGCAACTCAAATTTACGAATATACTGTTTACAAATGCGCAGAGTCTTTTTCTTGTCGGTTTGCTGATCTTTAATAATTTTTAAAGTTTCCAAGTCAGCCGGAGTTTTAATCTTTTTTAATGGTTCATTTAAATTTTCTTCTTTACACTTTCCCACATTAACAACTTTTCCAGCTTCCACACCATGCTCGGTTTCGATTAAAACCCAGTCGTCTAATTTTAGATTGTAATTTTCGCCGTCATAAAGAGCCGGCTTGTCCCACGGACGAAGCTTGATAGAGACACATTGTTTCAATGTATTATTGGATTCGGGCGAAAGTTCGGTCATAGGTATTAAAGGCTAAATCTACTAAATCTGGCGACTTTAATATTTTCACCAATTTTAGCGATATTTTCAGTAATAAACGCTTGGACTTTAATTTTATCGTTTTTTAAAAATTTTTGCTCGGAAAAACAAACCTCTTCGTAAAACTTATTAAGTTTGCCTTGGATAATTTTCTCTTTCACATCGGCTGGTTTATTATCATTTTTCATTTGTTCCATGTAAATTTCTTTTTCTTTATCAACAATTTCCTGTGGTACGCATTCCGGGTTTAAATATTGCGGGTCAAAAGCTGCAATGTGCATGGCTAAATCGTGAACCAATTGTTGAAAAGCTTCATTCTTGGCCACGAAATCGGTTTCGCAATTCACTTCAATTAAAACGCCAATTTTATTTCCAGGATGAATATAAGAATCAATTAATCCCTGGTTAGTGGTGCGACCGGCTTTTTTATTAGCAATTTTTTGGCCTTCTTTGCGAAATATTTCAATGGCTTTATCAAAATTACCATCGGCACTGGATAAATATTTTTTACAGTCCATCATGCCGGCACCGGTTTGATCGCGAAATTTTTTTATTAAATTGGTAGTAATATTTGTCATTTTTTTATTTTAATTATTTTGTTGCTTCAACTTTTTTTCTTCTACTTTGTTTGCTTCAACTTTTATTGCTTCCAGAGCTTGTGGAATTTTAAAGTTTTCTGTAATAGTTTCGGCGACAGCTTTAGTGATGTATTCAATAGATTTTACAGCATCTTCATTAGCCGGAATCGGATAAGTAATCGGATCCGGGTTAACATTGGTATCACACATAGCAATAATCGGGATACCACGGCGAGTTGCTTCGCGGACAGCAGTTTTTTCTTTTTTAACATCAACTACAAAAATAGCATCTGGTAATTTAGTCATGCCTTCAATTCCACCTACTACTTTATCTAATTTTACGATTTCGCGTAAAAAATTTAATTGTTCTTTTTTAGTATATTTTTTTAATTCGCCAGTGTCGCGCTCTTTTTTAAGCCGAGTTAATTTTCTGGATAATTTAACAACGTTTGAAAAATTAGTGAATAAACCACCAATCCATGTTTCCACCACGTAAGGCATATTGCAGGCCGTAGCATATTTCTTAATAATTTCTTTAGCCTGACGTTTGGTGCCAACAAACAGAACACTGCGCCCCTGGCTGGCTAAATCTTTAACCACTTTAAGAGCTTCTTCTAATTGTTCTTTGGTTTTCTCCAAATCAATGATGGAGATGTTTTGTTTTGTGGTAAAAATAAAAGGACACATTTTTGGGTGTCGCTTACTTTTACGATGCCCAAAGTGAATACCACATTTAAGCATCTCTGATAATGAGATTTCTTTCATAAATTTCCTTTTTTCTACTGTTTTTTGCAAAAATTGAGGATCCTATTAGCTTAAGCGTTTTAAAACACTTAATATATTGGACAAGGTTCGATTTTTAACGCAAAAACAGGATTTTTATTAATTTATTAATTTAAAACATGTCTTAATAAAGACAAAAATAATTCTAATACATATCTTAATTTTTGGCAAGGGCTAATGCCACAGTTGACAATATATTTAAAAATCAATAAAATATACTGGTCTATGAATAACTTTATTAAAACTTACCGCCGATGGAGCGAAAACAAATACTTTGAAACCGTTAAAGTAATTGTAATATCTTTAGCTATTATTATTCCAATTCGAACATATCTGGTTGAACCTTTTTATGTGAAAGGAACTTCCATGGAAAATAATTTCTTCAGCTACGACTATTTATCGATAAACAAGCTTGAATATCGATTAAATCAGCCCGAACGAGGTGATGTGGTTGTTGCTAAATTTGCAGTTAATAAACCTTACGTGATTAAAAGAGTAATAGGTTTACCAAATGAAAAAATCGAGCTCGACGGTAAAAAAGTTTATATCACTCCGCCAAACGGCGAAAAAACTCTTCTAATTGAAAACTATTTATCCGAAGATAACCTGAAAAATGACCATCTAACCTTTGATCTCGGTGATGATCAATACTTAATTATGGGAGATAATCGTCGCGTTAGTTATGATTCTCGTCAACAAGGACCAATTTCGCAAGATCACATTAAAGGTAAATTATTATTTAACATTGTAAATTTTGCACCTTTAGCCGAAATTTATCATAAAATAATTCCCTATCCAGATTACACCTTGACTTCCAATTATTAATAATGTATTATATTTCAAGTATGAAAAAAGATATTCACCCAACTTATTATCCTAATGCCACTGTCACTTGTGCGTGTGGTAACACTTTCGCTACCGGCTCAACAGTCGAGAAGATTGAAACCGAAATTTGTTCGGCTTGTCATCCTTTTTTTACTGGAAAACAAAAATTTGTTGACTCAGCTCGCCGGGTAGAGAAATTTGAAGCTAAACAAAAAAAAGTGGATGCCGCTAAAGCAACGCACTCTTCTGTTAGCAAAAAAGTTAAACGCGCAAAAAAAGACCTGGCCAAAAAAGGAACTGTTTCTGCTAAGGCTAAAACCAAAGCTTAACTAAACTTAAATAATAATATCCTCATTACTTTTAGTTATGAGGATTTTATTTTATAATAATATTTATGGAAGACCTTACAAAACATATAACCAAATTAAAAATCGAATTAAATGAATTGGAAGCGCAATTGCAAAATCCTGATATTATTAGTGACCAAAAAAAATATAAAACCGCGGCTAGAGCATATGAAGATGTTAACGCACAATTAGATGATTTTAACTTGATGAGCAATATTGAAAAAGCTTTGGGTGAAGCCCAACAAATTCTTAATGATGAGACCGATTCGGAGATGCGTTTAATGGCCGAAGAAGAAGTTGTCCGATTAGAAACTGAAAAAAATAATCTGGGGAAAAAGATTAAAATTTCTCTTATCCCCAAAGACCCCTTAGATGAAAAAGATATTATTATTGAAATTCGTGCCGGTGCCGGGGGTGATGAAGCGGCTTTGTTTGCGGCTAACTTATTTCGAATGTACACTCGGTATGCCGAAAATCATAAATGGTCAACCAGTATTTTAAGCAGTAATCGCATTGGCATTGGTGGTTTTAAAGAAGTTATTTTTGAAATTACCGGCTTAGGTGTTTATAGCCAATTGAAATACGAAAGTGGCGTACACCGTGTTCAGCGTGTTCCGGAAACTGAAAAATCCGGTCGCATCCATACTTCCACGGCCACAGTAGCAGTTTTACCCCAGGCTGAAGATATTGAAATTGATATTAAAGACGCCGATGTCAGAATTGATGTTTTTCGAGCGGGTGGAAACGGCGGTCAATGTGTTAACACAACAGATTCAGCTGTCCGTATTACTCACTTGCCTTCGGGTTTAGTAGTGACCTGCCAAGATGAAAAATCGCAGCATAAAAATAAAGCTAAAGCTTTTACGGTTTTAAAAACCAGACTATTGGCTTTAAAACAAGAAGCCGAAGTAAAAAAATTAGGTGATGCCAGACGAAGCCAAATCGGTAGCGGCGACCGATCGGAAAAAATCCGCACCTATAATTATCCGCAGGATCGAATTACAGATCATCGGATTAAACAAAGCTGGCATGAAATTGAAAATGTTTTAAATGGAGATTTGGATAAAATAATCGATGCTATTAAAGAAGAAGATTATCAGAGAATCGTTGCTCAATCACAGGCTTAATTAGCATGAAAAAAATTTTAATATCTTTCTGGATTTTTGCAACCACCATATTAATTGGTACTGGTTGTAATTTTACTTCATCAGATAATGTTGAACTGATAAACATCAACGAGATGGATCTTTTTAATATTTATATTGATACTTTAAATTCAAATCAAAAACAAATTAAATCTCTGCAGGCAAACTATGAAAATCGCATTCCTTTAGAAATTAACAGTAATGATGATGTAAATATGGATGATGTGGATTTAACACCCTTAGCTAATGTGCTAACCGAGACCCAAACAAATTTACTCGATAAAAATTATAAAATTGCTGATGCTCTGAAACAGACAGTTCTAGAAAATTTATTAAAACAATACTTAAACTCGGGCCAAGAATATATTAATGTTTATACTCAAATTATTAATTATTATCATGGTGATTATCAGAATAATTTAGAAAAATCAGTTCAGCTCGAAACAGATTTACAAGATGTATACACTAATGTTGAAGATCTTGAAAATAATATTTACGATCAAATTAAAGAATACCAACAAACATCTGATTACAAAGTTGAAATTAATAGTGAAAACCCACTGGAAAAAATTAATGCCGCCATCGAGTTGTTTACCGGGCAGGTTGAAGAAATATATTCAGCTTATATGAACCAATGGCAAATCAATAACCCGCCGGATGAAATTGAACAAAAATATTTGCTATTAAAAGATGAACGTGAAAAAATAGTTGCTTCTTTAGAATTAGCTGATTATTCCGACGCTTACGTTTATCCCATCAAACAATATTTTGATAATGAATATCTTTCTACTCTCGATGCTTATTTAGAAGCTCTTAACATCGTAATTAATGATTATCCAAAAGGATTAGTTGCCTTAGATAGCATCGAAAGTTATGATAAAGTAATTCAGTCGACTTACGAAGAAGTTATAAAAGCACACAACCAAATTATTTCTCTTACTCAAGAAATTCTAAATTAATAAATATATTTATGAATATTAAAAACACATTATTTTACACAGCTTCTAAATTACATAAATATTCACCCACGTCAGATTTAGATGCTGAAATTTTTGTTAGTTTTGTAATTTCTAAACCACGGGAATTTTTATATACTTATCCGGAAAAAGAATTAACCGCCTTTCAGTTAAAAAAACTTAATCAATTCATTGATCGTCGCTTAAATAATGAGCCAGTGGCATACATCGTGGGCCAAAAAGAATTTTATGGTTTAGATTTTATTGTGAATAAAAACGTTTTAATCCCCCGCCCGGATACGGAAATCCTAGTAGACCAAATATTAAAAATTAAAAATGATAAATTTAAAATGATCGATATGGGAACAGGTTCGGGGTGCGTTGCCATTGCCTTAAAAAAATTATTGCCTCAGGCTAATATAATTGCTTCCGACATTTCAAATTCGGCCTTAACCATCGCTCGTAAAAACGCCAAATTTAATCTATGTGATATTAAATTTTACTGTTCTGATTTGTTCGATAAAATCCCTCAAAATATATATCATAATAATTTTGATATCATTATTTTCAATCCGCCGTATCTTACTAAAAATGAAGCTAAGAAAAAAAATTTAAAGCACGAACCACAAATTGCGCTAACGCCGAAAAATTTTACTGCCCTTATTAATAAATTCTTTTTACAATCAAAAAGCTTTATTTCTAACGACGGTTATTTTTTCATTGAAATTGGACATCGCCAAGCAAGCTTAATTAAAAAAATTGCTTTGCGGTATTGCCCAAAAGCTAAAATAGTTGTTATTAAAGATTTAGGTGGGTTTGATCGAGTTGTTAAAATAAAAATTTAATCTTTCAATTTTAAATTGATTTATAATTGATTATTTAAAATTTATCTATCTAACAAAGTCTTTATAATCTTTAAATTTCCAATTTTCAGCGTTGCAAGAAGAATTTTTAGCCGGGCCAATACGAAGTTTTTTGTTACTTCTCATTTTAATTAAAAAAACTTGGCTGCTAGCCTCATAGCAATAAAGTTTATTGTTAGGCCTTACTTCATTAAATTTACGGTCAATAAATTCGCTCTCCTGTGGTGAAAATGTATATGCGCCAGCGCTAATGCCTTTATTTTTTAGAGCCTGGCCCACGGAAATAACACTTAATTCCGGATGGTTATTATCGCTTATTAGCGCTAACTGATAATCTTCGTCCCAATTTGTGCCACTGGCTTTTTTATTAAACCATACTCCTTTGGCTCTCTTTTTCATATCCTGAACATATTTTCCACAAATTGGTTTTTTTGTCCGTAAAATTTTGTTTTGTAATAATGTTTTTTTTGCGCTACCGAAGTAATCGACCGGACAGACAATTTTATTTCTGCCTTCATACCAATAAGATGGGCTGGCAAATTTTAAATTTTTAATTCTGTAATCTTTTAAAGTTAAATCTAGCGCGTATTGACCTTGGTTGCCACCGGCAGTTCCGATCTTTTTGCCCTTTTTGATTTTTACACTTAACTGCTTATTACAACGCTGATATTCACTGTCCCCAGCCCAATATGTGAAACAGTCTCCCTCGGCTCGGTTAAACGCATCGGCTAATTTATTGCTTAAAGAAGATACATGACCAAATGAACCCACTACTTCGCTACACGGGCTAAATTCAATATCATAGTCTGTAAAAACCGGATCAGCTGATAAATGGGTACTGGAAGAAATGCTAGTTATCCAAATCCTACCAGGAGCGTACAGGTTTGTGGTTAAAGGCACTCCATAATATTCGCCTTCACCTTGCTTTAAATAAAAATATATATGATCAGTTGGTAAAACATGCCCGCCGGTAGGATTAAGATTGCCCAGAGGCACTATTTCATTTATATTGCTGTAAGCAACCGGATAGCGCGAAAATAGAGAATAATCATCTTGGCAAGACGGAATTTCACTAGCCGTAGTCAATTTAATATTTAATAAAAAAACAAATAAAAAAGTAACCAAGATTAATAATATTCTGGAATTTAACGAATTGATTAATGATTTTTTATTCATAAAATAAATTAATATTTATAAATTAATTATATCAGAGCATTGCCAAAATGTCGCGCACCTTTTATAATCAGCTCATGAGATTACCAAACAGACAACCTGGAAAATATACATTTCAAACTTACGACAAAAACCTGACTCAAGAAAAATTTGATGAACTGCAAAGTAAGTTAGAAAGAATTATTAAAATTACCCGCCCCCAAGCAATTAAAGATGTTAAACTATATGCCCAAAATGGGGATTTTTCTGAAAATGCTGAATACCAAATTGCAAAAAGTAGGCTTCGTGGCCTTAACCGTGCCATCGATGAAATTCGCGAACAATTAAAGGATGTTCATATCATACAACCGTCAAAAAATACGAATACGGTTCAATTGGGGCACAAAGTAAAAATAAGTTCTAATAACAAAGAATTCACTTTTCAAATTTTAGGGTCCTCTGAAACAAACCCATCGACCGGGATCATCTCATATAGCTCTCCTATCGGTTCGGCTCTAATGGGGAAAAAAGTTGGTGATATTGTCCAAATTAAAATTCAAGATAAAACCATAGAATATACAATTTTAAATATCGAGTGATATTTAAAGTTATATTTTAAAAACTGCCCAGTGCATCTTTCGATAATCCACGGGTGAAAATTTGTCTTTAAATTGGAATAAGCCGGAAGTTTCCGATCCACCAAGATTTAAATATTTATAGCCTTTTGCATAGAGCATTTTGCAAATATAAATTATCAGATATTCAGATAAATATGAGTACTCTTGATATAAAGTAATATTAGCATACAAACCGACAGTATCGTATGTTATTTTTTCAGCTGCGAAGAATGCACACGGTTTTTTATCAATATATATTATTTGAGTAAAATAATTTCGTCCATTTGTTCCTATTGGAGGGCAATATATTAAATTTGAATAATCACTCGGTGTTGATATGTGCATCTCTTTAATTTCTAAATATTCAAAAAATTGATTCACTAAATTTTGTGCTTCAGAATAGTTTAATGGTTCAAGATTTTTTGAGCTAATACAATCCTTATACTTTGAAATAAATCGAAGATATTTATCTTTTAATTCGCCTCTGCCCGGATTTTCAATTTCTTTAATTATTTTTTTTATCTCTATTGTTTGTTCAGGAAAAGTATCATCTTCTTCCATGGCTTGAGAATGCCAAGAATATTGTTCTATAGAAGAAAAGCCAACGTTAAATAAAATATCAGTTTGACTTTTATTGATTTTTTTTATATATACCGGATTACCGCTTATTTCCATCATTACTGTTGCTAAACTACGTAATTTCTCCTCTTCAAATTTTCCCATTGGATGAACTATATGAAAATGCCAACCGCCGCCTAAACTTACTCGATTAAAAATACCAATCGTAGCTAACATTTCACCATCAAAATATTTTAACCCTAATTTATCAGGGCCTAAACCATTAGCAGCTTGACAGAGATAATAAAAACTATTTCCATAAGTATTGTGTTTTTCTTTTGTTAAGAAATTTCTGAATAATTTTGTATCTTTTGATGTAATAAAAGATACACGACCGCCAAATCGACGTAATATTGTCTCCTGCAATCTATCGCGTTCATCCTCGGTTACCTTTTTTTTTGGTGGTACTTTAGCTCGTTCCCAAATAAACAAAAACTGTTTTCTGTAAGCATCGGCTAGTGCAAAATTCTCTATAATCACTACTTGCTGAGGTGGACCCCAAACAATAATAGCAAGTTTATTGCCATAAACATAAATCGGAGTGGGATTAAACATATTTTCAGGCACCCAACGATAAATAGATTGCGGACCGGAAAAAAAATTAATATCACCATCTCGCGAAAGAAGTCTTTCCTTTATTTTTGCTTTCGTTAAGCGTCTGATGTGAGCCATGATAAGTTTTTTATTCAACTTTAAAAACTTGCTCTCATCAATTCCACTTATAAATACCTCTCCTTTGTTTTTTAATAATGTAAAATAAACATCATCTAATAACTTTGAAATACAGTCTTCTTCATTCAAAATTTTAACTATACTAGACTGACTTGTAATATTCTCCATTTGAACTTCTAGTGCATGAGAAATTTTTTCAATAATATTAATAGATGGGTTCTTAACAGCTCCTGATTCAATTTTTATCAATGAAGAATAAGATATTCCAGCTTTATGAGCTAAAAATTCTTGAGTGTAATTATTTATATTACGAAGTTCTTTTATCCGGCTCCCAATGTTAATATCAGTCTTATCATTTATCATATTTACCAAATTTTATTAATAAAATATTATTATCCTAATTTTATTACCCCAATATTAATTGCCGAATAATAATAACCATTTATTACTGGTTTAATACTACTAACCTAATAATACAATTTATACTTAATAAATCAACTTTTTTTGTGAATAACTTCTCTTTTAGAATAATCTGCTTTTCAGGTTATACAGAATAATATCTAGCAACACAAAAATTCCAAAAGCTAAAATAATATAATAATTTGTAATAGGCAGATAAATAATAGCTGATAATGAAAATGCATGAAAAAATAATCTTATTATCCAGAAAAAATAATGTTCTTCTGTTTTATGCATGACAAATGATTTATTGTATTTATATTTTTCATATAGAGCGATTATGTATGCTAGGATAAAAAAAACAAAGATAAATATAATTTGTCCTGATTTACTAAATGCAAAATAATTAACCGTGTTTTGATAACCACCAATAATTATTAATGAGACAAGATAAGAAAAAATTGGTACTAAATAGAATAATTTATTATTTTTCCAAACATGATAAAAACTTAAAAATATAATTGTCACTACAAACCAACCTAGGTAATTAACCGCCGGCACACCAAAAAAACCATCGTTCAATGAATAACCTATCCAATGCCAAAAATTTAATCGAATAGCAAAGATGTCGATAGACAAATCCACTAGAACCACAGACAATGTTGATAAAAAAATATTTTTCCAGGCACTAATTTTAAAATTACTCTGCCAAAAATAATAACTACTAGTAATTAAAAGTGCCCAGGATAAGATTACAAATAAAGGTGTGTCAAATACAAATAATTTAAAATTAGTATCATAATAATAGCCGGCTTCCAAACCACGGCTCAGATACATGTTGAAATTTTCAAAAATTATAGCGTACAGTGCGGCCAGCAACAGCATTTTTCTGTGCGCCCAATCAAAATAAAAAAAACCGGCCACAAATAGCAGGGTTATCACAATATTTATTATTAAATATATGCCAGTCATTTAATTTAAATTTTAGTTATTCAAATTCATTTCAAAAATTTTATAAAAACAACATAAAACTATCATTATTTTACAAATGGGTCAATGCTTAAAAATTTTAATTTATGGGTGTGGGCGTAATATTTTATAAACTGCTTATTATTGAACCTGCTAGAATACTAGACAAAAAGTAAAAAAACTGATATAATTATATTAATCAAGTTAAATAATATTACTTTCATGATTAGCCAAAAGAAAGCTTTACTTATTCGCTTTCCACTTACTTCCATCGAAAACCATATCGATAAATTCGATAAGCTTTTTCATAATCTTTATTATTTACTGCTTCAAGAAGATGGCCTGCATAACAGCGTAAGTTGTGAAATTATTATTATTAAAAATAAAATTAATTTTTACATCACTACGCCAGAAACTTTGGCTGAGCCAATTACGAATGTAGTTTTTGGTTTATTTCCGGAAATTGAAATAGATAAAATGAATAATTTTTTAAACATTGAAAAAGCTCCTGATCGGGCAATTGGTTATGGCATGAAATTACTCCAGGATGAAATGTATGCAATTAGAACTTTTCAGCAATCAGCTCCGCATGACCCATTAAGCTCTTTTCTAAATATCTTAGCCACCGTACCGGCTACAGATGCTTTATTTTACCAAATAGTCTTTGAACCGGCTCATGATGAGATGAACACGGAAAACTCTGGATTATTCTACGGTGAAACTAAACGAAGCAGTGAGGCTGTTGACCAGCCAAAAGTAAACGCCTCTATGAGATTCATTTATCTTTTTCCTCAAGGTCGAAAAGATAAAGCATTGATTAAAATTGAAGAAATTAAAAAAACATTTGATGTTTATTCAACTGAAAAAAATAAAATCGTTTTCAAGGAAGCGCAAAATATTCAAACATTTATTAAAGATTTTTTTGATCGAAAATTGAATCGTGACGTTGTTTTAACTCGTGAAGAATTAACCTCGCTTTTTCATATTCCGGATCCGGCTTTAAGAATGCCAGCTATTGATTGGATTCTTTCCAAACGCGCTCAACCCCCTTTTAACTTACCCACGCCATATAATTCCGAGCCGGGTGAAGCCAGCTATTTTGCAACTACAAACTTTCGTGGCTCTAATATTTTGTTTGGTATCAAACGTGAAGACCGCCGACGTCATTTATATATTATCGGTAAGTCTGGCGTTGGTAAATCTAAATTACTGGAAGGTTTAATTCTAGATGATATCAGAGACGGCAAAGGCGTTTGTGTAATGGACCCTCATGGAGACCTTATTCAAAATATTATTAAATTTATTCCAGAAGAACGAGTTAAAGACACAATTTATTTTAATGTTCCCGAGCTGGATTGGCCAGTTGCTTTTAACCCATTAGAAGGCATCTCGCTCGACATGAAACAGCAAATGACACAAGGGTTTATTGAAGTATTTAAGAAATTCTTCGGAGCAGACTGGTCGCCAAAAATCGAACATGTATTTCGGTTTACAGTACTCGCGCTTTTAGACTGCGAAAAATCAACGGTTGTCGGCATGATGAAAATGCTTACTAACCGAAAATATCGTCAGACTATTATCCCCCAAATTCAAGATAGTGTAGTAAAACATTTCTGGGCAAATGAATTTTCTTCTTGGTCAGAAAAATTCGATAATGAAGCTATCTTGCCATTAGTAAATAAACTGGGGCAATTTTTATCTAATAATATTATTCGTAATATTGTAGCCCAGCCGGAAAACACAATCGATTTTAATGACGTATTAAATAATGAAAAAGTTCTTTTGATCGAAATGAGCAAAGGTAAATTGGGCGAGGAAAACTCGAACTTGCTTGGCGCGATGTTGATTACAAAAATTTATCAGACTGCCATGGAAAGAGCGAAAATTCCAGAAGCCGAGCGTAAAGAATTTTATTTATATATTGATGAGTTCCAAAATTTCGCCACCGAAACATTTGAAAATATCTTGTCTGAGTCGAGAAAATACAAATTAAATCTTACTTTGTCACATCAATATTTAGCCCAGGTTCCGGCCGCTATTAAAGGCACTGTGTTTGGCAATGTAGGCAGTATGATATCTTTTAGAGTCGGTGCTGATGACGGCACTTATTTATCTAATGAGTATCATCCAATTTTTGCAGTTGATGATTTTATTAACCTGGGTGTTAGAGAAATTCTAGTTAAAATGAGTGTTGAAGGAGCTACTACTCCTCCATTTTCAGCCCGCACCAAAGACGTTCCATTTATTCCCGAAAAAGATATGAGCCAAGCTGTTATCGATTACTCACATGAGCATTATGCCAAGAAACGTAAAGTTGTTGATGCCATGGTAGCTGAACTTTATAATGCCTCTGAAGATACTAATCCCGTAGCCGGACAGGAAGAAGAATTCGAACAACCGATTGTTTAATCATTTATAATTACTCTAAGCCCCGGATGAATTCGGGACTTTTATTTTAACAATTCTGATTTAAATAAATCAGTACTCAAATACTTTTCACCTCGATCGGGTAAAATAACCACGATTGTTTTGTTTGTTAATTTTAAACTGATTTGTTTAGACACAAATAAACTTGCACCTGAACTCATGCCCACTAACAATCCTTCGTGAGTTGCAATCCATCTAGCCATATTATAAGCTTGTGGTGGCGAAACTAAATACTCTTTGTCTATCAAATTATTATTAAATATTGCCCCACTAAAATCGCGCTTAGGATTTTGAAGTCCTTGAATTTTATAACCAGGAGTTGGTATAACACCGATAATTTTCGTGTGAGGCGAATATTTTTTAAATCTATTTGCCAATCCCATTAGCGTTCCTGACGTCCCGCTACCAGCAATTAAATAATCAATTTTATTTACTTCATTTAATATTTCCTTAGCCGTATCATGATAATGTGCTCTAACGTTATCGGGATTATTGAATTGATTTACAAACCAATATTTTTGCGGATATTTTTTTTCTAATTCCTTAGCTTTATCTATCGCACCACATGTACCAAATTTGGGATGAGTTAAAATTAATGTGGCTCCCAATGCTTTTAGCATGGATTTTCTTTCGGCACTCATTCCGGCCGACATCACTATATGCACTTGATATTTTTTATAGGCCCCGATCATAGCCAGTGATATTCCCATATTACCGCTAGTCGCTTCTAATATAATCTTTCCGGGTTTAAGTTGTTTTCTTTTTTCTGCTTGCTTAATCATAAATAAAGCTACTCTGTCTTTAACGGACCCGCCTGGATTTTGCCCTTCTAATTTTGCTAAAATTTTTACTTGTTTATTATTAGACAAATTATTAAATTCAATCATTGGTGTATTGCCTATACTTTGAATTAAATTTTGATATTTCATAAATGTAATTTTTAAATAAAAAAATCTCGGTAAGGCCGAGATATAATAAGATGTTGGATTGATATCGCTTCATTAACAACAACACAAAGATCTCGGCTTATAGCAAAGATCGCTACAACAATTGTCGATATTAATGAATTTAAACTTCATGCTATTATTTTAACATTATAATATAATAATGCAATATTTAATTTTACAAAAAGAATGTATTTATTATTACTGTCGACTTAAAAAACTAGAAGCTAATATTTAATATGTCTCTTTATTATAACAATCTTCACAATATATTAACTCTTTTCCGTTAGGAGAATAAGCGGTTTCAAACGACTTAATGCATTTCCCTGAATGATTATGATCAGGCTGAGTGCACATGCATTCTCGCTTCCAGATGGCACGCGGGGTACATAATTGCATGCGGGCATAGCGTCGGCAATGATGGCAATTTTTTGGAATTGGCAAACCTTGTTTTTTATAAAAAGCTAATTCTTGAGGAATTATTTTGTAATTCTTTTGGCACGTTTTACAAGATAAGACTTGTTTACAAATATCATCTTCGACTTGATTAATATCTAGTAGTACTCGATATTTTTGCGTTTGATTATTATTTTCCCTTTGATACCAGCGCCATTCTTTTTGCATAACACTGTCTTCTTTCATCGGAAAATAATCTTGAGCAACAGTTTCATTATATGCGAAAATAGAATCAGCAATAGAAAATAATTCTCCCCACTCTCCACTCTTTTGCATGTAATTAATTATTTTTCTTTTCATTTTAAAATATTCATCTTTTGAATATTGCTTATTCAAAATACAATATTCTTGCTTATTCATAGAAACACAACCAAATAAATCATGCGAATCTCGACAACGTTCGCAATAATCTAAATTATGAGATTTCCATATAAATAAACCAAAACGACAATTATTAATTCGATTTCCCCCCGATATTTCATAGCATAACTCAACATTTTCGTTGTTAGATAAATCATAGCTGTCTTTTACTTCCTGGGCCTGATTAATATATTTACAATTGTCCAACTTATCAACGTCAAAACAATTAAAAGCATTATTAGAATTATTAATATAATTACCACTCACTTGTTCGTTCTTAATACCGGTCATAAAAATGCGAGCATGTTTAAGCTTTTGTTCATTAAAATTTTTCCATAAATACTTCACTTTTTCCGGATCACAGAAATCAATTTTAGAAGCAATTATTTTATATTCCTCTTCAGAATATTGTTTATTATTAATACAATAATTTTTATTTCTAAGACCAGCACAACCCATGCAATCTGAACAACCTTTACAATCATAACAATACTTCGAATTATTAGAATCAAAACAATCCTGACAATAAAAACAATTATATAAATTATCGGAATTAATACACTCATAACATAGTTCACTGTTTCTAAGAATTAAACTATCTACGCAACTAAAACAATTATAAGGATTACCATAATAACAATCTTCACAATTAATCGATCCGGCAATTAAATAACAATTTTTGGAATAACCAATTACATTGCTATAATCACAATTTTCACAATCTTCAATTAGAATATTGAATCTCGGTGTGCGATATTGAAGCTCTTTATATTGCTCAAAAAATGGTTGTGAAAAATCAAACTCTTTTCCGTAATCTCGAGCATCCCCGCCCACATCGCTACGCGAAGCGTTGCAGGCAGGCCATTTATCTGAATAAAAACAATCGCTACAATAAACAGTTAGAGGCAACACTCCGGAATAAGTTGAAAGTATCTTTTTCTTGCATAAATCGCATTCGTCATTATACAGCGATATTTCATTCCGGTGCGACATTCGGCGTTGAGCGCGGCAATCCGGGCAGAGTGTCGGCGTTGGCACGTCTATCCGATCATAAAAAACTTGGTCAGTATCGGTTATTTTAAATGTTTTGTGACAATTTTTACATTGAATGTTTTTCATAAATACACAGTATCAAATTGCCAAAACGCGGTCAACTAGTCTTTGACATTTTATCGATTGAAGTAATTATGATGCTAGAGTTAGGTAAATATTTAAACCGAGATGTAAAATAATATTATATATTAAAATAAAATACATTTATATTTAG
>JAZDOC010000018.1:0-22417 GCA_043798935.1 Patescibacteria group bacterium
GTAACCGATGTTAATGCCGACAATCAAGGCAATGCGTAGACTAATATATTTCTTTATTATAACAGTCCTCGCAATAAACTAGCTCTTTACTTTCAGGTGAGTATGAAGTTTCAAAAGTATTATAGCATCCTAGTTTCATGCACTCCCGCTTCCATAAATTTCTAGAAGTTCTCAAACTCATTCTTTTTAAATGTCGGCACTCTGGGCAGTATTTTGGAATAGGTAATTTTTCTTGCTTATAAAAAGCAAGTTCTTGAGGAATTATTTTATAATTCTTACCGCAATCACGGCAAGCTAAAATTTCTTTACAAATTGTATCTGGCACTCTATCTATTTCCGGTGGCACGCGATAAGTTTGTTTTTTATAATCTTTAGCCTCTTTATCTTTCCATTTCCAACCTTTAGCAAGTACGTCTTCCTTTTTCATAGGAAAATATTCATTAGCCACGGTTTCGTTATACGCATACGGCGAAATACTAATTGGAAAAAACTCTCCCCACTCGCCCGTCTCTTTCATGTGCGCAATAATTTTTTTCTTTAAATCCTGATAATCTTGGTTTGTATATTTTTTATTTAAAATACAATACTGAGAATTTCGAACTGTAATGCAGCCAAAACTATCTTTTAAATTCTGGCAAAGATTATCACAATAATAAAGGTCATGAGAATGAAAATTAGCAAAGCTATAAAAATTTCTAGTTACATGAGCCGAACCAAGATAATCTACGCACTGCTCTGAGTGCTCTACATAATTGCAATCATAACTATCTTTAATATCTACAGTTTGTGCCATGAACTTGCAATTTTCAATTTTATTAACATCAAAACAATGATAAGAATTCTTAGATGATGAAATAGTGTTACCAGTGACATCTTCGTTATTAACACCCATCATAAATTTATGCGGTGTCTTTAATTTTTGTTCGTAGAAATGTTTTCTAACTCGTTCGAATTTTTTAGGATCACAAAAATCTAAACGCTCTTTTTCTTTCTTGTACTCTTCTTTAGTTAACTGCTGATTAAATACGCAATATTTCTGATTTCTTAAGCCAGAGCAACCAATGCAATCAGAGCAGCCTTTACAATCATAACAAAAATACAAATCATTAGAGCTGTGGCAATCTTGGCAGTAAAAGCAATGATATAATTCTTCAGAAGCAATACATTCATAACACAATTCGCATTTTCTGATTATCAAAGAATCAACACAATTTTTTGAATAATACGGTGAGCCATAATAACAATCTTCAACATAAACAGATCCAAAAACTAAATAACTGTTTTTAGCAAAACCAGTATAATTTCCATATTCAGTATTTTCATTTTCGACAAGTAACGCATTTACACGCGGAACTTTTAACTGTAATTCTTTGAATTGCTGAAAAAACGGTTTATTAAAATCAAAATCCATACCATACTCCATGGAGTTCCATTTATCAGAAATCCAACAATCATAGCAATAAACTTTAAACGGCTTATCTTCAGAAAAAATAGAAATTATGTTTTTGCCACACATGTCGCATTTGTCTGGATACAAGCTCCTCTCATTTCTTCTAGCCATTCGACGCTGACATCGGCAATCCGGACAATGTGTTGGCAAAGTCAAATCTAAATTAGCGTAAAATTTTTCGTCAGCCGATGAAATTTGGTAAGTTTTATAGCAATTTTTGCACTGTTTATTTTGCATGCCCTCACCTTACCAAAAACCCAAACCGTGGTCAAATGGTGTTTGACGTTTTTTGATTTGAGACTAATTCACCTCTAAGGTTAGAGAAATATTAGAATGATGATGTAAAATCATATTATATGATAAACCAGTATCCCGAATTAATTCGGGATACTGGTTTTTTTAAAATTTTTTAGGCTCCCAATTTATTGGGAGCACTAAAGAAATTAATAAACTTCATCACGATAACATTTATCGCAATAGACAATTTCTTTATCTTCAGGTGAATAAGGAGTTTGAATTAGTGCCTGGCATTTATCACATTTACGAATATACATTTTTCTTTTATTAGCAAGCTGGAATCTTTCTCGATGGCGTTGCTCCGGGCACTTAGTTGGCAAAGCAATATTTAATTTTTTATAAAACTCCAGTTCAGACTTCATTAATTTAAACGGCTTTTTAGTTATCGAACAAATTTTAATTTCTTCGCTGGCAGTTACTTGTGCAATTAGCGCTTCATAATCACTCCAATTGAACCCTTTAGCAGTAGCTTCTTCTTTGTTTAAAGTAAATATATCACATGATTGGGTTTCATTATAACCAAATGGAGACATGTGGGCAGGAAAATATTCCCCCCACTCGCCTGCTTGTAGCATCTGTTTTTTAATTTCAGAAAATAATTTATGGTATTCTACTTCAGAATATTTTTTATTTAATATAGAAAAATCACAACCCTTTTTCACGTCAGAACAACCCAAAATATTTTTAGTATTAAAACTGTTCGATGAATAATATGCATTTTCACAATACCAAACTAAATTACCGCAAACAACTGTGTAATTTTTTTCTAAATTTGCCGAATTATAATGCATCTGACAGTTATCGCAATGGTTAACATCATAACATTCTTTATTACCGCTACCAAAAATTGAATTACTGCAATTATCTGATTCCTTGAATACGAAACAATTACAGCAATCTTTGCATCCAAAAATTTGATCACCGGTTGAATTTTCTGAATTAATAATAAAAGCGTAGCGATGAGGATGTTGTAATCTAAAATTCGAAAATTCTTGTTTAGCTTGAGCGAAATTATTTAACAATTTAGATAATTTATTTTTATAATCTGCTTCGGTATATTGTTTATTATAAATGCAATAATTTTTATTCATTAAATTCACGCAACCAAAACAATCTGAACAACCTTTGCAAAATTCGCACAAAATTAAATTATTACTATCATGACAGCCTCGACAATACTGGCAAACGAATAAATTTTTGCATTCTATACATTCATAACTAAGTTCACCTTTATAGAGATCATAGCAGTCTAAAACTTCTTTCGAATAAAATGTGCGGTAACAATAATGAGCGTTTTCATCTCCCAGGCAACCAAAAGATAAATAGCAATTTTTATTTTCGCAAGCATAATTAGTAAAATCACAATTTTCTGATTTTGTGTTTACAACTGCCGGCTTGGGTGTTTTTTTGTTAAGCTCATGACACTGTTTTAAAAAAGATTTATCAGGATCATAATCCATACCATATTCTAAAGGATTATATTTATCAGACCACCAGCACTCGGAACAATATACTTTATAATTTTTATCGGGTGAATAAAGCGAAATAATTTTTTTCTTACATAAATCGCATTCATCCGCATATAGAGCTCGTTCATTACGAAAAGATAATCTTAACTGGAGGCGACAGTCTGGGCACAATGCCGGTTCAAGTACGTCCATGCGTTTATAAAATTCGACGTCGGCACCAGTGATTTCAAAATCTTGATTGCATTTATTACATTGTTTATTCATATATAAAGTTTATCATATAATAATTAAGCTGCAGAGACGCGATTAATCGCGTCTCTGCAGCTTAATTATTTACTTTCCTTTTGAACTATTACTGCTCGATGCACTTCCACCTGAGCTTCGACCGGATGAAGCGCTACCTGAAGAAGCGTCGAAAGACAGAGTTATTTGGTTGTTCATAATTGTTTCTCCTTGTAGTTAATTGTTTATGCTTATACAATAACATAGTGTAAATTAATCTCAATTTATTATTATTTTTTGATGTTAATAAGCCATTTTTACTACTAAAATTAGCCAATTTATTTTTGTAAAATATTATTGACAAAAAGTAATATTTTTGATATTATTTAATTAACTCTTCGATACATTTTTAAAAAAACACTCAGAGTTAATTTAAAAATCCTGAGTGATCCTGAGCTCGTCGAAAGATTGTATCGAAGGATTTTACGATCTTATGAAAAACATATCAAAAATACTTTTAAACTTTGGATTAAAAGAAAAAGATGTTGAAACCTACATAACTCTTTTATCTTTAAAGCATCCAACTGTTACAGAAATTGCTTTTAAAACCGCAATGCAAAGAACCGCCATATATTTTCATTTAAAAAATCTTATGGAAAAAGGTTTGGTCACTGAAACAAAAAAGGAAAAAATTAAACGTTTCTCCCCTATTCCACCGAAAGATTTAGCTGATCGTTTTCAGTCTTGGACTACTGACTTTTTAAGTTTAGTTCCGGAAATGGAAACTTTACAAACTATTAATGAAGAAACTCCTATTATAACAGTTCATAATTTCAAAACATTTCAATATACTCATTATAACGAATTAGCTTCAATGCCAATCGGTAGTGAATTTCGTGTAATTCAGAGTAAAGAATCTGCTAATAAAGATTTTCAAGCATTCACAGCCGAAGAGTGGCATCATATTGTGAAAAAATTCATTGATCGAAAAATTATGACCCGGGCGATATTCACCGACAACATGATTAATGATGCACATAAAGAAATGAAACCAGAAACATACGAATTATTTAAACAGCGTAATTGGCAACTTCGAGTTGTGAATCCAGAAAGATTTAATTTTGAAGAAATGATGATTCACCAAGATAAAGTAACTTTTTTATTAACTGATGTTAATTTAGTTTTACGAATTCAACATAAAAGAATAGTTAAAGCTTTAATGGCCATATTTGATGCTTTATGGTTAACCGGTAAGCCGAGAAAATTTCAATAAATTTTTTGTTGATAGCATTTTTCACAATAAATTAATTCTTTTCGTTCGGGCGAATATGCCGTTTCAAAAGTATTGTGGCAATCTGGCTTCATGCATTCTCGATGCCAAAGCTTATTTGGTCCTCTTTTATTTATTCTTTCTTTATGCCGGCAATCCGGGCATTTTATTGGATCCTTAATATTATTATCTTTGTAAAATTTTCTTTCCTGTTTAATAATATTGAAATTTTTACAACAATTTACACATATCAATAAATTTGGATCATTTTGCTTATCTGCTTTATTATACCAATTGAAATTTGTGTTTTGTGCTTCAGCTTTATTTAACGGATACTGTTCGCCAGCTATAGTTTCGTTATAGCCAAAAAATGAATATTTAGAATCGATGAATTTTCCCCATTCACCACTTTGTTGCATTTGATTTATAATTTTTTGTTTTAATATTAAATAATCGGCTTCTTTGTATTCTTTATTAAGAATACAATTTTTTCCTTGCTTAATACCGGTACAACCAAAACTATTTTTAAGACCACCGCAATAAAAGCAATAATCTAAATCCGCACAGCCATGCCAGCATTGATTGGAAAATTTTATATTATAAACATCCAAACCGCAATTGATTGCATCGTAAACCAATTCAGCGTTAATGCCAGCTGTACTTACATCCATACATTCTTTAGCCTGACGCCAAACATGTTCGCTATATCTACAATTTTCAGCATCATAGCAATGAAAAATATGCTGACAATTTTTGGCATGGTGAATATAATTACCGTTACAATTTTCCGCATTGTATATTTCGCTATATTTTCGGGGTTGTTTAATGAAAAAATTATTAATCAATTTAATATTGTCTTGAATTCTGTTTACTTCAGACACATAATTTTCTTTTGAATATAATTTATTTAAAATGTGATATTTTTGATTTTTTAAATTACAACAGGCGAAGCAATTTTGGCAACCAGTGCAGTTTAATAAGTATTTAGAATCTAAACAATTTTCGCAATTGAATGAATTTTGTAATTTATAACAATTGGTTAGGTTATCGCTATTATAAATTAACTGGCACTCATGACAATGGCTAGCATCAACGCAATCATTACATTTTTGCAACCAGTATGAATACAAACAATTTTCATTATCTGATGATTCAATTAACATGAAACAATTTTTATTACGTGCAGCTAAATGCGAATATTCTGAATTTTCGCTTTCAGTATGAATCATTGCCATCTTAGGAACTTCTAACATTAAAATATAAAATTGTTCACTGAAACTTTTATTAAAATCAAAATTACGACCATAATCCTGACCAGCCCAATCATCCTGCCAATAACATTTTTCACAATAAATATTTAATTTTGAGTTGGGATGATATTGGCTGACAATATTTTTTTTACATTTCTGGCAAATATCGATATAAAAATTTCTTTCATTTCTAAAAGATAGTCGTTGCTGCATACGACAGTCCGGACATTTTTCCGGAATTGGAACATTAATAGAATTATAATATTTCTGATCATCATCAGTTATTTTAAATGATTTGTAGCAATTTTGGCATTGTTTATTTTGCATATCATTTATTGCCCCGAATAAATTCGGGGCCTAATATTTATTTAATTTTTCAGACCCCCAATTTATTGGGGGAAATAAAAATCATTATTAATAAATCTCTTTTCGATAACAATCTTCGCAGTAAACAAGCTCTTTTCTGTCTGGTGAATAAGTAGTTTCAAATTCATTCGTGCATCGACCAGCATGCCCATGATCGGGTTGAGTGCAGTCGCATTGACGATGCCACAAATTAGCCTGATTAACTTTAGTCATGCGCTTTTTATAGCGACAATACATGCATTCTCTTGGAAGCGGGATGTCATGTTGTTTGTAATAATTGTACTCTTGTTTTATTATTTTATAATTCCGGGAACACTCTTTGCAAATTAAAACTTTCTGACAAATTTCTTCAGTAATATTTATAATTTGATCCGGGATATCTTCAGTTTTAATTGTTTCCTTGCCGGTGACTTGTGGCAAATTTTCCGAATAATACAATCCCTTTTGCATAACTTCAGCTTTGCTTAACGGATAAAAATCATTAGCTAAAGATTCATTATAAGCAAATGGGCTAATATTTAACGGAAAGAATTCACCATATTCACCGGTTGCTTGCATGTGAGCGATTATCTGGGATTTTAATTTTTTATAATCCGCGTCACTATATTGCTTGTTTAAAATACATTTTTTTTGCCTCTTTAAACCAACGCAACCAAATAAATCTGACGAGCTGTGACAATTTTCACTATATGAAACAAACTTTGATTTCCAAACAAATATTGTAAACATATTATTATATGAATCATCGGGCGTAATGCTTTCGTAGCAAAGCTCGGGGTTTCCAGAATGATCTACATCCATAGAATCTCTGCCAGTATCACCGAAATGCATATATCGGCAATTTATTAAATCGCTATAGATAAAACAATTAAAGCAATCATGACAACGGGTTAGAATGTCGCCGGTTGAATTTTGACATTTGTATAAATAAGCGAATCGTCGAGGCGTTTTAATAATGAACTCATCAAATATTTTAATGTATTTTTGAATGTTGTGATAACTACTAAAGTCTAATTCCAGCTTCTTCTTTTCATAATCTTCTTTAGAATATTGTTTATTCCAGATGCAATATTGCTTATTCCTTAAGCCGGTACAAAAAAGACAATCCGAACAACCTTGTAAATCAAAAATAAACATGCAATTATTTATATTACGCGAATAATAATTGTATCGACCGTTATAACAATTTTCTACAACCACGCTTTCATAAACTAATTCAGAGTGATTTACATCGCAACAATCCATTAACTCTTTAGTTTGGTTTACTTCCAAACCATACATGCTATTTTCAACATTCCAAGAAGTGATTATCATATATGAATTCTTACCCTTGGCAAAATCATAAGTATATTCACAGTTTTCACTTTGAACGCCATTGTCGTTCATGAGCGCTACAGCCGGCACATCTTGCAATAGCTTTTGATACTGTGCAAAAAATGGTTGGGAAAAATCAAAATCACGTCCATAATCTTTCGCGTCTAATTTATCACTCCACCAGCATTTTAAACAATATACTTTACCGGGATAACTAGGCGCATAAACCGACACAATATTTTTCTGACATGAATCACATTGACGATTGTAAAAATTCTGCTCATTTCGAAATGCAAATCTTCTTTGTTTACGACAATCAGGACAGCGGGTTGGCTCGGGAACATTTACGCGTTTGTAAAAATCTGTATCTTCAGGATAGAGAGTAAATGTTTTAGAGCAATGTTGGCAAGGTTTATTCATATTTATTGGGGGCAATATTAATCATTATTAATATATCTCATTTCTATAGCAATCTTCACAATAAATTATTTCCTTATGTTCGGGTGAATAAGTGGTCTCGAACTCATTGAGACAACGACCAGCGTGACCATGGTCTGGCTGAGTACACATGCATTGGCGCTTCCAAAGAGATCGGCTGTTTCTTGATTTAATTCTCTCTAAATGACGACAATCCGGACATTCACGAGGCGAGAATATTTTATTTTCGAGATAATACTTTTGTTCTTGGGGAATAATTTTATAATTCTGGCTACATGTTTCACAAGCCAGCAGGCGAGAATGCGTATTCTCGCCTTCAGCTTTTTTCCCAAAATCTTTCCATTGCCATTTTTTCGCCAGCACTTCATCTTGACGCAAAGGAATATATTCACTGGCTACGGTTTCATTATAAGCAAACGGAGAAATAGAAGTGGGGAAAAACTCTCCCCACTCTTCAGTCTTTTGCATGTGATTAATAATTTTAACGACTAACTTCTCGTACTCGAATTTTGAATATTGTTTATTCAATATTGCATACTCCCCTTTCTTCATGCCCACACAGCCAAATAAATCATGCCCACCATCGCAAAATGTTGAATAAATTGTTTCCTTGCTTCCGTTTAAATTAAAGCTAGAAAAAATTACATGATAACCGGGGAAAACCGCATGACATTCATAACCAAGTTCATTTTGGGCACAACCAGAAATGTCATAGCAATCCTTAGTTCGACCCGGAAAGTTCATTAACCATTTTAAATTTTCACTACCATAGCCATCAAAACAGTGATAACATTTTTTACAATCTTTTAAACCATCACCACTAACATCTTCACAATTTATATAATGAGCAAACTGGCGAGGATGTTTTAAAGATAAATTATAATAATCTTGTTTAGCTTGAATAAATTTTTTTTCATCACTTAAAATTTCAGCTGTTTTTGTTTCATATTCTTCTTTATTCAATTGTTTATTAAATAAACAGTATTGTTTTTTAATTAAATTAATACAACCAAAACAACTAGTACAGCCTCTAAGGCCATAGCCCATAATACATTCATTACTATCTGCCGACTGTTGTAAATATTTACAGTTGTATAGTCGATCGCAATCCATACACTGATAACAAAGTTCTATTTTAGTGCAATATGAACAATCCACACTATCTTTGGTTTCCCAAATATATGCACTATACATACAATTTTCGATCCAATTGGTTGCAAAACATAAATAACAATTTTTTGCCCCAGCCGTGTAAGTGACATAATCACTATTTTCATTGGTACTAGCTTGATTAGGCATGCTAATTTTTGGCACAACATTCATTAATTCGCCAAACTGTTCAAAAAAGGGATGATTATAATCAACCTCTTTGGCAAATTTACTTGCGTCCCATGCATCAGAAAACCAACATTTATCGCAATAGACAATGTTATTACTGTCGGGAGCATAGACTGTTATTATATCTTTTTGGCATAAAGCACATTTGCTTTGATATAATTTTCTTTCGTTTCTAAAACTTAAACGTCTTTGCATGCGACAATCCGGACAGAATGAAGGTGGCGGAATATTTATTTTCTTACCGCCAAAAATTGGTGATACTCTATCATAAAAATCTAAATCAGCTTGGCTGATGGAAAATGTTTTAAAGCAATTAGTGCATTGATGATTCATGATTTTTTGACCCGAATAAATTCGGGGCTTATTTATTTTATTTAATTTTTAAACCCTGAATTTATTCAGGGTTTAAAAAAATTCCGTTAATAAATTTCTTTTTTATAACAGTCACCGCAATAAATTAATTCTTTTCGATCCGGTGAATAAGTGGTGGCAAATTTATTTGAACATCCCGGCTTTTGGCATTCGCGATTCCACAAAGATCGTGAATTTCTCAAAGACCGACGTTCTAAATGACGACAATTAAAACACATTCTTGGTAAAGGTAAATTATGTTCTTTATAATATTTTAATTCTTGTGAAATAATTTTATAATTTTTCTGACATTTTTCACAGGCTAACACTTGTTTAATGATATCATCTTTTATATCTCGGATATTATCCGGCAAATCTGTAATAGTTTCTTTGCCTTTTGTTTCAGGTAAATTATCTTGCCAATTGAATCCTTGGTTCAAAGCCTCTTCTTTATTTAAAGGAAACCACCAAGCAGCAGAAGTTTCATTATAAGCATTAATACTATATTTAATCGGAAAATATTCGCCATATTCCGAATCGACGATCATTTTAGCAACTAATTTTTCTTTTAATTCAAAATATTCTGATTCACTATATTGTTTATTAAAAATACAAAATTCTTTTTTCTTTAAAGATATACAACCAAAACAATTCTCACACGATGCACATTCAATACAATATTCTAAATAACTGCATTTATCAAAACAGTGATGACAAAATTTTAAATTGTAGCAGTTACCTCCAATAATAGTGCCCTCATAAATTAATTCTGATCCCATGCCGTATTGATAATAATCATAGCTATCATTTACTTTTAAAGAAAGTTGAAAACAATACTTGCTATTTTCAACATCAGAACAATCAAAGCCTTCTAATAAATTTTTGCAACGATATAAATTATTTCCGGTTGAATTTTCATTTTTATTACCATGTATGTATTTGTAAAACTTTTTATATTGATATTGCTTGGTTTTTTGTTTCCAGCTTTGTACTTCTTTATATGAACTGAGTTCAATTCCGGCTATTTTTTTTTCATATTCTAGCTGGGATAGCTGTTTATCTAAAAAATAATATTCTTGGTTGCGTAAGCCAACTGCGCCAAAGCAATTCCGACAACCAACGCAATCTTTCAAAAAATAACCATCATAACAGCCAGTACAATCTTGAGACCACTTTAAATTAAAACTGTCGTGACAATCAACACATTGAAAACATAATTCACAATTAAAATTATTGTATATATCTATGCAATCTTTGCATTTTTTCACACCATATCCGTAATAACATTTTTCATTAAAATCGGCGTGAAAAGTTAAGTAACAATCTTTGCTATCGCCGCAATAATGCACATAGTCGCAATTTGTATTACGTCCGGAATTACTAACAGCTGCTAAAGGAGTTTTTAAACTTAGTTCATTTATTTGCTCGAATATATTTTTATGCCAATCAATTTCTTGAGCATAGTCCTGTGGATCCCATTGATCCGACCACCAACAGTCATGGCAGTAAAAATTATGCAATGAATTAGATGAAAATATTGATAAAATATTTTTTTTACATAAAGGGCACTCTCTAGAATACAATACCATCTCATTACACCAAGCTAATCGTCTTTGCTGTCGACATTCTGGACATAATTTTGGTTTAGGAACTTCCATGCGATTATAAAACTCTATATCTTTGGGATATATGGTAAATGTTTTGTGGCAATTTTGGCATTGTTTGTTCATATTTTAATATATCTCTTTATTATAACAATCTCCGCAATAAATTAATTCTTTTCGCTCTGAAGAAAAAGTGGTCTCGAATTCAGTAGTGCATCTGCCTTGATGGTTATGGTCGGGTTGAGTGCACATGCACTGGCGTTTCCATGTATATAAAGGATTTCTAGCATTCATGCGTTCCGTATGCCGACAATCCGGACATAACGCTGGTACAGCTAAATGATTTTGTTTATAAAATTTATTTTCAGCTTCTATAATTTTATAATTGCGTTTGCATTTGGTGCAAGCAAAAATATCAATATTATTTTCTTTACCAGTAGTAAAAGGTAGATTGTCTTGCCATTTCC
Source organism: Patescibacteria group bacterium (assembly GCA_043798935.1). GTDB lineage: Bacteria > Patescibacteriota > Patescibacteriia > UBA9570 > JAHJKD01 > JAZDOC01. Next base: position 11,837 of record JAZDOC010000018.1, read on the forward strand.
AGCCCTTAGCTAAAACGCTTTCTTTTTTCTCAGGATAAAATTCAGAAGCCAAAGTTTCGTTATAACCGAAAGGAGAAATATTGACAGGAAAAAATTCGCCATACTCCTCCGTTTTTTTCATGTTATCGATTATTTTGATTTTTATTTTTTTATAATTATCTTCAGAGAATTTTTTATTTAAAATATAATACTCACCTTTTTTTACACCAGAGCAACCAAATAAATTTTTAGAATGATGGCAGTTTTCAGAATACTCAGTATCATTACAACTCCAACAAACTATGGAAAATTTAGTATTATAATTATGGACACCACCACTTAAATTTTCATACAACAGTTCACCGGGCCACCCAGAAAAAGTACAATCATAAGAATCTTTTATATCTTCGCAAAAGTACAAATAGGAATTATTCACACCATTTTTTACAGTATAACAATCATAACAATTTTCCGCTTCTACAAAATTATCTCCGGTGACGTTTGCGGATTTAATACTATTGACGGCTCTGTGAATAGTTTTATTTTGAAATAATTCTTTAAATTCTTGCCATAGCTCAACTTGTTTTTGATAATCGCTTAAGTCTATCGCTTTAAGCTTTTTTTCATACTCTTCTTTCGATAGCTGCTTGTTTTTATTAACATATTCTGCATTTCTAAGATTTGTAGACATAAAACAATTAGCACAGCCCTGGCAATCAAAAATAAATTGTGAGTCGCGACAATTTTTTGCTTGAAAAGCAAACTGACAATTATATGAATCTTCTAAATCAATACCTCCATAACAAAGTTCGCATTTAGTAGTCTGCAAACAGTCCATGCAGTCAGTGCTATGATGAATACGCCAAGAATACATACATCTTTCAGCGCTATGAACGCCGTAAATTAAATAACAATCTTTAGAATAATTTGCAAAACTTACATATTCTGAATTTTCATTATGCGCGCCGATAATTGCCAGACGCGGAGTTTTTTTTAATAACTCATCAAATTGAGAAAAAAATGTTCTATTAAAATTGTATTCTTGTCCATAATTTTGCAGATCCCATTTATCAGACCACCAACAATCATGGCAATAAACTGTATATTTTGAATCTGATGGATAAATCGAAACAATTTCTTGCTTACATAAATCACATTCTCGGTTATACAAAGTTCTTTCTTGTCGAAAAGCTAAACGACGTTGACTTCTACAATTAGGGCAATGTGTGGGCTCAGGAACATTTATACGTTTATAATAAGAAATATCACGATCATGAATCGAGAAAGTTTTGTGACAATTTTGGCATTGTTTGTTCATATTTTAATATATCTCTTTATTATAACAATCTCCACAATAAATTAATTCTTTTCGCTCTGGTTTAAATGTTGTTTCAAATTCCATTGTGCATCTTCCCTGATGATTATGATCAGGCTGTGTGCACATGCATTGTCGCTTCCATAAAGATTTACTGTTTCTCTTAGACATTCTGGATTTGTGCCGACAATCTGGGCATTTTCTGGGAACTGGAATATTTAATCGCTGATAAAAATCATATTCTTGTTTAACTAATTTGTAATTTTTATCGCAATTAACGCATGCTAAAATTTGTTTTGTTATATCATCACTTATTTCATTTATATTATCAGAAACATTTTCGATTTTTAAAGTTTCTTTGCCTTTGGTGTAGGGCAAATTTTCCTGCCAATGACCATTAAAAGTATTATTAACTTCTTCTTTGGTTAATGGAAACAAATCTTGCCCCACTGTTTCATTGTAAGCATACGGCGAAATGTTCATAGGAAAAAATTGTCCCCACTCGCCGGTTAATTTCATATGCTCTTTAATTTTGGGAATAATTTTTCTGTATTTATTTTCAGTATATTGCTTATTCAAAATACAGAATTTATTATTATGAAGAGAAACGCAACCGAAACAATCATTAGCAGTTTTAATTAGGTAAGAATAAAAAATATTAGTTGAGCCCGGCCAGACTACGGCATTAAACTGAGAATTTCGATTATCTGCGCAAGCAATCGAGTTGTAAACCAGTTCACAATCAACGACGCCCATTGAATCATAGCAGTCTTTGGCCTTATCGCCATGAATACAATTTGAAGAATTTTCACAATTAAGCATATTAAAACTATGACGACAATTTTTACAATTAATCAAATAATCTCCAGTTGAATTTTCACAATTAATATGATGCGAGAATAAATAAAACTGTTTTTCTTTAAATTTACGATATTCTTCAGTAAATTTGGTTAAACCTTTAAACGTGTTTAATTTATAACCAGCTAATTTATTCTCATATTCAGCTGGAGAATATTTTTTATTAAAGATATAGTGCGTCTGATTTCGTAAATTTGCGCATCCCAAGCAATCAGTGCATCCTCGGCAATCTATGCAAAAAAAACAGTTATTGCATGAATTTAAATTTTGCGACCAGCGGCACTCATAGCATTTATCTAAATCAACGCTATCGTAACAGAGTTCTGAATTTTTTACTTCCGTACAATCAATCGAATCTTTATCATAAGAACTATAGCTGCAATATGCGCAATTTTCATTAAAATCGCTAGCTGTCACCATATAGCAATTTTTATTACCCACGCATAAATTTGTATATTCAGAATTTTCTGAATTGGCAATAAAAAGATTACCAACTGGAACTTTTTCAATTAAATTTTTAAATTGCTCAAAAAACGACTTGTTAAAATCGTAATTACATCCATATTTTGTAGCATCAAATTCATCCGACCACCAACAATCGTTACAATAAACCGGATGTTCGGCTTCAGCGCTGAAGCAGGAAACCATTTGTTTATTACATTTATCGCACTTGCGTAAATAAAAAACACGTTCATTGCGCCAGGCAAGTTGTTTGATTTTTGTGCAAGTAAAACATAAATCCGGTTCAGGTACGTCTATTTTTTTAAAATATTCTAAATCACTCGATTGAATCGAGAAGGTTTTATGACATGTTAAGCACTGCTTTTTTCGGCTTTCCATAATTTATAAAATAGTTTAGCAATATTATTATGCAATTCTTCACTGAGCACGGTTATTCCGAACAATTCAGTTCCAGGCATAATATACGCGACTTTATTAGCATAGATGATCTGATCAGAAGTTAAACCGGCATCAATGTATCTTTGTTCGCCTAATAAACGCGTAATTTCTTTTTTACTCAGCTGTGGTGGCGAAGATCGTTCAATTAATATTTTTTGATTTATTCCTTTTTCCTGCCGTCGCCAGGCAATTTCTTCTAAAAATTCCATATATTTTTCTTGCATAGTCGGCAGATAATTCACTGACGACATTACCAATATTTCATCTCCTTTCTTCGTGGTATTAAGAGCATCATTCCAAATTTTTATAACTGCATCTTTACTGCGAAAATAATGGATTTCTAATTCTTCAGGAACAGTCGAGTAAACGACATTCAATTCTCCAACTACTTGGGGTAAATTAGCAGCTAATTTATCTAGATCTCGGCGCTGTTCTTCAAACAGTGTTAAAAGTTTAGCAGGTTTAGCACATTTAACTTTCTGCCCGTACGAACGTAAATCCATTTCAGCCAGCCCCTTAGAGTTTAATGTTTTAAAAATGTTGTATCCGCTCATACGTGATAAGCCGGCCCGTTCCGCTATTTGCGGAACAGTATCCAATCCTAATTCTAAACCAGCAATATAAAATTTTATTTCTGATTCAGTTAAACCCAATTTTAAAAGATCTTTTTTAATTGATGACTTAATCATAATTTTGTTTCGTGCCGTGGTCAAACGGCCTTATACTTTAAGTATTAATTATATATAAATTTAGCTAATTTTAGGTAAATAAAAAATTTATAGATGTCAACTATAAATATACAATATATTACTTTATTTGTAAATAAAATTTTAAATTTTGATTTTCCCCGTATACATTAACAGAACTAAACTAATATATACCTTTTTTATAGCAATCTTCACAATAGATTATTTCTGGTTGTTCAGGCGAATAGGTAGTTTTAATATCCCTATCACATTTAGCACATTTGCGCTCCCAGATTTTATAAAAATTTCTTTGTCTTAATAAAAATTGAAAACGACAACTAGGGCATTCAACCGGCAGAGGCAAGCTAACTCTACTTGCAAATTCTATTTCTTGTTTAATAATTTTATATAATCGAGAACAAGTTTTACATTTATGAATATTTTGAGCCGTATTTTCTTGACCCCGAACAATGTCGTCTGGCTCTCGATATTTAAAACCTTGTTCAATTATTTGATTCTTATTAAGCGGAAATACGTCGTCAGCGACAGTTTCATTGTAATTAAAAGGCGACAAAGATTTATCGAAAAACTCTCCCCATTCCCCGGTCTTCATCATGTGTTTAATTATCTTCTCTCGCATTTTATAATATTCCTCTTTATTGTACTGTTTATTCAAAATACAATACTGTCGCTTTTTTATACTAGCGCAACCGAAGCAATCTTTGGAACCAAAAACACTATAACAATATTCAAGCTCGCTGGCTCCTTGGTAACATAAAGCGCAAAATTTTAAATGATAACCATACCCGATAATAAATTCATAACTTAGTTCCACTCCGGCACCACTATCATTTACATCCATCAAATCCTTGCCAGTCGGTACACTGCAATGAATTACATTTTTACAGTTTTCTAACTCATTACTGTCGTAACAATTAAAAGCATTTTTACAATTAGTTAAATGATCACCAGTTGAATTTTCAGATTTAATTATAGTATTCGCGCGGCGTGGTATTTTCAACCAATTTTTCCTGGCATCAGTATACAAATCTTCAGTTTGATTATCATTTAAAATTTCAGGGACTTTTTCATTCCATTCTTCCTCGCTTACTTTTTCGTCATATATATAATAAGACTTGTTTCTTAAACCGGCTGAACCAAAACAATGGTGGCAGTTCCGACAGTCATAACAATAATAGCTATCTTGCATATCATAACATTCCTGTGAATAATGCAGATTATAAGAATGGCAACAATTTATACAAAATGAACTTAATTCTAATTCACTCGCAAAATATGAATTATAAGTTTGATTACATTTAAAGCTGGTTAAACAATACGCACAATCTTCGGTTTCATCGGTGCCAAAACTTAAATAATTATTTTTAACGCGATAACAAAAATTAACATAGTCGCTGTTAACCGGATCTTCATTATAAGTGGCCACGTGCGGAATTTTTTTTAAAAGCTGTTGATACTGCTCGGTAAATGTTTTGTTAAAATCAAAATCTTGTCCGTATTCTAAATCGTCCCATTTATCTGAATAATAACAATCCCGACAGTAAACTTTTAATTGCTTGTCCGCTGAAAAAATGCCAATTACTTCTTTTTCACATAAATCACATTTACGTTTATATATGCTTTTTAAATTACGCCAAATCAGTCGTCTTTGTAAACGGCAATCCGGACATAAAGTTGGTTCTGGAACTTCTTGTTTTTTGTAATAAGCTTTATCCCAGGCTTGTACTTTAAATTGTTGTCGACAATTTGTGCAGATCATATTTTTTAATTCTTACCTCACCCCCCCTGTCCCCCCCCTCTCCACATTCGTGAAGCAGGGGGAATTCAAAAATATAGGACGAGAATATTAATAAATTTCTTTTAAATAACACTCTTTACAATAAATGATTTCTACTCGATCAGGCGCATATGAAGTCATGATTTTTTTAGCACACTTATTACAATTTCTCGACCATAATTTTTGTGGATTACGTAATGTCATACGCTCTTGATAACGTACATCAGGATGTTTGTTAGGCAAAGGAATATTATTTTTCTTATAAAATTCTAATTCTGCTTTTTGCAATCGAAAAACCTTCCCAGTTGCAATACAAACTTGAACATCTTGTTGAATCTGATATTCTTTCTGATCTTTATCTCGCCAAAAATAACCTTTTTGAATAGCTTGATCTTTTGTAAGCGGATAATAAATTTGAGCCATGGTTTCATTATATGGAAATGGCGAATACTTAATTGGAAAAAATTCACCCCATTCTCCCGTCTTATGCATATGATCAATAATTTTAGTTCTTAAGTCCTGAAAATCATGTTTAGAATATTGTTTATTTAATATGCAATTTTCGTTATTTCGTAACGAAATACAACCGAATATATTTTTTGAATTGGCACAAATATCGCAATATTGAGAATCAGAAATATTTTGATAAACATTGCTTCCAAAAGCTACATTAAAAGAACCTCTACCCACAGACTGGCATTCATAAACTTGCTGACATCCCTCTGCTCCGCCATAAGTGTCGATATCATAACTATCCTTAATTCGCTCACTACCATAAATATATTTACTATTATTTATTTCAGAACAATTAAAACAAAAATGTGCATTTTTAGAATTATTTAAATTATCACCCGTACAATTTTCATTTTGAAAACCATTCATGAAAGGATGCGGAAATCTTTTTGTGAAATCTAAAAATTTCATTTGAATTTCAAAAATTCCATTTACAGTATTTAAATTAATTTCCTGCGTCTTTTTCTCGTATTCAGCTTGAGTTAGCTCTTCATTAAAAAAACAATATTTTTTATTTATCAGATTAATGCAGGCAAAACAATTATTACAGCCTGTACAATTTTTTAAAAAATATGAATCATAACAATTTTTGCAATTAAACGAATACCAAAGATTATAACATTTCATAATATCAACACACTCATAGCAAAACTCGCATTCTTTGGCATAGCTAGTATCAACAATATCTTTGCACCGAAAAGAATATTCGCTATAAAGACTATCTTCATTATTATCAGATTCAAACATCATGTAGCAATTTTTATTCCAACTAGATAAATTCCCATACTCAGCATTTTCATTACTAATTGAATAATTTTTCATACGTGGGACAACCATTTGTAGATCATGAAACTGCTCAAAAAAAGGCCGAGAAAAATCAAATTCGCGACCATAGGTTAAAGGATCCCATTCATCACTAAAATAATAAAAATGATCATAAACCGGAAAAGGTGTTTCAGCTTGATACATGCTGATAATCAGCTTGCCAGTTGCACTACATTGTCTCTGAAACAGAGTTCTTTCATTCCGCCAAGCCAACCGGCGTTGTTGTCGACATGAAGGACAAAACGTTGGAATAGGAACGTTAATTTTTTGATAAAATTCATTATCCTCTGAACAGATCTCAAATAATTGCTGGCAATTTTTACAAATCATGTTTTTTAATTCTTACCTCACCCCCCCTGCCCCCCCCTCTCCACATTCGTAGAGCAGGAGGAATTCAAAAATATAGGACGAGAATATTAATAAATTTCTTTTTGATAACACTCTTCGCAATAAATGATTTCTTTTCGATTTGGAGAATATGTGGTCTCAAATTTATTATTACAACCTGGATTCATGCATTTTCTATTATAAAGTTTAAATGCTGGTCGTAATTTCAGTCTGTCTCTGTACCGACAATCAGGGCAATTATTAGGTAATGGTATATTTTGTTGCTCATAAAATTTAATTTCTGATTCTGTATATTTAAAATTCTTCTGGCAATTTTCACATTTAATAATTTCTTTGGTTATACTTATATCAATATCATTAATATTGTCGGGAATATCAGTTAATGTTTCTTGACTATATGTTCCGGGCATATTATCTTGCCAGCTAAAACCCTGGCTAAGAGCTTTTTCTTTGGATAAAGGGAAAAACCCTTGAGCATCTGATTCATTGTAAGCAAATAAAGATATATTTTGCGGAAAATAATTTCCCCACTCTCCAGTCTCTTTCATGTAATTAATAATTTTTTCTCTTAACTTCATGAATTCGCCTTGTGAGTACTGCTTGTTTAAAATACAATATTTATGTTTTTTAAGAGAAATACTGCCAAAACAATATTCGGCCCCGTTAAGGCAATTATCACAATAATAATTTTCCTGTCCGTGCCAAATGGCATTGCCAAACAATATCTTGTAAACCTGTCCGCCAGTGGCTTGGGCCTGATACACTTGCTCGGCATCTTCACCATAGACCATTACATCGTAACAATTTTTTGATTTATCCATACCAAAGCAATAAGCACATTGCTCGCTAGAGCGCATGTGGTAGCAATGATGAACCGATTTATTATTTAATATATAATCACCGGTAGAATTTTCATTTTTATTACCATGAAAATATTTACGCGGGACAGTTAAGGCAAAGTCATTAAATTCTTTTTTATATTGATTGATTTTTTGTAGAGACGCTACATGTAACGTCTCTACAAATTTACAATACTCTTGCTCAGAATATTCTTTATTTTTAATGCAATATTTTTTATTTCGAAGACCAACGCACATGAAACAATCGGAACATCCGCGGCAATCGATTAAAAACGCGCTGTCTCGACAAGTATGGCAATCATCGCAGTATTTAACATTATAACATTGTTCGCTAAAAGTGGTTTCATAGCACAGCTCTGATTTATTTGTGACATATGAGCAATCTACACATTCAGTAGAATTGTAAATTCCATTGCCGTATAAGCAATTTTCATTATAACAAGCGTCAGATAATATATAACAATTTTTTAAATGATAAACATGATTAGTATAAGTAGAATTTTCACTAGTATCGTCGTTTAATAAATTCAAACGTGGCACTTTATTTCTAAGCTCTTTAAACTGTTCAAAAAATGATTTATTAAAATCGAAGTCCTGAGCATAATCTAATGGATTCCATTTATCAGACCAAAAACATGAATGGCAATAAACTGCATATGGTTTATCAGACGAGTACATAGAAATAATATCTGCTTTACATGAATCACATTTGCGATTATAAAGTGTGCGTTCATTGCGATAAGAATTTATTAGCTGAAACCGACATTGCGGACACATTTCTGGCTCTGGCACATCGATAGATTTATAAAAATCTTTATCTTGCGGATAAACATTAAATTCTTGCTGACATTTTGAACATATTTTATTCATATTTTTTATATGTATATTATAACACGAAGTTAATAATATTGATTTGTCTTAATGTAATTTATCTAGAAAATCAATAATTTTTTTTCTAATATCTACTATCTTGATATTTAATTAATATTATTTATATTTGTATTCTATTTTTCAATCCTTCCAATCCAAAACCCTGCATAGTTCTAGCCTCATTACTATTTTTTGCGAACCCTTTAGCTGTGAGAAATCTTCTAATGTACACGACACCGTTAACTTCTTCCCCATTAGTACAAACTGCTTTACATTTAGATAAATTAGTAGTACTGAGGTCAGATATAGTAATTACTTTTTCTGATGTTTCATTTAGTTTGGCAACAAAAGCTAATAAATCACTATTAATATTTGTGACCGAGAAATAATCAGAATTCATCATGGCGTATTCTATAATTTCAACGCCAGCTCTTTTTTTAAGCTCGTTCAAAGTTGGACCTTGAATTTTTTTGGCTTCGCGACTATTTTTAACTATACCTGCTGCCATTAAAAAATTCTCTATATAAACCGCTCCGCGAACTTCTTCCTTATTAGCACAAACTGCCCGACAATTTAAGAAATTATCTGTACTAAGATCAGCAATAGTAATTACTTTTTCGGATGTTTCGTTTAATTTATCAACAAAAGCTTGCAGATCATTGATAATATTTTCATCTGTAAAATAGACAATCGGCCATTTCTCAAGTTTAGCTTCTGTTCTCAAATTACGTGTACTTTCTTCAGACGGAAATTCTATAGACTTTGGTTTCTTAACAGCCAACCCTTCATTAATAATGAAATCTATTAACGCCGGTGCAAAGTGTACTACTCTGCGCCCAGAATCATTTAAAACAGTTTCAGCAAATGACAAACCGTGGCTATGAGAAACAGCCAAAGATGCATGCAAATCGGTGCTTGTAAAAACATATCCCAGACTTCTAAGAGTATGCACAATTTGTCTGTCAGTTAGCATGTTATGGTTTTCGGATTCTAAACGAATTTTCATGTATTCATCAACTATTGTGCTAATAGCCACTTCGGCCACACTTTTTCTAACCAAAGTTGCATCATTACGGCTCCATGTATCAGATTCCTCCCACTCAGATTTCATGGCATCTAATTGAGCTTTTATATCCGCAAACGGTATGTTGAGTGACCGACCGCGACGCGCTAATTCTGCTTTAACTTCCCGATAAATTTTTCTATAACCCCATTTTTTTTCCGCGAATTTAGGCTTTACAACTTCCGGCAATGCTGATGGTAGCCTTGAAAGCTCTGGTTCAACTTGTCGATCTTTGCCAACTAATCGTCTTAAAATCCTATCGACTCTGATTCCAACTTGTTTAGCTAATTCCGCATTTCTTGCTAATATTTCTTCTCTTCTTAAAGATAAACTATTAACGGCATCTATCGCCGTAGCTAATTGTAATAAATATTCTCGAATTAATTCTCTTTTTCCTGATTCAGTGGCATCTCGAGACAATAACAAATCAGCCATGGATTCGTTGGACTGTGAAACTCTGTCTTCACTATCAACTTCATCCCGATCTCCTTCTCGCCAGACAGGCTGTGGTTTTCCAAAAGGCGGTCGTATGAATCTTGCTTCACTCATTATTTTAAAATAAATTA
>JAZDOC010000013.1:0-2840 GCA_043798935.1 Patescibacteria group bacterium
CACTGGTTGGCTGACCACTCGGGTCTAGATACTAACCTTTCACAACTCTATCTTACCCTATATACACTACTTTGTTAAGGCATTCGGGTCTATCTATTTTAGGGGTAAAATGAGACAAATGAGACACTATAAAAAGGAAAATATTGTGTCTTATTTAGTAGATATTATATGGCTTATATAGCCTAATATTACGAATCTAACTATTTAATATTATAGTTTACTTCACCACCACAATATTGTTTAACTAAATCTGCTAAATCCTTTGTGGCTTGAGTGATTAGTTCCTTGTTTAGCGGAGCTAATCCTTCAATTACTAAAATTGCCGAAGTAGTTTGTTCGGTTAATTTTGTTCGTTCTGCTTCACGCCAATTCCAACGACGGCAGATAACGCCAATGTCGTCTTTGTAAATTACCTCGCCTACTTTTGGCGGCTCATTTTCTGTACCACCTAAACGAATAAAACTTTCATTGCCCTGAGCAAAATCTAATATAATATTGCCTTTGATCGAATTAATATCTTCCCCGCCAACTGGCATTAGATACTTTAAGGAAATATAATTATATAAATCAACTAATTTATTAATATGCTGAATCTGACCACCTTTTAATACTCGTCGAGAAAGTGCTTCAATAGAAGAACGGAAATCCTGGGGATTGCTGCCAAATTTTTTATAAGCCTGACGCCAAGTTAAAATTTTTAGATGTTTGCTTGGTGCTTCTAAATTAATAAATTCTTGAGGCAGATTCTTTTCCGCGGTTCGCAATAACTGGCTAATCTCTTCTGATTCTCCTTGATTATTAACGTTGTTGGCCATCACTATTCCAGTTACTAAATCTGGGAACGTTTGAAAAATTTTTGGTTTGATGATTAATTCCATTTAGAATAATAAAAATAAATTTATTAAGATATAAAACACTGTGAAAATTAAAGCCATGATTAATAATATTTTTTTATTTTGAAAATGTATTATTAAACTTACGATCGTTATCAAAACAATAGCTGTAATTATTGCTAATAAAAAATTATACTGCTGTAATTTTATGTAATGATATGCTGAACCAATATACAACAATGCACAGATATAACTTGTTAATAGCCAATTTTTATAATTAATTTTCTGCATATTACTATATTTTAACAACTTATACTATAGATAAAATAATTACTATAATTCCAGTAACAATATTCGCGTAAATTAAAATATTTGATATTACTGAATGAAAATGGTCTTTTCTATTAAAGAATATTCTATGAACTAAAAAAGGAATTATCCCGCCGATTCCTAGAATAATACCAATTACATTACCAACTTGTGTTTGTTTTTCAATTTCTAGTAATCCATAAAATATTAAAAATAATATTGGGATATGTAATAATATGAATCCAGTTAACTTACCTGGTAATTTTAATATCTCCCATTCTTTTTCATAAGCTGATTCAATTTCGTGAAGAATTAATAATATAGCGTTAAATATAAATATTTCAAGCATAATTATCATTCTTCAATTTCTTCACAATTTTATCAAAATCAGAAATGTAGTTTTTATCTTGTATTTTTTGAAATTTTTCATATTCTTTTTCCGCTAAAATAGTCGCAACCTTATTACTGATCTTGCCGCTGTTGCATAAAATATCTTTTTCATTAAACTTTAAAAAAGCATCCAACTTTCTCACCCAATCTTTCATGTGCATTATTACTCCTTTTTTTGCCTGCAATTCAGCATAATCAAGATACATAGTGACAATTCTATTTAACCCGTCTAATTCTTTTTCATTAAGATAATTTTTTGCAATACTGATGTCTGTTTTTTGAATTTCCCCTTTAGGTGCATTCTTCCAAGTCGTTAAACCCATGTTTGCTTTTTTACTGCCAACTCTTTGATAAATAATTTCCGCCGCGGTTTGACCGGTAATTGCAAAATGAAGCTTATTTTGTACAGTAGCAAAAAATTGTTTGGTTATTTTCTCATTTGGATCATAATCAGCACTGCACTGAGCATAAATATCAGTGATTTTCTGATAAAATCTACGTTCGCTGGAACGAATATTCCTAATGCGCGCCAATTGCTCTTCAAAATAATCCTGGCCAAAAATATTATTGGGATTTTTTAAACGTTCATCATCCATGGTAAACCCTTTGATAATATATTCTTTAAGCCTCTCTGTGGCCCAAATGCGGAAATGAGTTGCTTGTGTTGAATTTACGCGATAACCAACAGAAATAATAGCGTCTAGATTATAAAATTTTGTTTTATATTTTTTGCCATCATCGGCAGTTAGTTCCAAAATGGAACTAACTGCATTTTCCTGTAATTCTTCACTCTCAAAAATATTTTTTAGATGCTTAGTAATAGCTGGTCTCTGCACTCCAAATAAAATAGCTATTTTATCCTGAGTGAGCCAAATATTTTCATCTTTTAAAAAGATTTCTACTCTTACTTTTCCATTAGGAGTAGTATAGAGTAAAAAATCAGTAAAACTATTATTTGGAATAATTTGTTGATTATTTTTTTTCATATATTCATTTATTGTACTTTACAATTTAACATAAAACAAGGAAAAAATAAAGCTAAACTTACCAACAATAGCCATATGAGGCATCTAGGTCTAGAACCAATTTTAAGAGAAGATAATTCGTTGGTGGAGGCTTGAGAGATACAAAATGACCCTCGCAATTTTTGCGGGGGTCGGAGGTATGTGGGTCTATTTCGCACCATCACTGGTTGGCTGACCACTCGGGTCTAGATACTAACCTTTCACAACTCTATCTTACCCTATATACACTACTTTGTTAAGGCATTCGGGTCTATCTATTTTAGGGGTAAAATGAGACAAATGA
>JAZDOC010000016.1:0-34649 GCA_043798935.1 Patescibacteria group bacterium
ATCTTAGCCGCTTGGTTAGTAGTTGCCGTAGCTTACGATGCTAATGATACAAGCACAACTGCTACTCCAACCACTACAGTTACTAAAACTCAAACAAAAAATTCTCCAACTGTTCCAGCTGATACTAATGAAGCCGTAGAGGCTTCAGTAGAAATCGCTGAACACAATGTAGAAACATCTGTCAATGTAACTCCTTAGTAGTTGCAACAACAGAATATACAAACAACCCCCCTCCCTAAAAAGAGGGGGTTTTGTTATTATTTTTTATTTTAATAGATAAATGTTATGACCCAGCTCGCCTGGGTCAGCCACAAAGCAGATTAGCATGTTTATTTCTATTTATCATAAAATTTAATTTGCTTAAAATATAATAAAATGCTATAATATAAATAATTAATAAAAAAAAATACAGAATAACGGCAAAAATGAAAAATAAAGTTGGCTTAAATAATAAAATTATATATTTATATATATCCAAAATAGCGGTTTTTACGGCTGTTTTTTTATTTATATCGGTTTTTTCTGCTCAACGTGTTAATGCGTCATTTTATCGCAGTCCATTTGTAAAAATATATTCACAAAATAATGTTAATGACATTTCAAATATTAAAAGTACTGACATTAATGATGAAAATTCATCTAACTCGCAATATGCGGAACAATTAAGTTTTTTTGCTTTCGACGAGAATTATATTGGAGGTATAAGTGTTGCAGTTGGAGATCTAGGTTTAGATAAACAGGTTGAAATAATAACATCCAGCCGAGAAAATAGTTTACCAAATATTAAAATTTTTTATAATGAAAGAAATGAAATCGGACAATTTACAGCTTATGCAAATCTTATGACATCGGGCTTGAATGTAGCTGTCGCTGACACTGATAATGATGGCGCGCATGAAATAATTACCGCACCAAAAATTGGCGCCGGTCCGTTGATTCGAATTTTTGATGGTTGGGGTAAGCCAAAATATAATTTAGGTTTTTTTGCTTTTGAACATGATTATACAGGCGGAGTAAATATAGCTGGTTGTGATATTAACGGAGATAATAAAGATGAAATTATTACGGGTACTGGTTCGGGATATGAATCCAGAGTTAGAATATTTTCAGTTGACGGAAAAAATTCTGGCATAGAGTTTAGACCTTTTAACCCAGAATATTTAGGTGGAGTAAATGTTGCATGCATTAATGCTGATAGTGATATCGATAAAGAAATTATAGTGAGCGAGCAATCAAACGGAGAAAATTTAGTAAAAATTATTAAAATTATCGACAATTCTACTAAAGAACTATATTCATTTTCAGTTAAACAATCCGATCTAAAAACCGGTATTAATATTTCTGGCGCCGATATTGATAATGACAATCAGGACGAAGTAATTACCGCTACGACTGGCTTCAATGAACCAAGAATTAATTTTTTTGAAATTGATGGCACAGAAATAGATAATAGTTTTTTTGTCTTTGAAGAAGATTTTAAAGGTGGTATTAATTTAGCGGTGGCTGATATCAATAATGATAATTTAGTTGATATTATAGTAGCTCCATCCAAACCAAAGCCAACTGGTCGTACTGATATTGATAAATATATACTTGTTGATCTATCGGAACAGCGTTTATACGCTTATACTGAAGGATATTTAGAAAATTCATTTTTAATTTCATCGGGGCTAACTGGTCCGACACCGGTCGGAGAATTTAATATTAGAAAAAAAATATATAATCATTTATACTCGGGTCCAGGCTATTATTTACCAAACACTTTGTATAATATGGAATTTTACCCTCATTATTATCTTCATGGCGCATATTGGCATAATAATTGGGGCCACCCCATGAGTCATGGATGTGTTAACATCTCTTACGAGCATGCTTCTTGGCTGTATGATTGGAGTCAGGTCGGAGACAAAGTAATTATTCAAAATTAAATGAATATTGTTCACAAGCAGAAAAAAGTATTATATACTATAAGCAGTAGAACTATATATTATTTTAATATTATTTCTAAAAAATAAAATGAATTTTATGAGGGGAAAAATTTTAAAGCTAAACATTCTTGGTTTAGCAATTTTTAGTATCATGGCGGTAATACTGGCACTTACCAGTGCAACCATGGTACAAGCTGAATCCTATTCGTTATCTGATCTAAATATCTCTATTAATGATAATGAAATTGGCCAAACCGCTGATTATACAATTAGTTTTACTTTGCCTGATGATCTGTCTACTGGTGGTTCACTTAATATTTCTGCCCCTTCAATTGATGATTATTCTAGTGGATGTTACAGCTACCATGTTGGCGACTTTACCCATACCGTTATTACTGCTCCTAATTTTACCACATCTTGGCAAAATGATACTCAAATTAGCCTTACTCCCAATACTAATTTAAGTAGTGGTAGTTTAATTACTATATCATTAAGTAGTGTTATTAATCCCGATACTGAGGGAACGGCTTACATGGCTTTAAGCGGATATGATTATTCTGATAGCCGGGACATGTCTTTTTATCAATCATATTATATTCGTTATGATGACCCGACCACTATTGATGACATGGTTCTGACGATCACTGATTCTGATGGCATAACTCCGATATCCAATGTTTGGGTTTATTTAGACTATTACGATTATTCAACTAAAGGTAGTATGGGAGGTGGTGATTATGAATATTTTTCACAAGCTACAGATTCAAACGGCCAGGTATATTTTAATGGTTTAACCGAAGGGCGTACCTACAATATAAGTTTCAGCTATTACGGCACTGATACTTTTAATACTGCACCACAATCATCTACTATTACATATAATAGCGAAGGACAAACTGAAGCTTATAGTTTTGTTGAAGCTAATGTGATTACACATTATTGCACAGATGAAACATGCGCCACGCCACTAAGTTATAGTTCATGGTATATACAAGATGATGAGTGGCGTTGGATTACATCCGGAAGTACGGATGAAAGCGGTTTAATTAGTGCCGGCATTGCCGTTGACGGTGATTATACTTTATATATTTATAACAGTTTAACTTATAATACAGCAGAATTCCCGTTTACCATAAGTAGTGGAGTAAGCGATATTACTGATCCTCTTGTTCCACCTTTACCGAATGTTACAGGCCAAGTTTTAGCTGGAGGATCAGCTGTTAGTAATGTATATATGTATTTGTATGGAACCGAATCTGTCGGCGATGGAATGTGGGTATATGAATATTCTTATACTGATCAAGATGGAAATTTTAATTTTCATGTTGACTATCCTGGCACTTATCAAATTTATGTTGATAGCTGGAATTTACCGAGTGGCTATTCAGCACCATCTGCTACTTACTCTGTCACTATAGATGATGTTGAAGTAGCAGCTGATGCTATAACAATTAATTTGCTAGAAAATACCAAAACTATTTCCGGCACAGTAAAAGATGCTGGTGGCCACGCTATTACCGACGCTCAAGTTTATTGGTATAAAAATAATGGCGGATATGCATACGCCCAAACTGATTCGAGTGGTAGATACTCGGTTTCTGTGGCTGGTGGTACATGGGACGGCTATATTTATCCGTTAACTTGGCCGGCTGAATGGGCCTATACTGGAAATAATTTTAAAGTCGATTTTCAAAATAATACTTCTACTGAAACTGCAACTTATAATATTCAAGTATCTGATTATGATGCTGTTATCACCGGGCGTATTTTAATGCCAAACGGATCACCAGTGTCTGAATACGAGGCCAACCTATCTGTTTCCAGCGGAAATGTTTGGGGCTGGGATGACACTGATTCCAGCGGGGAGTTTTCAATTAACGTTGTAGGGGGGCTGAATTATAATTTATCCATGTATACGAGTTTGTCTGAAGCATATGGAACACCAGACTTTGATACAATATCGGTTAAAAGTGGCCAAACATATGATATGGGCGATATTTACTTAGTGGAAAAAAATTCTAGTATTCAAGGAAATGTTACATTAAATAGTGGCGGAGGTGTTTCCAATACATATGTATCTGCTTGGAAAACTGGTGGCTCGTGGGATTGGGCAAACGGCACAACCGATGAAACTGGCGCCTATTCTTTAGCTGTCACACCAGGAACCTGGCAGGTATATACCTGGGCTGATTATGATTATACTGAGGGCAGTGAAAGCTATTCTTATCTTGGCGGTGCTATTACAGTTGTAGTTAGTGATGAAGAAACCTCTACTGGCAATGATTTTATATTTTATTCTAACGACAGTACTTTAAATTTTAGAACCATTAAGTATTCTAGTGATGAATCCGAACAAATTACCGGCGAATATGGTTGGGTGAGCTTATCTAGCGTCGATAGTAGTACTGGTTATGGTGATTGGTATGGATCATTAGGATGCTATATATCTAATGGCAGTTGCGAATTAGATTTACCAGCCGGCACATACGACGTGACTTATTATTCTTATTCAGGCTGGGGTTTTATCGATGAGGATAGTTATACATTTTCACGAATTGAAGTAAACGGCGAAACTTCGTCGAACGCTACAGCTGTTTCAGGCGAAAACAATAGTATTGATTTGGTCTTAGCTGAAAATGATGTTGCTATCTCAGGTAACTTTGTAGATGCAAACGGTGAAACAGTTAGCAATATGTATTATGGAGAAGTTTATGCAACTAATGGCCAAGGAGGTTATGCTTATACCTGGGTGTCCGGCGATGGTTCATATAATTTAAATTTATCCGCAGGAACATGGAATTTAAATTATTGGATCGATCCAAATTCAGGTTATTTATCTTCAGCTCAGGAAACTGCCACAATTACAGTTAGCTCGGGCGATGTAGTGCAACATAATTTCAATTTATTAGAACTCGATTCACAAATTAATGTTACTGCTTTCGACCCGGATGGCAATGAGTTGTCCAATGTATTTGTTTCAGCTAACACTCGCTATGGCAATGAGCAAACTGAAACCGCGGCTCAATATGGTCTGATTAGTCAAAGCACATACACTGATTCAAATGGAACGGCTAGCATTGATATGCCGGCTGGCACATATTATATTAATGCTTCTTTACCAACATCTGAAGGCTATTTAAATCCTGAACCACAATTAGTAACTATCGATGAAAACAATTCAGCCAATTTAACATTTAGCTTCATTGCTTATGATAGCTCAATAAGTGGTGTAATAACTGATGATGTGGGAATTACAACTAGTATTCGTCACACTCTTGCCATAGGTGATAATGTTAGCAATGCATTTATCTATGCCTATTCTAATAATGGCTATTATAGCGAAACCACAACTAATGAACTTGGTGAATATACTCTAAATGTTTTACAAGGTGAAACTTGGAATATTGGAGTTATTAAAGAAGGAACAGGTTATTATTATTACAGCGATGTCCAAGCTCTAAGCGTTGATGAAGAAACTGAAAGTCTCGACATTACTTTATCTAACAGCACTGTTTTACCAGAAGCTCAAACCGAAATTTTTCAATCCAATGAACCTAAAGTTATAACCCTGTCAGATGGCATGACGCTAAACATTCCGGCTAATGCTTTAACTGCGCAAGAACAGCAAGTTACAGTTACGGTTACTCCTATTGCAAAGTTTGCGCGCACTGTAAATGATCAGCCAATTAGTTACGCTTATGATTTAATAGCCATGGATGCAAATAACAATGTTATTACTCAATTTGCGTCAGACGTGACAATCAGCATGCCTTATGATGAAGTCGACTTACCAAGCGGTGTGGCCGAAGAAGATTTGACTCCGGAATATTTCGCCGACAGCGCTGGAAGCTGGGCAGCTCTAGGAAGCTTTACTATCGATACGGAAAACAATATGTTTGTAATTATAACTGATCATTTCAGTAAATATGCAATTATTACCGGTGGTGATGCAGAAATAAATTCAGTGCCAAATAAAATTACCGGCTTAACAGTTCCGAAAAAATATCGTAATACTACGCAAGCCAAGATTAAATGGACTGCCGATAGTAATGCTGTTTCTTATAAAGTGCAGTTAAGAACTAAAGCTGGCAAGCTTAAAAAAACATACACAGTTTCTAACGCTTATAAACTGTTTACTAAAAAAATATTAAAATCAAACAGTGCCTACAAAGTACGTGTTCGCGGTGTAAATGCTAATGGTGAAAAAGGGGAATGGTCGGCTTATAAAAGCTTTCGCACTAAGCCAGCTAGAGTTACTAAATTAAATGTTAGTTCTATTACTAGTAACTCAGCAGCGGTATCATTTACAAAACCACGTGGCACTGTAAAAAAATATTATGTAAAAGTTTATCGTGGTAAAAAACTTGTTAAATCCTACACCATTAAAAAGAAATTAAAGAAAAACACTAAAGAAAAAACTATTATTGGTCTATCCTCGGGAAAGAACTATACGGTAAAAGTCAAAACAGTGTATAATGCTAATAATAAAAGTTCATTTAGATTGAAAAAATTTACTACTCTATAATTAATTAATGATATTAAATAAAGCTATGAAAAAAATTATTGAAAATCAAGCCGGCATGTCTTTAACCATGATGATTGCCCTAGGCTTTGCCGCTGCGGTGGTAGTAGTGGTTATTGTGGGTGTCCTTGTTTATCTATTGGCTTAAGACTAAGTTGTTCATAACCTAAAAACCCTAGCCAAAACTAGGGTTTTTTGTTAATATTTATTTATAATAATTTATCTCATAAACATGAAAAAGTTTTTATTAGTCGGGATGAGCTTATTGCTATTGCCATTTCTGGTGTCAGCTTCATCCGCGCGTGATCCGCAAGTCAAAATTTATAAAAGTAATTTAACCGAAAAAACCAACTTCATGGCATTTGAGGACATGAATCAAAACGGCGGTTCAATTGCTGTCGGAGATTTAGGCAAAGGCCGTAACGGGAAAAATGAAATTGTTATCGGCTCGGGGCCAGGTGAAGAACCATGGGTATATATTTATCGATCAGATGGCAAATTCATCAGAAAGTTTCTCGCATACGATATTAACACTAAAACCGGTGTAAATGTGGCTATTGGAAATGTCAGAGGCAAAAAAAACAGCAAAAAGAAAGCTGTTAATGAAATTATTACAGCGCCAATATCCGGCGGTGGGCCGCACGTTCGTGTTTTTGATAAATATGGAAATGCTTTATCAGGCGGCAACTTTTTTTCTTATAACCAAGATTTTCGAGGCGGAGTAAACTTAGCCTCCTGCGATACTAACGGCGACGGTCGTGATGAAATTATTACCTCAGCCGGTCCCGGCGGTGAAACACATGGACGTGTTTTTGATGGCTATGGGAATTTTACGGGTTTAGATTTTCGTCCTTTTTCCAGTGAAGATCGCGGCGGCGCTACTGTAGCTTGTGCTAATGTTGATGGTGGCGATGAATATGAATTAGCTTTTGCTATTCAAAGTTACGGGCAATCTTTTGTCAAAGTTTACAAAACTGACGCCACTAAACGAGTAATAGGCGAGTGGAAAGCTTACGGCGGCGATTTTATGGGGGGAGTGCAGATTACTGGTGCTGACATGGATAATGACGATTTTGACGAAATTGTCACGGCCCCGACACAATACGGCGGCCCGCATATTAGGGTTTACGAAGCTTATGGTCAAGAGCTTGATATCAGCACCATGGCTTATGAAACAGGTTTTCGCGGCGGAGTGCGTTTGGCTAGCGGTAATTTAACCCACAAGAAAAATAAAGTTAATCTGGCTGTTTTTCCGGCAAAAAAACAAATTGAAGGACGCGCTGATTTGTTTAAGTACATTGATGTAAATTTAACCACCCAATATTTACAAGCTTATTATGATGGTGAAAAAGTTATGAGTTTCTATGTTTCCACCGGTAAACGTGGTTATGATACTCCAACTGGCGAATTCAAAATATATGCAAAATTTCCAACTTTACGCATGACAGGTTTTTATGGAGAAAACAATCCTAATAATTATGATCTAGCAAACGTACCGAGTGTATTGGCGTTTTATGGGGATTATACAATTCATGGAGCATATTGGCACCATAATTGGGGTCACGTCATGAGTCATGGTTGCGTTAATGAGCCTCTTAAAGAAGCTGAAGAATTATATAATTGGGCCAATGTTGGCGATGTAGTTGTGGTGCATTATTAAAAAAAGTTTAATTTTTTGAGGTACAAATACACATATTGTCATATTAAATATAGTGTAGTATACTAATTCCGTATGAAATTAAGTAACCGACAGAAACTGTGGTTAACTTTAGCCGGAATCTTTGTTCTAGCTGTAATAGCAGGACTTGTAGATTACCCTAAAGGCCCAGATATTACCTGGAAAGGTAACATAGTAAAAGAATTAAAAGTCCATCTTGGTCTAGATTTACAGGGCGGAACTTCTTTAGTTTATGAAGCTGATTTATCGCAAGTCGATTCGGCCGAACAAGAAGAAGCCATGAATGGTGTTCGAGATGTAATTGAACGTCGCATCAACGCTTTTGGAGTCAGTGAGCCTAACATTCAAACCAATCAAGTGGGCGAGCACTGGCGAGTAATCATTGAACTTCCAGGAATAACCGATATCAATGAAGCAGTTAAACAAATTGGCGAAACTCCTTTGTTGCAATTTAAAGAAGAAGGTGAAATCACTCAGGAACAAACAGACATTATAAACAGTTTAAATGTTCAAAATAAAGTCAAAGCTGAAGAGTTGTTAGCTACTGCTTTAAAGACTGAAACAGATTTTTCTCAGTTAGCTAAAGATAACAGCCAAGATCCAGGCAGCAAAGATAACGACGGAGATTTAGGCTATTTTTCTAAAGGAGATATGGTCGCTGAATTCGACGATGTTGTTTTTAATAAAGCCGAAGTGGGGCAAGTATACCCGAAATTAGTCGAAACTGATTATGGTTGGCATATCATTAAACTCACTGATAAAAGAACTAATTCAACCACGAACGAGCTCGAAGCGGAAGCTAGCCATATTTTAATTCCAAAATTAACTACTGATGCTTTTGGTACTAATTATATTGAAACAGAGCTAACTGGTAAACAATTAAAACGAGCTGACGTAATATTTGATAATCAAACAAATTTACCGCAAGTAGCATTAGAGTTTGATGCTGAAGGAAAAACATTATTTGCCGATATTACTTCTCGAAATGTTGATAAAACAGTGGCCATCTATTTAGATGGTAGTGCAATTTCTACTCCGGTTGTAGATGAGGCTATTACCGATGGTTTAGCAGTTATAAGCGGTGATTTTACTCTTGATGAAGCGAAAACTTTAGTCATACGTTTAAATTCTGGTGCGCTACCAGTACCAATCGAGTTAATTAATCAAAGAAATATCGGTCCAACTCTTGGCCAGGCTTCAATTGAAAATAGTCTACTAGCGGCTATTATCGGTTTAATAATATTAAGCATTTTCATGATCGTCTATTATCGTTTACCTGGTTTTATGGCTGTAATATCATTATTTATTTACGGTTTAATAGTGTTAGCAATCTTTAAATTATGGCCAATCACACTAACATTGTCGGGAATCGCCGGTTTCATTTTGTCCATCGGTATGGCAGTTGATGCTAATGTATTAATTTTCGAAAGAATGCGCGAAGAAATTCGCTTCGGTAAACCTTTAGCTTCATCCATTGATGATGGTTTTAATCGGGCGTGGCCGTCTATTCGCGATTCTAATATTTCATCTTTAATTACTTGCATTATTTTATACTGGGTTGGCACATCTATTGTTAAAGGTTTTGCGGTCACTCTAACCATTGGTATTCTCATTAGCATGTTCTCAGCCATTATAATTACAAAAAATTTATTGAAAATATTTAATTTAAAGAATTACTGGCTTTACGGTGTTAATAAAAAGAATCAAGATTAATATGTACAATATTCTAGGAACAAGAAAAATTTGGATAGGTATTTCAACAATATTAATTGTATTAACTTTAGTTTTTTGGATAGTTTGGGGCCTTAACCCAGGCATCGATTTTACTGGTGGGTCATTAATGCAATTAAAATTTAATAACCAGCGCCCGACTTCAGTTGAAATTAAACAAGAAGTTGTAAAAATTCCAGAACTAGGTGAACCACAAGTACAAATGGTTAACGACGATGAAGTAATTTTAAAATTAAAATTTATTTCTAACGATCAACGCCAGGAAATTTTACAGAGTTTTCCTGATGCCACCGAAGAAAGCTTTGAGTCTATTGGTCCGGTAATCGGTAAAGAATTAGTCGGTAAATCGGTCTGGGCCATAATATTTGTAATATTAGGTATAGTAGTTTTTCTGTCTTGGGCTTTTCGTAAAGTTTCCTCGGGTCCGGTACCGTCTTGGGCATATGGTGTAAGCGCTATTTTAGCATTGGTTCACGACGTTATCATTACTCTGGGCGTGTTTATTCTTTTGGGTCATTTCTTGAATATCGAGCTTAATACTATGTTTATTACCGCTTTATTAACCATATTAGGTTATTCAGTTAACGATACTATCGTTGTGTTTGATCGTATTCGGGAAGGTCTAAAAACAAGCAATAAGGAAACTTTTGAACAAGTAATTAATGAAAGCATTAATGTTACAATTACGCGTTCGTTAAACACTTCACTTACTACATTGCTAGTTCTATTCGCTTTGTTTTTCTTTGGTGGAGCCACTATTAAATATTTTGTATTAGCTTTAATCGTTGGTATTATTTCCGGTACATACTCATCAATTTTCATTGCGTCACCATTTTTACTTTTCTGGCAAAAAATACTTAGAAGATAATTTAATTCATGGCTAATAGAATCGAAATCATCTTTAAATCAGAATTACAAGATACCAGAGCTTTAGTTTGGCAAAAAAAAATTCAACGAGACTTCCCGAATATTCAGGAAGTTTTTTTGGTCGACGTTTTTACTATCGACAAGGATTTTTCCGTTTTAGAATTAGATAAGATTGCTGATTCGCTTACGAATCTGGTGATCCAAGAATTCAAAGTTAACCACCCAAATATCAACCAAGAATTTAGCTTTGCAGTTGAAATTGGATACTTGCCCGGTGTGACCGACAATTGCGGTGCTACGGCCAAAGAAATTATCGAAGATCTGTTTAAAATAGAATTTTCTGAAAATGAGGATGTTTATTCATCGCAAATATTTTATTTACAAGGCCATGTTTCCATGGAAACAGTTAAAGTAATTAGTCAGAGTTTTTATAACGACCTTATTCAACGTTGCCACATCAAGTCGTATCAAGCATATCAAGAAAACAAAGGCATGAATGTTGTAATTCCAAAAGTTAAATTAGAACAAAACATACAAATAGATAAAATAAACTTAGACATTTCCGATAACGAATTAATCGAGCTGGGTAAAAAGGGAATTAAAAATCTAGACGGTACCTATCGTGGGCCATTAGCATTAGATTTACAATCACTTAAAAATATTAAAGCGTATTTTGACAAATTAAGCCGCCGGCCAACCGATGCAGAGCTCGAAGCACTGGCTCAAACCTGGTCTGAGCATTGTAAGCATACTATTTTTGCAGCCGAGATCGACGACATTAAAGACGGGTTATATAAACATTATATTAAGCGCGCCACCGCTGATATTAGAAGGGCTAAAGGGAGCGAAGATTTTTGCGTTTCTGTATTTAAAGATAATTCTGGAGGTATAATTTTTGATGATAATTGGATAATTACTGATAAAGTTGAAACACATAATTCACCATCGGCTTTAGATCCGTTTGGCGGAGCTATTACCGGAATAGTCGGCGTTAATCGTGATACTATTGGTTTCGGGCAAGGAGCAAAACCATTTTTAAATAAATATGGTTATTGTTTTGCTAATCCCGATGATAACCAACCAATTTACAAAGATATTGAGCGTAAAATGCAAATGCTTTCTCCTCGGCGTATATTAGATGGTGTTGTTGCCGGTGTAAATGCTGGTGGTAATTGCTCGGGTATTCCCACTCCGCAAGGATTTGTATATTTTAATGATCGTTATAAAGGCAAACCGTTAATATTTGTGGGTACCTTAGGTTTAATTCCGCGTGTCGTAAATGGAAAACACGGCTGGGATAAACAAGCGTGTTCTGGCGACGCTATTGTAATGGTCGGCGGAAAAGTAGGAGCCGATGGAATCCACGGCGCTACTTTTTCTTCGGAAACATTAAGCAGTGGTTCTCCGGCCACGGCAGTACAGATCGGTGATCCATATACTCAAAAAAAGCTTTCGGATGTAATTGTTAAAGAAGCGCGTGATATGGGTTTGTATAGTGCCATTACCGATAATGGCGCCGGTGGATTATCGAGTTCAATTGGTGAAATGGCTGAACAATCTGGTGGCTGTGAAGTGAACTTGGAGCAAGTTCCATTGAAGTATCCCGGCCTTCAACCATGGCAAATTTGGATATCAGAATCTCAAGAAAGAATGAGTTTAGCCGTACCGCAAAATAATCTCGATAAATTTATGGCGCTTATGCAACGACGCGGGGTTAATGCTTGGGTAATTGGTAAATTTACAAATTCGGGAAAATGTGTAGTTAAATTCGAAGAACAATCGGTTATAGATATTGATCTTGATTTTATGCATAACGGCAATCCTAAATATTCTTTACAGACAGACTGGCAAAAATCTAGAGATCAAGAAATGGATTTACCTTTAGAAATTGAACATATAGAATTATTTTTTGATACTTTATCGAGTTTAAATAATGCGAGTTTTGATTTTATTTCCTACCAGTATGATTATGAGGTTTTAGGCGGATCTTGTGTTAAACCGCTTCAAGGCATTGGCCAAGTTAATGGTACGGCATCGGTAAGTCGTCCGCTTTTAGAAAGTAAAAAAGGCGTTGTTTGTTCACAAGCACTATATCCAGCATATTCCGAACTAAATCCGTATAAAATGTCAGCTTGTGCTATTGATACAGCTATTAGAAACTGCATAGCAGTGGGTGGCTCATTAAAACATTTGGCATTACTCGATAATTTCTGCTGGTGTTCATCAAATCACCCTGATCGCTTGGGTCAATTAAAGCAAGCAGTTAAAGGTTGTTATGATTACGCCGTGGCTTATGGCACGCCTTTTATTTCGGGTAAAGATTCCATGTTTAATGATTTTAACGGTTTTAATGCTGACGGCAAAGCAATAAAAATTTCAGTTCCACCCACATTATTAATTTCTGCGACTGGTGTAATTGAAGATACAGATAAATGCATTACATTGGATGCGAAAAATTGCGGTGATTTAGTTTATATCATCGGAGAAACTAAAAATGAATTAGGCGGCAGTGAATATGCAGTTAGTCATAATTTAAATGGTGGTAAAGTTCCGGAAGTTAATGCCAATTCAGCCATAAAGATTTATCAAGCTTTTGAGAAAGCGATAAATAATAAATTAATAGCTTCATCATTCAGTTTGGGAATTTCCGGTTTGTCTATGGCACTAGCCAAGACTGCTATTGCTGGAAAACTTGGCATGAAAATTAATTTAGCAAAATTAAACAAAGATGAAAATGTAAATCGCGAT
Source organism: Patescibacteria group bacterium (assembly GCA_043798935.1). GTDB lineage: Bacteria > Patescibacteriota > Patescibacteriia > UBA9570 > JAHJKD01 > JAZDOC01. Next base: position 13,475 of record JAZDOC010000016.1, read on the forward strand.
GATATTGCGCTTTATTCAGAAACACAATCTAGAATTTTAGTTACTATAACCCCGGAAAATAAAAATAAATTTGAAGAAATGTTTTCTGAAATAATAATCAGTCAGATTGGTGAAATTACCGAAGATAAATTTATTATAAATGGTTTAAATGATCAGACGATTATTAAAACTAATGTGAATGAACTAAATAAGCATTATCGCCAAACTTTTAAAAATTTTTAATATCTTTGCCTTTTATTTCCCCTCTCTATTTCATGGAGAGGTGCTAGGGGTGAGGAAAAACAAAACATCATGAAACCTAAAGTATTAATATTAAGTGGTTATGGATTAAATCGAGAAATTGATGCAGTTTATGCCTGGCAAAAAGCCGGTGCCGATAGCGATGTAGTTCATGTGAATGATCTGATCGACCGAGTAAAAAAATTAAGCGATTATCAAATATTCATGATTCCAGGCGGCTTTTCTTATGCTGATGAAACCGGTTCTGGTAACGCCTTGGCCAATAAAATAAAAAATAATTTAGGTGATGAAATAATAAAGTTTATTAATCAAGATAAATTAGTTCTAGGAGTATGCAATGGTTTTCAGGTTTTAGTTAATCTGGGATTGCTGCCCGGCATTAATGGTGACTATTCATCACGAAAAGTTGCTTTGCGTCATAATGCAACAGCGCGCTTGCAATGCCGCTGGGTGCATATTAAAAATTATTCACATAAATGTATTTTTACTTCGGGCATAGAGCAGTTAATCTATTGTCCGGTTTCTCATGGCGAAGGTAACTTTTATACAGATTCTTCCACATTACAAGCATTAAAAGATAATGATCAAATCGTTTTCAAATATACTTATGAAGACGGAACATTAGCCAGTGGGGTTTTTCCAATCAATCCTAATGGTGCCCAGGAAGATATTGCCGGAATTTGTGATTCCACGGGTCGAGTTTTAGGAATGATGCCACATGCTGAAGATGCCGTTAATTTTACAAACCGTCCTGATTGGAGTAATATTCAATTACAAAGACCAGCAAGTGACTGCGATATTAATGGTCTAAAATTATATCAAAACGCAGTAAAATATTTTAGTATCGAAAGGTTATAAAAAAATATGTCGACATATAAACAGGCGGGGGTTGATATTAAGCTAGGGGATCAAGCATCAAAAATCCTTTATGAAGCGGCTAAATTAACTTGGAAAAACAGAAAAGGGTTAGGAAAAATTTTTAGTCCGCACAAATCATTTTCCGGAATAAGAGTAATTAATGTTAGCGGATTACCCAGAGACTCTGTAATGTGTATGGGTTTTGATGGTATTGGAACCAAAGTGGAAATTAGCCAGCGATTACATCGTTACGATACAATCGCTTATGATTTATTAGCCATGACATGTGATGATGCTGTAATGGCCGGAGGCGAGCCAGTGCTAGTTGGTTCAGTATTAGATGTTAATACTTTAAAAGGCAATATGAATGCATTGCGTCAGTTAGCGCGCGGTTATGTAAACGCCGCTAAAGATGCAAATGTAGCCATAATTAACGGCGAACTAGCTGAATTAGGGCATCATGTAGGCGGGTATGGAAAATTTAATTATAGCTGGAGTTCAACCGTGGTATGGTTTGCGAAAAGCGACAGATTATTTGATGGATCAAAAATCAAACTTGGTCAAGCTTTAGTTGCTCTAAAAGAAGATGGTTTTAGATCTAATGGCATTTCACTAGTTAGAAAAGTTTTAAGCAAACAAAAAAGTAATGACATGTGGCAACGTGCTTTACAACCATCCCGCATCTATTCACGGGCTGTAGTAGAAATGTTCGGTGGATACGATAAAAAACCCAAAGCACAAGTGAGCGGGGTAGCGCATATTACTGGTGGCGGTATTCCTGGAAAATTAGGCCGGGTATTAAGCAAGGCTGGAATAGGAGCGGTTATTAATAATCCTTTTAATCCTCCGGCTGTGATGAAATATTGCATTAATAAAGGAAAAATTAGTCTGCGAGAGGCATATCATACCTGGAATATGGGAAATGGCATGATTATAATTACTTCAGAACCGGAAAAAGTTATGTCCATTGCTAAAAAACATAATATTTCATCTAAAATTATCGGAGAAACAGTTAAAAAAACCAGTATCAATATAAAAGATTTAAGTTTTTAGAATAATTAATATAAAATAAATAATATTCTCATTGTGTATTATTTTTGACCCCGTATTTGACATCCTGTCAATTTTTTGCTATATTATAGGCAGATATAAATTTTATTTATCAATATTTAAATTTATGAATATGAATGAAAATAATTTAAATTCGGAGGAAAAACAAGATGATTCTGTTTTTTTAGGGTCTTCAATACTGGATAAAATTATTTCTAGTAAAGAAGATCAAGAAAAACAAGAATTTAACCCATCCGAAGTTATCGCTCAGCTTTTAAAACGTTTAACATCTAAAGAAGCCGAAGTAATTAAAAGACGTTTCGGTTTAGCCGGTAATAAAAAAGAAACTTTAGAAGTTATTGGTGCACGATATCAAGTGACACGTGAACGTATTCGTCAAATTGAAAATCTGGCTATAAAGAAAATCAAAGAAGGGATTAATTTTAATACGTTAATTAAACCGGTTGAGCAAGTATTAACCAGAATAATTAATCAATATGGTGGTGTGATGGAAGAAGATTTTCTTTTGCATCAACTTTTTTTTGTTGATAATAATCAAAGCGATCAAAAGGCCACATTGTTTATATTGTCTGAATTATTAAATTTACGGTTTATTAAAATAGTTTCTTCGGAAACATATCGGAAAGCGTGGCAAACACAAGTGGCGGATTTAAAATTTATTAATGCTTCTGTTCAAGAATTGATTAAAATAATCGAAGCCACCGGTAACCCGCTGTCATTAGAAAAAGTTTATTCTTTATTTCAAACAACAGAATATTACAAACTATACAGCAGCAAACTTGAAGAAAAAGTTATTGAATCATATTTAGAGCTCAGTCAAGTAGTTGCCAGAAATCCATTCGATGAATATGGTTTAAAAAAATGGGGCTCTGTTTTACCGCGCCGCATGAATGATAAAATATATTTGGTCTTAAATAAAGAAAATAAGCCCATGCATTTTGTTGATATTGCCGGTAAAATTACCCAAGTTTTTAAGAAAAAAGCTTATCCGCCAACTGTACACAACGAATTAATATTAAATAAAAAATATGTTTTAGTTGGTCGTGGAATATACGCTTTATCAGAGTGGGGCTATAAACGAGGGGTTGTAGCCGATGTATTGATCGACATTCTAAAAAAACGTCAACTACCCATGACTAAAGACGAACTATTGCGAGCTGTATTAGATCAACGCATGGTAAAAAGAAACACTATTTATTTAGCTTTAACCAACAAGAAAAAATTCAAGAAATTGGCTGATGGAAAATACACATTAGTTATCGAATAAAAATAAAATAAAAAAATAAAGTATGGATTTTGGTCTGACTTTTCAAGATATAATGCAAGAATACGGAACAAATCCGTTCAGCGTTTTTATTTTTTTAATGAAGCACGGTGGTTTAGTAATAATATTTCCTTTTTTTGTAAAAGGTTGCATTGATGGCTGGCTGGAATATATTCAAGAGCGCACCAAGCATTCGCGTAAATTTGTTTTAATGTCTGTCAACGTGCCGAAAGATAATGAACAGAGCATGAAAGCCATTGAACAAATTTATGCGCATATTTACGGTACATATGATACTCCAAACTTTGTTGAAAAATGGTGGGATGGCTGGACCATGGAAGTTTTTTCCCTGGAAATAATTAGCGACGGCGGATACATTAAATTTTATTTGCGTTGTGTAGATTATCATCAAGATATCGTAGAAGCTGCAATTTACGCCCAATATCCCGATGCTGAAATATATGAAATTCCTCCAGAAGATGATTATCGCAAAAAACTTACGGTTAAAAAACTTGATAACAAAGAGATTAAATTATATGGTGCGGAATTGAATTTGGAAGCTGATGATATTTTTTGTATTCGTCATTGGCGCGGTTGGGAGCATTCATTATTAGGTAAATTTATTGATCCATTGTCGGCAATTTTAGAAATTATGAGTCGATTGCGTCCCGGAGAAAATTTATGGTATCAATTTTTGATCCAACCAGTTGATTTAAAACCTCTTAGCGAGAGGTGCCAAAAAGAAATTAATAAATTAACCGGTGATATAAAGTCACAAGGTAGTAGTATTTTCGATAAATTAATCGAATTTCCGCTTAATTTTTTAGCTTATTTAGCTCAAGAAATAATTGGTACTGGTACCACTGATTCGTCGTCACAATCAAAAGCTCAAGATCCAAAAAGAATTTTTTTAGTCGAATATGAACGTGAGGCGGTTTCGGAAATAGACATGAAAAGATCACGCTGGCCGTTTTTATCTAAAATTCGTTTCATTTATTGGAGTAAACCGGAAGTTTATCAGGAAGTTAAAGGACGTCGTGGTTTTACCGGTGCCCTGCGTCAATATAAATTTTTAAATGCTTTTAAAGAAGGCCGCTGGACCAAAGTTAGTTTGTCAGATGTTTATTGGTTCGATAAATATTTTTTTCCGTTTAAAGATATTCGTCAGTATTGGCGTCGCCGTCGATTAATTTGGAATTACAGAGCCATGAACATGGACCGCGGAGAGCATCATGGATTTCATCTTAATGCTGAAGAGTTAGCCAGTTTATATCATTTTCCGCAAATCGATGTTCGCGCTCCTTTTGTTCAAAAAGCTGAAAGCCGACGGGTTGAGCCGCCAACATCACTAGTGTTTGAAAGTCAGGCCGGAGAAATGCCGCCGACAGTTAACATGGATAACGACAGTCTTCCGGTAAACGAAAATGAAAATATGCCATCTTTAGTACCACACCCTAATGATTCACCCAAACCGGCAACTATTATTGTGAATTTAACACCTGAGCAAGTTGCTTATCACGAACAATTAATGCAACAAGAAGCACGTTATCGAAACAAGAATCAAAACTTTGAACCTCAAATCTCTCAGGCTCCCGAAGTTGTTTTTCAAGAAATACCGGAAGAAACAGAAAACGATGATGATTTACCAAATAATATACCATTTGTATAAATATGGATAATTATTTTAATCCCCATGATATTGCTGTATTTGCTGAAACAAATTTCCGTAATCAACGGCGTCGTTTTGGTATCAAAACCGATGATCGTCGAAGGCATATGTATTTAATTGGAAAAACCGGTATGGGTAAATCTACAGTTATTGAAAATATGGTGATTGATGATATTCGCAACGGACGGGGTGTGGCTGTTGTAGATCCGCATGGAGATTTAGTTGAAAAAATAATTAAATTTATTCCTCCGGAAAGAATTAATGATGTTATTTATTTTAATCCGGCTGATACGGCTCACCCGATTGCATTTAATATTTTAGAAAATATTGATCCCGAATATAAGCATTTAATCGCATATGGCTTAGTAGGCGTATTTAAGAAAATTTGGGCCGATTCCTGGGGCCCTAGAATGGAGTACATTCTAACTAATACTATTTTAGCTTTGCTTGAATATCCGGGAAGCACCTTGTTGGGCATCATGAGAATGCTGGTCGATAAAAAATATCGTAAAAAAGTCGTGTCTAATATTACTGATCCGGTAGTCAGAACTTTTTGGACAGATGAATACGCTAATTATTCGGAGAAATTCAGAACTGAAGCCATTGCGCCGATTCAAAACAAAGTTGGCCAATTTTTAGCGTCGTCTATTATTAGAAACATTGTTGGTCAATCGAAAAGTACCATTGAAATGAGGAGCGCCATAGATCAAGGAAAAATAATACTCATGAATTTGTCTAAAGGGCGCATTGGTGAGGAAAATTCGGCCTTACTTGGCGCTATGATGATTACAAAAATTCAACTGGCCGCCATGAGTCGGGTTGATATACCGGAAAGCGAACGCCGAGACTTTTATTTATATGTTGATGAATTTCAAAACTTTTCAACCGATAGTTTTGCTAATATATTATCTGAAGCTCGAAAATATCGATTGAACTTGATTATGGCTCATCAATATATTGAACAGTTAAACGACGAAGTTAAAGCCGCTGTCTTTGGTAACGTAGGTACAATTATATGTTTTAGAATCGGTGCTACCGATGCCGCACTTTTAGAGCCCGAGTTTGAACCAAAATTTGTGGCGCAAAATCTAGTAAATATTCCCAAATACAATTTTTATCTTAAGCTCATGATAGACGGTGTATCGTCTGATCCTTTTTCGGCCATGGGCTTACCACCTTATAATGATTTTGAAGACAATGCTGAAAAAGTAATTGCCGTATCGCGTGAACGCTATGCTCGACCGAAAAAAATTGTTGAAGATAGAATATTAAAATGGAGCGGTGTTGATATTCCAAAAAGAGAAGAAGAACCAGTTGTTTTACAAAAAAAAGAACCGGTTCGTGAAGAAAGTGCAATTATCGAGTCTCAAATACATAACGATGAATTGTCTTATAGTAATTATTCTGGAAATGATATCGAATCTTACTCGGAACAGCCGTATACCGAAATAGGTGATGAAAATAATAATCAAGTAGAAGTTCAATTTGCGCCCGAAGAACAAGAAAACGGATTAACAACGCCGAGAGTTAACGCAATGAATGATTTTTCTGATATGTCTAGTATTGCTAACGTAAATTCCAATAATAATAGTGTTGATGGTGAAATAAAGAAAAAGAAGCGAAAACGAAAAAAGAAAAAGAAAAATCAAGCAAACATTTTAACTCCGGCTTCACTGCCGGTAAACGCAGTACCAATTGTTTTATCAGATAACAATGAAGAAGAAATTTCATTAGAGCAAATGCAAAATAAAACAGTTTCATTTATTAAACCGAAACAAAACATTACTCAAAATACTACGCAAATAGCACCTTTACCAAATTTTATTCATCAAAATAATCAAACAAGCAGTCAAGATGAACCGGTAGACGTACAAAAATCACAAGACGACGACAGCGATGAAAATAAAATATCATTAAATGATTTATTTAATAATTAATATATAAAATTATGGCCGAATTTATTGGAATGATAATAGGCTTAAGTATCCCGGGAGTAATATTTTTATTGATTTTGCTAGTTATGTTTATCAAACAAATCAATCAATATGAAAGAGGTATTTTATTTACCATGGGCAAATATTCTACAACTTATTTGCCGGGTTGGAAAATAGTTATTCCAATTTTTCAAAAAATTCATAAAGTTGATATCCGTGTTAAAGCCGTAGACGTGCCTGATCAAGATGCTATTACCAAAGACAATGTATCGGTTCGTGTTAATGCTGTTATATATTATAGAGTGGCTAGCCCGGAAAAAGCTATTTTGGAAGTCGAGAATTTTTATTATGCAGTTTCACAATTAGCCCAAACTACCATGAGAAATGTAGTTGGTGAAGTTAGCTTAGATGAATTACTTGCTAATCGAGATGATGTGGCCAAAAAAATTATGGCGATTGTAGATGAAGCTTCTGATCCATGGGGGATTGATGTAACGTCTGTTGAATTAAAACATATCGAGCTTCCGGAAAATCTTAAGCGCACCATGGCTAAACAAGCCGAGGCTGAACGTGAGAAAAGAGCTACCATTATTAATTCTGAAGGTGAAGTAATTGCGGCTAATAATCTTGCTCAGGCAGCCCAGACTATGGCAACATCACCGGGCGCATTACATCTAAGAACTCTAAACAGTATTAATGATATTTCTTCAGATCAATCTAATACCGTAGTGTTTGCCATACCATTAGAAGCACTAAGAGCTTTAGAAGGGGTCACTAAAATTGCCGAAAACATCAAAAAATAGAATTGTTTAGTAAAGACGCGATTAAAAGATCGCGTTTTTGCTAAAATAAATAAAAACAAAAATAAAAACAAAAAATTATTAAATTCATTTATGTATTTTTTTTGTTTATGTCGAATTGTCTTAATTGTCAGAAAGAATTTATTATTTCTCGAGCAGAGTACGATTTTTTGCATCTTAGAAATATACCGGATCCTACAGAATGCATGGATTGCCGATTACAAAAACATCTAAGTTGGCGCAATGAAAGGTTTCTCTATAATCGAAATTGCGATCTTTGCGGAAAATCCGTAATATCCATGTATGCGCCGGAGAAGCCTTATAAAGTATTTTGCCCGGATTGCTGGTGGTCAGATAAATGGTCAGCCATGGATTATGGACAAGACTATGATTTCAACCGTCCTTTTTTTGTTCAATTTGAAGAATTATTATTAAAAGTTCCGCGTTTATCATTAATAAATAAGCGCGCTGATAATAGCCCTTATTGCAATATTACGGAAAATAATAAAAATTGTTATTTTGTATTTGGGGGCGATAATAACGAAGATTGTTATAATTCTCATTTCTGCATGAACTGCCGTGATTGTTTTGACGGTTATTGGACCATTAAAAGCGAACTTTGTTTTGAAACTATCAATTGCTATAATTGCTATAATATATTTTATTCTGCGGAATGCCATGATTGCCGCGACTCAGCTTTCTTATATGATTGTCGAAATTGTCATGATTGCTTTGGTTGCGCTGGTCTCAGGAATAAAGCCTATTATATTTATAATCAACCATATTCAGAAATTGATTATAAAAAGAAAATCAAAACTTTTAATTTAAGTGATCATAATAATATAGAAATTTTTGTAAAAAAAGCCAAAGAAATAGAACTTACTATTCCTCATAAATTTGCCGAAATTAATCATTCGGAAAATGTTAGTGGAGATAATTTAAGCTACTGCCAGGATTGCCATAATTGTTTTAATGTCAATGATAAAGCGCATAATTGTCAAAATGTATTTTTAGCAGGCTGGAATTTAAAAGATTCTTTTAACAGCGATCACGTCGGGTTTGGCTCTGAGCTGTGTTATGAAGTGACAGGTGTAATATATTCATATAATGTAATATTTTCAATCAATGGTTGGACTGTTAAGGATTCAGCTTATATCGAATGGTGCAATAATTGTTCGGATATTTTTGGCTGTACAAATTTACGCCATAAACAGTATTGCATTATTAATAAACAATATCAAAAAGAAGAATATTTCAGGCTAAAAGAAAAAATTATCAAACATATGCAAAGCACTGGTGAGTGGGGAAGGTTTTTTCCAGTCAGCTTGTCTTTTTTTGATTATGAAGAAACCTACGCAAACGAATTATTTCCCAGCTCAAAACCCATCCGAATAAAACAGAATAAAAAAATCGAAAGCAGCATAACTTGCCGAAATTGTGGCAGAAATTTTTTAATGCAAAAAAAAGAAAGAGAATTTTACGCTAAAAATAATTTAGTTTTTCCGGACAAATGCTTTCATTGTCGTTATGAAGATAGGCGGAAATCGTTTCGACCGTTAAAATTATGGTCAAGAAAATGCGCGCGATGTAAAATGGATATACAAACTACCTACGCGCCAGAACGTCCGGAAATCGTTTATTGTGAGAATTGCTACCAAAAAGAAATTTATTAAATAAATCAGCCCCCGGTTTTATGCCGGTGGGCGTTAAGAGTATTGTAATTTACTAATATTTCGATAAACTCAATATAAAAAATATGAATTGTCAAAACTGCGAGCAAGAATTTATGATTACTAATCAAGACAAAGAGTTTTATAAAAGAATTGAAGTTACTGAACCAACTCATTGCCATGATTGTCGCGAAGAGAGACGGGAAGCCTGGCGTAATGAGCGTAGTTTATACGCCCGGCAGTGTGATTGCTGTAAGAAAAGTATTATTTCCGTGTACGACAAAGATGTTAAGTTTTCGGTATTTTGCCCGGATTGCTGGTGGTCTGATAAGCATGACCCCAATAAATTTGCCAGAGAGTTTGATTTTAATAGACCTTTTTTTGATCAATTTCAGGAATTAGAAAATCAAGTGCCGCATATTTCTGTAATGAACCGTCGAGCCGAAAACAGTGAGTATGTAAACGATGCCAATGCATGTAAAAATTGCTATCTTCTTTTTGGATGCGATTATAATGAAGATTGTATGTATGGAGAATATTCTCTGAAACAAAAAAATTGTTTAGATTATTCTTTTTGTGGCATGTGTGAAGATTGTTATGAAAGCATTGATAATGCATTTTGTTATAATTCACATTTTTGTCAGTTTTCAGATCAAATGACAGATTGTTGGTTTTGCTATGATTGTAGTAGTCTACAAAATTGTTTCGGTTGTACAGGTTTGCATCACAAACAATATTATATTTTTAATAAAGCTTACACGGAACAAGAATATAATTTAAAAATAAAGGAATTTAGTTTACAAACCGTAACTGGTTTAGAAAGAGCAAAGAAAGAATATTTCGAAGTGTTATTAAAATATCCTCGAAAATACGCTTCGGCAATAAAAAGTAGTAATAGCACTGGCGACGTGTTGGTTAATTGTGAAGATTCTCAATATGCTTTTACAGCTCGCGAATCAAAAAATTGTAAATATATATACAACTCTTTCGAGCTTAAAGATTCATATGACACTAGTATGAGTGGGATAGATTCTAGTGAGTTATTGTATGAAACACAAACTTGTTGCAATAAAGTACACTCAGTTATGTTTGGGTTATTTTGTTGGTACTGTAGTGATGCAGTATATTCACAGTATTGTTTTAATTCGCAAGATATTTTTGGTTGCTACGGTCTTAAAAAAGCTAGAAATTTTATTTTCAATAAAGAATATGAAAATAGAAATGAATATGAGGCTATGCGCAATAAAATTATTGAACACATGATAAGCACGGGTGAATATGGAGAATTTTTCCCCATTAGTAATTCACCATTTGGCTATAATGAAACGCAAGCGCAAATATTTTATCCACTTACAAAAGAGCAGGCTATTCAAAAAAACTGGCCATGGAAAGATAAAATTAAAAAAGAAATTAACTCGGCCTTGCCAGTCTGCACTGCTTGCGGTGAAAATTTTAAAATTATTCCAAAGGAACAAAAATTTTATGATGATAAAAAATTACCGGCCCCTATTAAGTGTGCCACTTGTCGTTATAAAGATCGTTTATCATTAAAAAATCCGCGAAAATTGTTTTATCGTCAGTGCATGTGTGAACTAAGTGGTCATGACCATGAGGGAAGGTGTCGTAATGAATTCGAAACCACTTACGCGCCAGATCGCCCGGAAACAGTTTATTGTGAAAGGTGTTATCAAAAAGAAATTTATTAAATATGAAAATCGAAAATAAAAAGAAATGTACTAGGCAATGCATGTGTACTTATCAAAGCCACGGCCATAAAGGTAGATGTAAAAATAAATTTAAGACTAATATTTTGAAGAGTTCTAAAGCAAAAGTTTATTGTGAAGATTGTTATGAAAAAATAGTAAATTGAGTGGAGTCTTACCGAAACTAGGGCGAAGTGAAAAAGTGGGCGAATGAAGATTGCTATAATATAAAAAATTACTAATTATGGAAAGAAACATTAATACAATTGAGCGCTTAAAAAAAGCCGGCATTCGCGAAAGAGCTAAGAGTGAAGACAGAGAATTAGCGCCTGACGAAGCGACTGAACTGATAGCCCGCGCTTTTTTAACTAATCGCGTTCCTTTGAGCGAAAAAGGGCAGGCTTTAAAAGCACAAGTGGAGCAAGCAATGGCACTTGAAGATCTTGAAGAAAGGCAGATAGCGTTAAGAGACCTAAGAACTTTTTTGCCTACTTATGAAAATGTAACAATTTCAACAAATAACACTCTTGATTTATTTGAACCCATACCGGATAATCCTCATAATTCTTTTTTACTAAATCCATATACTTTGGAATCCTTGCAGATCGTAAAAGGTTGCACACATCAGTGCAGTTTTTGTGCTGCTGATTCTGGTTTATTGAAGCGAGAAAATATAATGCCGGCTGTTAGAGTCATGATGCTATCAAGAGAATATCGTAAATATCTAGTCGGTAAACGGAGAGAAAGAACATTACTAACCAATTATTATGATAGCGATCCATTTAATTATCGTGATTATGATTTACTGCATGAAGACGGAATGCCTGTTGATTATGGTGACATTGTAGTGGCGACCGCACATGAAAAAAAAGCTATCCATATTACAACAGCAGGAATTGCCGAAAATGATACAGTTGGTTATCGTGCGGCGGCTAAGATTAACCAATTATATTTAGAGAATCCAAAATTAGTAGCTGGTACACGTCTGAGCGTTTCTCCTTATGAAAAAACAGCTCAACAAGATCTTGATAAATATTCGCTTATGCTACAAAAAACTTTGTTATCTTTAAAAGATTGTATTAAGTATATTACAGTTTACATGGATGGAGATGAAAGTGAATATGCAGTTTTTACAGAAAAGGTAATTCTTCCGCTTAAAGAATTACTAAAAAAAATCAAAGGCGAAAGTGGTCAACAGATAGTTTTAGAATATAAAATTGCATCCAATTTTTCCGGTCGAGCTAAAAGAAATGGAATTGGTGATTTAAATTATGACGTAATGGCAACTCGTGGCAATATTATTGAACCAGACGGAAGTGTTATTGAGCATTTTGGAACAAGTACACGACCAACCAAGTCTCATAATATTTTTGAAAATTAATTTAAACTCATAAATCAAATAAAATATATGTCCACCCTTCAACTTCAAAAAACCAATTTAAAAACTAGACCCCGAATTTATTCGGGGCGATAATAATATGCTAAATTGTAAAAACTGTCAAAAACAATTTGAAATAACCAATCAAGATAAAGCGTTCTATCAAAGTTTAAACGTACCTGAACCAACTTGGTGCTCGGATTGTCGAAATATGAGGCGTATGGCTATAAGAAACGAAAGGACTTTTTATCAACGTCAGTGCGATTGTTGTAAAAAAAATATTATTGCCTATTATCCTAAAAATTCTGGGCAAGTAGTTTATTGCCCAGAGTGTTGGTATTCAGATAAATGGAGTCCTTATAATTATGGAACAGATTTTGATTTTAATAGAGGTTTCTTTGAACAGTTTAAAGAACTTTATTTAAATGTTCCGACTTTAAGCTTAGATGTAGTTAACTGTGAAAACAGCGATTATGTTTCTTATTGCGGAGATGATAAGTCATGTTATTTTGATATTGCTGGTGAAGCTAATGAAAGATGTATGTACGGAAAGTTTATTAAATACTGCAAAGATTGCGTCGATAATAGTTTTGTTTATCATAGCGAACTTTGTTATGAATGTGTGAACTGCCATCATGTTTACGGTTCTACCTGGTTGGATCGTTGCTATAATTGTGATCATTGCCATTATAGCTATGATCTTAAAGGTTGTTCGCATTGCATATTGTGTAGTAATTTAAGAAACAAATCTTATTGCATCAATAATAAAAAAGTTTCAAAAGAAGAATATGAAAGATTTATAGAAGGCAAGAATACGTATTCTCGCCTGCAAAAATTTACAGAATTAAAAAAATCCGCTACTATCAAATACGCAAATATAATAAATTCTGAAAATTGTACGGGTGACGATATAATAAATTCAAAAAATTGTTATAACTGCAATGATGTCACTAATTCTGAAAATTCTAAATGGCTTTACGACGTACTTGATGCCAAGGAATGTTATGACTTAAATTTCAGTTTATACAAACCAGAAAAATCTTTAGAGTTAATTAGCACTTTAAACATGATAAACTCAAAATTTTGTAATGCATCTCATTATTGTCGAGACATGGAATATTGCGATAAATGTAATAATTCCCATGATTGTTTTGGTTGCATTGGTATTACGAAAGGCGAGTATATAATATTAAATAAAAAATATTCAGAAGCTGATTATAAAAAATTACAACAAAAAGTAATTTCTCATATGAAAGAGATGGGCGAATATGGACAATTTTTCCCTGTTGGCACTACCGGTTTTAAATATAATGAAACTGTTGCTTCAGAGTATTATCCTCAAAATAACCAAGCAGGCGAAAATGCACATTCTCGCCAACAAGACAGTTTACCAATTTGTTCGCAATGTCATATAAATTATAAAATCATTGTCCAAGAACGTGAATTTTATGGTAAAATGAACTTGGAGGAACCTCAAATATGCCCGCAATGTCGGCATAAAAATCGTAATATTAGAGCCGGCCGAAGAACGCTTTATAACCGGCAGTGTATTAAGTGCTATAAAGATTTAAAGTCTTGTTATAAACAAGAAGACGTTTATTGTGAAGAATGCTATCAAAAAGTAATTTATTAAATTATGACAAACCAAGATTCATTTCAACAAATAAAGCAAATCGCTGATACAAATTTTTACACTGGTGATCCCGATAAAGCTCTCATAAGAAATTGTCATCAGCTAATTAGGCGAACTTTTGAGCAAGACGTTCCAAATGCACTCCAAAAATGGCAACGAGGTGATGAAACAACTTTGTACACGCATGGAGAAATTAAGCCTTTAATTATTCAGGCCCGAACTTTGGCATTGCAACGGGCAGATGGAACAATTAGTAAAGAAGCTATTAACGAGGCATACAAAGAAATCATGAAAATTATATCAGCTTTAGAAAATAATCAAGGTGAAAATTATTACGAAAGGCTTACCAAAGAAAGAGTAATTGAAATATATAATGAAAGCCGACCAGAACCAATCGATACTACCCAATCTATTCATATTAGTGAAGATGAAGAAAGTGTTGATAGTAATGGCACTATAGATTTAACATCAGACAGAGATAGAGCAGATTCCCGAAATTTGTTTGAGAGAATATCTAACAGATAAAATTTATAATTAAACATATGTCTACACTGCAATTACAAAAAATAAGAATTGATCAATTATTTCTTTGCCTAAATGATGAATTTAAAAATCGCCCTAGCGAAAGAATTCAGATGTCTTTGTTAAAAATGAATTTAAACAATAAATTATCAGAATGGCATGATAAAAAAATTAATGATTATGATTTCAAAGCACAATACATCGCAAAAATTCGTGAAGTTTTGCATCAGCATCTGGGTGCTGGAATTGAATGTAGCGCTGAAAATCAAATAAGGGTAACAGAAGTTAATGATCGAGTAGCAACGATTTTGAAAGAAATAATTGATTTGGCTGATATTTTTATTAAAGAAGGCAGAGAGCATGAGCGACAAGTTGTGTCAGAAGCAGAAGTACGCGTTGCTGATCCGAAACGTGAACCTGTAAATGATCAAATTAGTGCTGAGACAGCGCAAGAATTAGGCAGAGAGGCAGTGCGTGCTATGGATCCTCCTAAAGCTGATAAACAGCCAGGTTTTTTAGGAAGATTATTTAGAGGCAGAGAAGTTAAATAAATAAATTTAATTAATCAGAGCTAAAATAAATCATGAAGTGTAAAATTTGCCAGCAAGTATTTAATAAAGATGAGCGCGATTTACTGCCTTGTAATTATTGCCCAAATTGTCGGGTGCGAAATCTGTTGTCTTATCGAAACGAGCGGTCACTACATAAAAGAAAGTGCGATCTTTGCCATGAAGATTTAATTTCTACTTACAGACCTGATGCGCCGTTTAAAGTATATTGTAATCATTGCTGGTGGTCAGATAAATGGTCTGAGCCCGGCTCTTTTAAAAAGCGCGATCAAGGCGGAGATGGGCTTGATTATGCCACAGACTACGATAAAAATAAAGATTTCATTTCGCAATTTAAGCAGCTATTTTTTAAAATTCCACATTTAGGAATGAATGTTACGAATTCAGTAAATTGCGATTTTACTAATTATTCTGATAAAAATAAAGATTGTTTTTTACTAATTAATGCTCTGGCCGATGAAAATGTTTATTATTCAGAGCGTATGTTTTTTTCAAAAGATTGTGTTGATTGTAATGGCCTAACTAATTGCCAGCTTTGTTTTTGGTGTACGTCATGCAGAGATTGTTATTACACTCGTTGGTCTGAGTTTTGTGAAGGTTGCACAGATCTGGATTTTTGTTATGACTGCAAAGGATGCCAGAATTGCTTTGGTTCGTTTGGATTGCGAAATAAACAGTATGTTTATTTTAATGAACAATTAACAGAAAAAGAATACAAACAGAAAACAGAAGGCGAGCATACGTATTCTCGCCTGCATGATCTAAAAATCCGTGTTTATAGTCATTGGCTGAAATATCCGCATCGTTTCGCCAATATTAAAATTTCTGAAAATACCACCGGTGATAATGTGACGCGAGCAAAAAATTGTGAATATATTTTTGATGCTGATGAAATGGAAAATTGCCGGCATTGTTATGTCGGTATCAGAGCTAAAGATTCACAATATTGCGTACCCGCTGATGAAGCGGAAAGATGTTTTAATAATATGAGTACTTGGAAAAGCTATAATGTAAATTGTAGTTTAGGCTGCTGGTATAGTAGTGATATTTTATATTCATATAATTGCATGTCGTGCTCCAATTGCCTAGGGTGTGCCTCACTTAATAAAAAGAAATTTTGTATTTTAAACAAACAATACAGTGAATATGAATATCGTAAGTTAGAAAAAATAATCATTGAAAAATTAAAACAACAAAATGTTTATGGTGACTTTTTTCCCGTAGAATTTTGTATGTTTCCGTATAATGATTCCATTGCTTATGAGTATTATCCTTTAAAGAAAGAAGAAGCTATAAGCTTAGGATATAAATGGGCAGAACTAGAAGAAAAAATAATTAATCTGAAACTACCGGTTTGTAATTCTTGTGGGCAAAATTATAGAATCATTAAACAAGAAAAAGATTTGTATAAAAGAATGAACTTGCCCGAGCCCCAGGCTTGTCCGAAATGTCGCTATCAAAACCGATCAAAACGTCGCAACGCGAGAAAATTATATAACCGAGAATGCGCAAAATGTAAAAAATCGATCGCTTCTTCATATGAACCTGATAGACCAGAAATAATTTATTGCAATGAATGTTATCAAGAAGAGATTTATTAATATTTTCGTTTTTTCTCTTTTATTCCCCATGCTCCACGAATGTGGAGAGAGAGGGGGCAGGAGGTGAGGAATTAAAAACATGAATTGTAAAAATTGTCAGAAACCATTTGAAATAACATCCGAGGATAAAGCATTTTATCAAAAGATTAATGTACCTAAACCATCGCATTGTCCGGATTGCCGTCGGCAAAGGCGTATGGCCTGGGTGAATCCATGGAATTTATTTATTAGGCAGTGTGATTTTACCAATCAAGAAATTATCTCTTTCTTTCCGCCCGAAAGCCAATATAAGGTTTATTCCTTACCCATCTATTGGTCTGACAAATGGTCGGCCATGGATTATGGTAGAGGCTTGGATTTTTCTCGTTCATTTTTTGACCAGTGGCACGAACTTAGAAAAGACGTTCCCATGGCTACGCTAGAAAGTAATTACACAACCAACATCAATAGCGATTATACAAATATGTGTGGCAGTCAAAACAATTGTTACATGTGTTTTCATGTGGACCATGATGAAAATTGCTGGTATTCATATTTAATAGATTATTGCCGCAACTGCATGGATTGTTTTGATGCCTATGACAGCGAATTATGCTATGAAGGTATTAGTATTATTAAATGTTACAATTGCCGGTTTATAATTCAGGGTAGTAATTGCCTGGATTGCGATTTTTGCTATAACTGTCATAATTGTCAAAATTGTTATGGTTGTCATAATTTAAGAAATAAACAATTTTGTATTAATAACGAGCAAAAAACCAAAGCCGAATATGAAACATATATAAATAATACAGATTGGGAGTCTAAT
The DNA here is from genome assembly GCA_043798935.1 of Patescibacteria group bacterium. GTDB lineage: Bacteria > Patescibacteriota > Patescibacteriia > UBA9570 > JAHJKD01 > JAZDOC01. The sequence goes on from JAZDOC010000016.1 coordinate 31,195, forward strand.
AGTTGGTTGAATAAACAAAAAGTGGAATTTAAAAAAATCAAGAAAAAAACCATTTTGAAATATTATTATGGTGTTCATAATGAAAACGTCAGTGGCAATTTAATTGTTGAATCAAAAAATGCTCATCATTGTTATATCACAAGAGGTGCGGAAAATGTGAAATTCTGCGATGCACTTAGTTTAGCTTACACTAAAGAAGCTTATGATTATTTTATCTGGGGTAATAATGCTGAATTAATTTATGAATGTGTGTTTGTAGGAGAGAGCGCATATAATATTAAATTTTCACATGGTTGCTGGCCGGCGTGTCACGATTTAGAATATTGCATGGGCTGTCATAGCTCGCGCGATTGCTTTGGTTGCTGCGAACTCAGAAATGCTCGTTATTGTATTTTTAATAAACAATATTCAAAAGACGAGTATTTTTTATTAAAAAGCAAAATCATTTCTCAGATGAAAGTGAATAATGAGTATGGTGAATTTTTTCCTATTAAATATTCTGTTTTTCCGTATAACGATACTTTTGCCAATAGTTACTATCCATTATCGGAAAATGAAGTTAGAAATAGCAATTGGCAATGGAAACAAGAACAACAAAAGAAAATTACCCTTGGTTTACCATTTTGTATAACGTGCCAGAAAAATTTTAAAATTTTAGAAGGGGAAAAGGAATTTTATAAGAGAATGCATTTACCTGAGCCACAACAGTGCTTTTTTTGTCGTAATCAAGCCAGATTAAAAACCGCCGGAATTTATACATTATATAGTCGTCGTTGTTATAAATGTGATAAAGAATTTGAAACCACGATTTCGCCTGATCGTCCGGAAATGGTATACTGCAAAGAGTGTTATCAGACTGAGATTTATTAATATTTTCGTTCTTTCTCTTTGGATTCCCCCTGCTCCACGAATGTGGAGAGGGGGACAGGGGGTGAGGCATTAAAAAATGAACTGTAAAATTTGCAATCAACAATATAATATCGATTCTCAGGATAAAGCGTATTATCAAAGAATAAATGTGCCTGAGCCGATTTATTGCCCGACTTGCCGGCAACAGCGACGTTTACCATGGCGCAGTGAACGGTCTTTGCATTATCGAAAATGTGATCTTTGTGGAAAAAATCACATGTCTTCTTATGATCAAAATGTGTCTTTTCCGGTTTATTGTTTGGATTGTTATTATTCGGATAATTGGGACCAGTTAAAAAGTGCCCGGAATTTTGATTTTTCGCGGTCTTTTTTTGAACAATTTAAAGAATTACAAAGTGTTAGTCCGCGTGCTAGTTTATTTATTACGCGTGGTACCATAGAAAACAGCGATTATATTAACGCCGCCACTAACATGAAAAATTCATATTTAGTGTTTGCCGCTTTCGACAGTGAAGATTGCATGTATACCAATTGGTTAAACAAATGTTTTAACATTTGCGATTGTCTGGAAATTTTTAATTCGCAAAAATGTTATGACTGTGTCACCTGTGATAATTGTTATAATGTAAAACATGCTCAAGATTGTCGTGATTGTCGCGATTCAAGTTTTCTGATCGATTGTATCGGATGCGCTGATTGCTTTGGCTGTTCAAATAAACGCAATCAAAAATATATTTTTTTTAATGAACAATTATCTGAATCCGAATACAAACAAAAAATTGATCAGATAAACTTAATAAACGAAAAAGAGTTTAATGAATACTCGAAGAGATTTCAAATCATAAAGAAAAACGGTACTTATAAATATTATCATGGTTACAACATTGAACAAAGTATCGGGGACTATCTAATCAACTGCCACAATGTAAAAGACAGTTTCGATTGTAATGGCGTAGAAAATTCACGTTATTGTTCGAGAGTAACGGATGTTAAAGAATGTTATGATTATGATCATTTTGGAAATTACAGCAGTGAATTAATATATGAATCTGTAAGTTGCGGAGTCGGATCATCTAATATTAAATTTTGTTCCCAAGTTTGGAATAAGTGTAGTGAAATGGAATATTGTGATAATTGTTTAAATGGTTCCAGTGATTGTTTTGGATGTTGTTGTTTAACGAAAAAAAAATATTGTATTCTTAATAAACAATATAATAAACAAGAATATTTTAAATTAAAAGAAAAAATAATTGAGCACATGCGAAAGACAGAAGAGTATGGCATTTTTTTTCCGCCAGAATTATGTCATATTCCGTATAACGAGTCCTTGGCTCAGGATTTTTTTCCGTTAATTAAAGAACAAGCCCTGGCTCTGGGATTTTCATGGCATGAAATCGATACCCATCATTTACCGAGTGGTTTAGTTTGTAATAAATGCCGCAAGAATTTTAAAATTATCGATCAGGAGAAAAATTTTTATCATGACATGAAGATTAAAGATCCGAACATGTGTTGGAATTGCCGGTTGGAAGATAGATTATCCCGAAAAAATCCCAGGAAATTATGTGACCGCCAATGTGTTAAATGCGGTCGTGATATCAAAACAAGCTATACTTCTGATAGAACGGAAATAGTATACTGTGAGCAGTGCTTCCAAAAAGAAATTTATTAATTAAGCAAAATATGTTATTAGAAAGTTTATATAAAATAGTTAGTCGCGGTGCCATAGAACCATTAGGTTTATGGTTGGATGATTTTAGAATAATGAGTAGACCGATTATACCAGAACTAAAAAAAATGGAATCAGCATTTCATAAACACACTATTGTCAATTCAAATATTTCTAATTTGATAATTTTGTTTGGTCAAGATTATCCTAATGAATTGGAATTATCTAAAGCATTAAACCAAATAGCCCAAGTGTTTAATAATGATGCATACAGTAAACAAAAAAGTTTAATTAAAAATTATATTAAGGATAGCACCAAATTTTATCATATTTCACAAATGAGTGAATTTCATCATCGCTCAAGGGAAAGTTTAAAAAAATATTTATCTTTAGAAAAACAAAATAAATATGATATTAAACTATTTGAAAATGAAGGTATGTTGTATTGTTTAGAATACTATTTAACCATGTACAAAGCTATTCAAGATGCGCCCACGCAATTGCAAAAAATTCAATATTTAAAAAATCCACAAGTTGATCTAGGTTTAGGAGATGTTCCTGGATTATGGAATGATTTTAATCAGGATGAAGTATTAAGTAAATTTATTTATTTGATATTAGATGATATTATAAGAGAAAGCTTGACAAAATCATACTTTTCTGCTAAAATGATAATAATGAATTATGAAAGTGAAGGTTTTGAGAATATTAATAAAGCATTTAAAAAATTAATCCAAGTTTTACTAGAAATATTTCAAAAAGTCGGTGTAAAAAAATTATCAAGTTTCTTTTTCACGCCCTATGGTGATAAACCGCTAATTCAAGATATTAATTTATAAATATAATAAAAAATGATATTTCTAGTTTATTTAGAATATCCTCAGAAGCGTTAACACTATAAATATATTATTTTAAT
>JAZDOC010000006.1:0-102189 GCA_043798935.1 Patescibacteria group bacterium
AAAAAAGACAAAAAATTTAAAGTTTTTATTACTCGTCCCATTCCGAACGTTGGTATTAATATGCTTAAAAAGCATTTTCAAGTTAAAGTGCGAAAAACAGATAGTCCAATTCCTAAATCAGAACTGGAAACGGAAATTAAAAAGTGCGATGGTATTTTAACAATTTTAACTGATCAAATAGACAGCGACATGATGGACTTGAATCCAAAATTAAGAATTATTTCTAATTTTGCTGTCGGTTATAATAATATTGCGGTCGTAGGCGCAACCAAAAGAGGAATACCGGTTGGAAATACGCCAGATGTTTTAACTCAGTCCACGGCTGAGCATGCCTTAGCATTAATTATGGACATTACTAAAAGAGTGGCTGAAGGGGACAGAATTATGCGTCCGGATGCATTTATGGGCTGGGGTCCCATGTTTATGTTGGGTGCTGAAATTTATAATAAAAATGTTGGTATTGTAGGTTGTGGTCGAATTGGCGGTCAGCTGGCTAAGATGATGCATAAAGCTTTTAATTGTAAAATTCTTTATACTGGTCATTACGATAATGAAGCTGTAGAGAATTCAACTAAAGCCAAAAGAGTTAGTTTAGCTAATTTATTAAAACAATCAGACATTGTGAGTATTCATGTTCCTTTATTTCCACAAACTACTCATTTAATAGGAGCTAAAGAATTTAAAATCATGAAAAAGACAGCTTATTTAATTAATACTGCTCGCGGTCCGATTGTTGACGAAAAAGCATTATTAAAAGCATTGAAGAAACATGAAATTGCCGGCGCTGGTTTGGATGTTTTTGAAAATGAACCACGTCGATTAAGTGGTTTGGATAAATGTGAAAATGTAGTAATGACACCGCATACAGCGTCAGCCACCTGGGAAGCACGTAATAAAATGAGTGAAGTTGCAGCTCAAAATATTATTGGTATTTTAGTAAAAGGGGAATCACCGGTTTCAATTGTTAACCCCAGCGTACTCAATGATAAGAACTACTATGATTAAAAATAAGTCAGCGCTTTTACGTCGGCATCAGAATAGTAAAATTTTATTAGATTTAGCCGAAAACGCTCTGGAATTTTTACAACCGAAAAATATAATTAAAAACCAAGTTAAATTAACAAATAATAAGCTGATTATTCAGAATAAAATTTTTGATTTAAAAAAATATAAAAATATTTATATAATTGGTGCTGGTAAAGCTACTTATAAAATGGCCGTAGCTGTAAATAAATTATTAAAAAATAAAATTACTGCCGGATATATCAATGTGCCACAAGTAAAAACTAAAAAAATTGGCAAGATTGTTGTAAATAAAGCCAGTCATCCTTTTCCTAATCAATCTGGTGTAAATGGCGCAAAACAAATATTAGAAATTGCTAAAAAAGCAGATAACAATGATTTAGTGATTTGTTTAATGAGTGGTGGCGGATCGGCCTTAATGCCTTTGCCAGCTAAAGGCTTTATGCTCTTAGAAAAAACAAAGCTCACTGATAAGCTACTAAAATGTTCGGCTAATATTAATGAAATTAATTGTGTGAGAAAGCACATCTCGGCCATAAAAGGTGGGCGTTTAGCCGAGGCCGCTTTACCGGCTACGATAATTTCTTTATATATCTCCGATGTTATTAGTGATGATCTGTCAACAATAGCTTCTGGCCCGACTGTTGCCGACAAAACAACATCACAAAAAGCGATTAGTATTTTAAAAAAATATAATATTAATGATAAAAAAATAATTAATATTATTAAAAATAATGAAAGTCCTAAAAAAATAGACACTAAAAAAATATTTAATTACATAATCGGAAATAATTCTCAAGCAGTTGAGCATTTAATCGCCACTACTAAAAATAAAAAATACAAAGTAATTAATTTAGGTTCTAAAATTCAAGGTGAAGCCAAATTAGTTTCCAGAGAATTAGTTAATAAAGCTAAAAAGATAAAAACTAAAAAAACATTATTAATTGGTGGCGGTGAGACAACCGTAAAAGTTGTTGGTAATGGCTATGGCGGCAGAAATCAGGAATTAGTTTTATCGGCTTTGCCTTATTTAAATGAAAAAATAACTATTTTATCTTTAGCTACTGATGGTGTTGACGGTATTACTCCGAGTCCGGTAGCCGGCGGAATAATAAGTAAAAAAATTAAAGGTGATATTACAGAATATTTAAAAAACAACGATTCTTACAGTTTTTTAGTAAAAAATAATTGTCTGTTAAAAACCGGCTTAACGGGAACAAATGTCGGTGATATAATAATGCTGTTGATTAAATAATTAATTAATTTATAATTGTGTATGAAAAAATTCATTCCATCTGCGAGATCGTTTAAAACTAAACCGTCACCAATTAGAGGTTTAGTAAATTTAGCCAATGAACAAAAGAAAAAAGGTGTTAAAGTTAATCACTTTAATATCGGTCAGCCCGATCTTCCAACACATCCAGATTTTTATCAAGCCATTCGTACTTTTAAAGAAAAAAATGTTGCTTATGCGCCAACTCAGGGTCGCATCGAAGCGCAGGAGGCTTGGATAAAATATTTTAAAAGTATTGGTATTAATTATAATTTAAGTGAGCTTATTGTAACTATGGGTGGTGTAGAAGCTTTATTTTTAACTCATGCCGCAATTCTAGATCCAGGAGACGAATTGCTAGTGTTTGAACCATTTTATCCTTATTATGAAAATCAAGCCGATATTTTAGGTACTAAAATTGTGCCGATTAGCTTAAGCATTGAAAATGGATTTCATTTGCCGTCTGTTAAAGAGATGCAAAAAAAAGTTACTAAAAGAACTAAAGCCATTTTATTCTGCAATCCATCAAATCCAACTGGCGTAGTTTTCACACCTAAAGAGGTAAAATCCGTAGCTGCTTTTGCTAAGAAAAATAATTTATACATTATTGCTGACGAAGTTTATCGTGAGTATGCTTTCGAACGTCCAGCCTTATCCATGGCCAAAATCAAATCTGTGGCTGACCGAGTAATTTTATGCGATACTACTTCAAAACGTTTTAATTTATGCGGTGCGCGCGTTGGATGCTTGGCTTCCCATAACAAACAGTTTATGCAGAATGTGTTTAAATTAGCCATGGCGCGTGAATCAGTAGCTACGATAGAGCAGATTGCTTGTGCTAAATTATTAAACAATGCTAAAAAATATTACGGCCCGACAATTGAAATTTATAATGAAAGACGAGAAGCAGTTTATGCCGGTTTAAAACAATTACCGGGCGCTGTGGTTCATAAACCAGAAGGTGCCTTTTACATTATTATTGGCTTGCCGATTAAAGACAGCGAACATTTTGCCACCTGGTTGTTAACGGATTTTAGAAAAGACAACGCTACAATTTGTGTTTCTCCGGCTAAGGGTTTTTACAGCACCAAAGGAAAAGGTGCCGATGAAATTCGTTTAAGTTATGTAGTGGACGTAAAAGTAATTAAAGAATCCATGGAAATTTTAAAAGAGGCACTAGAAACTTATCGTCAGAAATTTCCAAAAAAGTGTAAGAAAATTTAAATTCTTTGCGTATATAGTTTTTGAAGGGGCGGAAAGCGTGTGTTCCGCCCCGGATCTAATTCAAATAAAAATGAAAAGGATTATTTCTATTTTTAATTATTAAATTAAGATAATCATTAATAATTATGGATCAAAGTAATTCTAAAGTTCAAAAGATTATTATCGTTTCGGTAATAATTATTTTATTTGTAGCAATTATTTTTGGCGCTCTTTCCGGAATATTAGGTTCTTATATTTATGAGAAGTATATTATTGCTAATAATGAATTAACTAAAAATAGTGGGAAGCAAGCTACCGTAGTTCAAGATGAAGAATCTGCTGTAATCAGCGCTGTTGAAAAAGCCGGTCCAGCCGTAGTAAGTATTGTAATTTCTAAAGACGTGCCGACATTTGAAGAATATTTTGATCAAAGTAATAGTGGTTCATTATTTGGTCCACTTTTTATGACACCGCAATATCGTCAAAATGGAACTGAAAAACAGGATGTTGGAGCCGGTACGGGTTTTATTGTTAGTAATGATGGTTATATATTAACCAATAAACATGTAGTCAGCGATAATGAAGCTAGTTATGCTGTATTTTTAAGTACCGGTGAAAAATATGATGCTAAATTAATCGCTCAAGATGATTATACGGATTTTGCGGTTTTAAAAATAGAAGGTCAGGATTTTCCCGCGGTTGAACTGGGGGATTCAGCAAATTTGAAATCCGGCCAAAGCGTGATTGCTATCGGTTATGCGCTCGGTGAGTTAAAAAACACAGTTTCGAAAGGCGTGGTATCAGGCTTGGGGCGTTCTATTACAGCTGGAGATATGTATGGCCAGGATGTTGAAAAATTAGAAAATATTATTCAAACCGACGCAGCTATTAATCATGGCAATTCTGGCGGGCCGTTATTAAATATTAATGGTCAAGTAATCGGTATTAATGTAGCTGTTTCTGAAGTCGGAGAAAATATCGGTTTTGCGCTGTCGATTAATGATGTGAAAAATCTTTTTGATACTGTTAAAGAAAACGGAAAAATAGTTCGTCCATATTTAGGTATTAGATATGAAGTAATCGATGAAGCTTTGCAAACAGCAAATAATTTATCAGTCGATTATGGTGTTTTGGTTCGACGCGGCGATATGGCTGATCAGTTGGCCGTAGTGCCGGGATCACCAGCCGATAAAGCCGGTATTGAAGAGAACGATATACTATTAGAAATCGACGGGCAAAAAATTAATACTGATAATAGTTTACAAAAGATCTTGTATCAAAAAATAGTTGGTGATAAAATAAACATTAAATTGCTTCATGATGGAAAGGACAAGCAAGTTGATGCGATTTTAGAAGTATTGCCAGATTTATAAACTATGATTACAGCTCATAAACTTACAAAAAAATATCATAATCATTTAGCTCTGGATCAGATCGATTTTGAAGTTAAAAAGGGTGAAATATTGGGCTTTTTAGGTCCAAATGGCGCCGGTAAATCTACCACCATGAAGATTATAACCGGCTTTATATCGCCAACTAGCGGGCAAGTGATGATTGATAATCAAGACATTCAAAAACATTCTTTAGCTGTCCGTCAAAAGATTGGTTATTTACCTGAGAATAATCCGCTTTATGAAGACATGAAAGTGAAAGAGTATCTTAAATTTATCGCTGATATGCGCGGTACGAAAAAAGATAAAATCATTGCCATGAGCCAAGTTTGTGGTTTGACAGATGTTTTAGAAAACAGCATTTCTGAATTGTCAAAAGGCTACCGACAGCGCGTGGGGTTAGCTTCGGCCATGATGCACAATCCGGAAATTTTAATTTTAGACGAGCCGACTTCTGGTTTAGACCCCAATCAAATTGCCCAGATCAGGGAATTAATAAAAAAAATCGGTCAAGAAAAAACAGTTATTTTATCAACCCATATTTTACCCGAAGTAGAAGCCACTTGTGATCGAGTGATTATTATTAATCGCGGTAAAATTGTGGCTCAAGGTACGATTGCAGAAATTAGAGCCAAATCGCAAACACAAGAAGAAATATTTTTTGTCATGAATAACGAATCCCAAAAAATAATAACCGAAATATCCTCCTGGCCAATGGTCAAGAAGGCTTTTAAAAGTGATGACGGTTATAAAGTGCAATATGATTCTGGCACAGATATCAGAGAGAAGATTTTTGATTGTATTGTCGAAAATAATTTAAAACTTCTAACCTTGCAACAGAAAAAAGTTAATCTGGAAGATGTGTTTAGAGAATTAACCACTAAAGAATTATGAGGAATTTTTTTACTATTTTTAAAAAAGAATTAGCCGGCTATTTCAATTCACCACTGGCTTATATTTTTACAGCTTTATTTTTAGTGGTCGGCAACTGGCTTTTTTGGCAAGATTTTTTCTTATCGCAGCAAGCTAATCCACGCTATTATTTTGCTTTGCTACCTTGGATATTTCTTTTTATTACACCGGCTCTAACCATGAGGTTGTGGGCTGAAGAAAAAAAGAACGGCACTATCGAAACATTGTTAACTTTTCCGATCCGCGATATTGAAGCCGTGTTGGCCAAGTTTTTTTCCAGTTTAGCTTTTTTGGCCATAGTGTTGGTTTTATCGATTTCTATTCCGATTACAATTTCCAGTTTAGGGAATATGGATTGGGGAGCTGTACTGGGCGGATATTTAGGAGCTTTGTTTATTGGGGCGTTGTATTTAGCCATGGGTCTGTTTATTTCTTCGCTCACAAAAAATCAGATTATCGCTTTTTTAATAACTGTCGTTTGTAGTTTTATTTTATTCATGTTAAGCACGCCCTATATTTTACAGGCTTTTCCTTGGGCCGCTTCTCTTTTAAGCATTATTGGTTCGAGCAGTCATTTTTCAAATTTAGCGCGCGGAGTAATTGATACGCGTGATGTTTTTTATTTTCTAACTGTTATCAGTTTATTTATATATCTAAACAAACAAGTTTTAGCCAGTCGAAATTGGATCGATTAAAAATATGCTAACTGAAAAAAATATAAAAAAACAATATCGACGCAATGCTTATTTAGCTATTGTGCTTTTAATTGGCGGCGTAATTATTGCTAATATTTTAGCTCACTTTAATTTTGTTCGTTTTGATTTGACTGCCAATAAAGATTATTCACTATCAACTGCCTCAAAAGATATGGTGCGCCAATTGGATAAAGATGTTTTTATTAAAGTTTATTTTAGTAATCAATTACCGCCTGAATATCTAGCTGTGCGTCAGGAGGCGGGGGATTTACTAGACGAATATAAAAATTATGGTGGTACGCATTTGCAAATTCAATATATTGATCCAGCTGATGATGCTGTTAAAAAAGAATTAGCCACAAAAGGTGTGCCGGAATTACAGTTTAATATTCTAGAAAAAGATCAATTCCAATTAACTAACGGATATTTAGGCATAATTGTTTCCCAGGGCAAAAACGAACAGGTATTACCGGTTATCGATTCAACCGCAAATTTTGAATATAAAATCACCTCGGCAATTTCTAAAGTTATAAGTGATAATAATTTTACAATTGCCTGGGCCATGGATTTACAAGCCAGTACAGATAAATATCAGCAAGTGGTAAGCAGTTTGCAAGATAATTATACTATTACATCGGTTAATTTAGAAAATGGCTTAATTAGTGAAGATTATCAAACTTTAGTTGTTGCCGGATACGAGAGTGAGTTGTCTGATACAGCTAAATATGCGATTGATCAATTTTTAATGCGTGGCGGTAATGTGTTTATAATGCAAGATGCTTATAATGTTAATCAATATTTGCAAGCCGTGCCAAATACAAATGGTCTTAGTGAAATGCTAAAATCTTGGGGAGTTGAAGTGAGCGATAAAATAGTACTAGATTCATTTAGTGAAGTTGCGAATTTTTCCGGTGGTGTGATGACGTTTATGGTTCCATATCCATATTGGATTAAAATTACTTCTGACGGTTTTAATAAAGATCAAACTGCAGTTTCAGATTTGGAATCATTATCTTTGCCATGGGCCAGTTATTTAACTCTGGATCAATCAATACATGAAGTGGTTCCGCTCGTATCATCGAGTAGTAATAGCTGGCTATCCGGCGATCAGATCGATTTAAGCCCGCAGCAAACATTTAAAGCTAACGGTAAAACGCAAGTCTATACTTTATCTGCCTTAGTAACCGGGCAATTTAATAGTTATTTTCAAGATAAAAATAAGCCTGTAAGCGATGCAAATTATATTGAACAAACTTCAGCTGGTCGCTTGTTGGTAATTGGCGATGCTGATTACGCGACTGATCAATTTGTCAGTCGTAATTCTGATAATTATATTTTCTTGGCTAACATGTTAGACTGGTTAAATCAAGATAGTGCATTAATCGAGATTCGTTCGAAAGGTATCACTGATAGATCAATTCAGGAACTAACTGCAAATGAAAAAACAACCATAAAATATTTAAACATTTTTGGTATTACCGGCATCGTAATTTTAATTGGCTTAATCAACTTTATTATTCGCCGCAAAAATGGTCGAAAATTAAAAATTAGCTTTAAATAATTTTTTGACTCTATCATAGATATTGTGGTTGATACAATTGAATGCTTAGCCCACTGGCATAAAGCCAGGGGCTAAAATTATATATAATAACAAATAAAAAGCCCCGCCCTTTATGGGGGCGTGGGCTTTTGGTTTATATTAATTCAATCTACAATTTTGCACCACACTTTTTATTATACAACCTAATTTTCTTGCACAATCAGGCAAATAATATATAATGATAAATATATTATCGTTTTAATATTAAGATAGCAAAATAAGCCATTATATGGAACAATTAAATGAATCAGCTAGCTATTTTACCAGAAAAAGCAGCCCCCGATTATATTTTTGGCTGGGTATTATTTGCGGTGGTTTAATAATTTCTTTAGCTGGTTTAGCATATATTGGCTATCTCTATGCCGGTGGTGCTTTTATTTTACGTCAAGATGAAGAGATAATTATTAATCATTCGAAACAACCAATTGTCGAGCAGGCTGTGGAAAATATAAATAAAAAAAGTACCGAGGTATCGATTGGCGATTATGATTACGCTTTTGGATCCGACAACGCACCAATTACACTGGTTGTCTTTACAGATTACGAATGTCAACTATGCAAAATTTTCCATAAAAATTTATTACAATTTGTTGGTAGTACTAATCAAGTAAAAATGGTGGTTAAAAATTTTATCTTAACTCAGAAGCATCCGCTAGCTTATGAGGCTGGTATTTCTGCCATGTGTGCCGGAGAGCAGGGAAAATATTATGAATACGCGCAGTCTTTGTTTGATAATCAAAATATCCTAACTACAGATTATTTCAATAATTTAGCCACTGAATTACAATTAAATTCGGAAACATTTAAAGCTTGTACCAGTAGCCCCGAAATGGCCGAAAAAATTGAAGCTGATTATCAACAAGGGTTAGATTTTGGTATTCATGGCATTCCTAACACGTTAGTATTGTATCCCGACGAAACAGTTAAATTAATTGACGGCAATGTATCAGTAGATTTCTTGCAGTCTTTATTAAAAGAATATTTATAATGATTCCATATATTAGCTGGCAAACAATTAATCTAGGGCCGATAACTATTCAGGTATGGGGGATGATGGTTTCTTTGGGCGTGCTTTCAGCCATGGCCGTTATGTATCAAATAGCCAAACAAAGAAAATTTAATGCAAATAAAATAGTTGATTTTGCTTTTTGGGTACTAGCCAGTGCTCTAATCGGCGGGAGAGTTTTTTTTATAATTAGTGAAGCTTCTTATTATATTCACAATCCGCTTAGTGTTTTTAAAATTTGGGAAGGTGGTATGTCTATTTCCGGAGGCTTTGTTTTTGCGCTGATTGCCGGATATTTATTTTGTCGAAAAAATAAAATTAATTTTTGGCAATATGCCGGACTAACTGTTTTTGCTTTGCCGCTAGGGTTATTTATCGGTCGGCTTGGTTGTTTTTTTATATATGATCACCCCGGAAAACCCACAACTTTTTTTCTGGGCGAGCGATATTTAGACGGTATTATTCGCCATAATCATGGATTATATTTAAGTTTAAACGGTTTAATTTTATTTAGCGTTTTTTTAATACTGCATTTTACCAATAAGAAGCGTTCTTTAATAATTTATCCCATTATTTTTCTTTATGAATATGCTATCGTGCGGTTTAGTTTAGATTTTTGGCGCATTGCCGATCCTTTATTTTTTGGGTTAACCATTGCTCAATATTTATGCATTATTATGCTAATATCAGCGATTTATTTAACTTATTCTAATTTTTTCCACAAAGCTAAAAAAATATAATTGACATTTTTCGCAATTTAATATATATTATTTAAGCAAAGCCAAAGACCATGGGTAGTGCAAATAAAAAGCACGTAAAACCTATGTAGGTGAATCATTTTTTTGGCTTTCACAGAGCCATTTTTTTATTAATCAATCTAATTTATTATAATTTATGCCAAAAAGCAAACAACAAAAACAAGAGCTTTTAGCAGACTTAGTACAACGCATTAAAAACGCCAAAGGTGTAGTTTTTTCAAATTACATGGGTTTAAATGTGCAAAGTTTAGAAGATCTTAGAAAGCAACTTCGCACCGAAGGTGTGGAATTAATAGTAGCCAAGCGTACGATTTTAGAAAAAGCTTTAAAAGAAAATGGCTATACTGCCGATATTAATGCCATTGATGGCGGGGTAGCGTTAGTAACTGGTCCGGATGAAGTTCAGCCAGCTAAAATTGTTCATGAATTTTCCAAAGGCCATGAGCAAGTTAAATTGTGTGGCGGTTTATTAGAGGGCAAGTTTATTGATGCCAGCCAAGTAAGCGCTTTAGCTGTTTTACCATCTAAGGATGAATTATTATCCAAAATGGTAGGCTCATTAAATGCGCCGATCTCCGGATTCGTAAATGTATTAGCCGGCAATCTAAGAGGGCTTGTTAATGTGTTAAATGCTATTAAAGATAATAAATAAATTTATTAACAAATTAATCAATTAATAATAATAAACAAAACTATGTCAGACGAAAAAACAAACATTGAAGTACCGGAAAAATTCAAATCGCTAGTTGGCGAAATTGAAAAAATGTCGGTTCTTGATTTAGCCGAATTAGTAAAAGTCCTTGAAGACAAATTCGGTGTATCAGCCGCCGCTCCAGTAGCCGCTATGGCCATGGCCCCAGGTGCCGCCGCCGAAGTTGCTGAAGAAAAAGACAGCTTTGATGTTGAATTAACTACTTTAGGTGGCGATAAAATTGGCGCCATTAAAGTAATCAGAGAAGTTACTGAATTAGGCTTAAAAGAAGCTAAAGAATTAGTAGAAAGCGCTCCTAAAATGGTAAAAGAAGGCGCAAACAAAGAAACCGCCGATGGTATTAAAGCTAAATTAGAAGCAGTTGGTTGTAAAGTTACATTAAAATAATTTTCCTCGACTCAATAAAAAAAGCGCAGATTAATCCGCGCTTTTTTAGTAAGCTGTAATTATTAGTTTAAATCAAACGAATATACTTTGGCGCCACTTAAGACATAAGCCTTGCCGTCGCTTTCATTGATATAGAAATCTTTTAAATTAGACCATTCGTTGGAAATGTATTGTTCAACTAATTTACCATTTTTATTAAATACCACCACGCGTTTTTGGGCCGGATCAAGAATGTATAAGTTACTAGTATTATCGTCGGTAAAGATTTTAGTCGCGCCGGATAAAGCCGGTTCTAAAGAATCAAGTTTCCATTCCGAGTCTACATTGCCACTATACAAACGAACCACTTCACCGGTATTTTGTAATACATAAACTGCGCCATCAATAGCTAAACTAAGACCGCTTGATAAATCTACATCAGTATTTTTAAGCCAAGCTTCGCCGGTGGCATAATTATCACCGTCTTTTTGATTTTTAAAAATTTGTTTATTCTTAGTGTCTAAACAGTATAGGCGTGTTCCAAATAATTTAAAATCTTTTATATTTACATCTTGATTAGCAAAGTCAATATTAACATCTGATAATTTTTCTAACACCGGATTGTATTGATAGAATTTTTGTTCGCTGTCAACAGTTAAAATAGTGGCGGCGGAATCTTTACTAATAGCCGTTATTTTATTGCTACCAGTGCTGTTAAGAGTAATAGAAGCAGTTTGCTCGTTTCCGTCATATCTATAAACTCCATTGTTAGCACTGGAGAATGCGAAAAAGCTATTACTAATAAGCGAGAATTTATCGATATTTAAGTCGGCGGAAATGCTTGAAAAATCGGCTGCTGTGGTTGGTGCGTCAAGGCGAACTATAAAATTTACTTTATCTAAAATAGCTTGTAGCTTTTGTTCCTGTTCGGCGCCATTTGCTGTCCAGGTATCGCTGTCTTTGGGAATAGAGTCCATTAAAGATTTTACTTCCGTAGCTAAATTGCGCGCTCCGGTGAAATCGTTCATGATTATTTTACTGTCAGCTTCGCCTAATTTATTGCCGATAGTATTAATGGTTTCTGTATATTGTTGTTGTTCTTGGCGTGTTTCTTGCTTTTTACCCTGATTAATAATGCTCTGCGAGAAAATAAATATAATAATTATAAATAAGGCAATAAATAATTTTCTTGGCCAAGATAAATTTTTAAACCAATTTACACAGTTAGCGACTTTTCCGGTAGCCCTATGCGGTAGATTTTGAAAGCTGGAAGAATACGCTTTGCGTTGTTTAAATAAACCCATAAATTTATTAAGCAACCATGCTAATCCTGATAAAATATATAAACCGGTTTTTTTTAAAATGCTTAAAATTATTTTGAAAATACGACCGGCTAATGTTGTGGGGCGGGAAGAAGAAAGTATTGGCTCATCCAAAACTTCTTTAATTGATGATGAGTCTATAATTTCAGCTGATTTTGATTTGAAAGGTTTGATATTATCTATAATTCGGACTGCGCTTTTTTTAAAAGTATTCCATAAAGAAGGGGATAATAATTCATCGGTGACCGCTTCTTTATTTACCAGATAGCTCATGGAATCTTTTTTAACAGTAGCGTCTTCAGTATCATCTGAAAGTTCATCGCTACGATTAATTTTTTCAGATAAAGGTCGGCTAACCGAAGCATTGGCGGTTAGTGGAACCATTTTAATAATTATGGCCGCGAAATTAGTACTGTTTCCATTTTCTTCAAGAAGTCTTTTTATATAATTTCCGGCTTCATCAGGATTATAGTCGGTTAAAGTTTTCTTGATTTTTTCTTGCGACAGATAATCTAGTAAGCTTTCTGTACCAAAGAAAACCGATGCGCCGGTAGTTAATTCACCGCTGGAAAGATTAGAAAATAATTTTAATAAATTTGGCGCTGAATAATGATTGTCGCTTAATTTAATAATTTTATTTTTTTGGATTAGTAATACATTAATGTTTCCGATTTGTGAAAAATGTAATTGGCCGTCTTTAATAATAGCAACAGTGGCGTTAACTTTTTTAGCCCATTCTTCACCTAGTTCGGAAATCACTTTTTGCAATTTACGGTTTAAAATGTTTAAAGCGCCTTCGAGGGCTAGTTCAATATCAAGATCAGGGGAGCGATAATAATTTTGAGTTAGTTCTTCGTTGATAAGCTCCATTACTTCCTTATTAGCCATGTCTTTGGAATCGATATCAATTACTGAAAAAACTCGGCCGAAATTTTTTTCTTCCAGCGGAGTTGGTTCGGAAATGAATACACCAGTGGTGTTGTGATCATTATCCGGAGGAGTTATTAACAAATGACTGATATTTACTCTATTAAGCATATAAAAATATTAGATATTAATTAAATATTTTTCTACGGTTATTATAGTTAAATTATCATAATTAATCAAGTGGAGAAGTATTTTAGGGGTTTGAATTATCTTTGCTTTTTATTTTAAATTATTATATAATAACCGCACAAATATTAGTTAATAATAGTAACAATTTTTATATGCTTGAACACTTATTTGGTTCACGTACTCGAGTAAAGCTATTACGCTTGTTTTCCAGCAACCCTGATAAAAGTTATTATGTTCGTGAATTAACGCGTAAACTTGGCGAACAAATTAATTCGATTAGGCGCGAATTGGCAAATTTAGAAAATATTGGTTTTCTGACCTCTAAAGCTAGCAACAAGAAAAAATATTATTCAGTCGTCACCGATTATATTTTATTTCCGGAATTAAAATCATTAATTTTAAAATCGCGTTTTACTTTGGAGCGAAAATTTATTTCTAATATTTCCTCATTTGGCACAATTAAATATTTAGCGTTAAGCGGATATTTTGTTGAAGATCCTCATGCCCCGGTAGATTTATTTATTGTGGGTAAAATAAGCCGTAAAAAAATGTCGGAATTACTTGGTAAATTCAATAAAGACACGGGTGAAGAAATTCGCTATACCGTAATGGATGAAAAAGAATATAAATATCGCAAAGATATTACCGATAAATTTCTATATGAAATATTAAACGGTAAAAAAGTAATGGTTATTGATAAATTAAATAAATAATATTTATGAAAGAAAAAATTTTTAACGAAAGAAACGATAAAATTATGAGAGGTTTGGCTGTTCTTAGTGCCATCTTAGGAGTTTTTTTATTGTTATCGGTTTCAACATTATTTTATATAATTCATGAATACGCACCGCAATTATTACAACTTAGTTCATAGATCAATAAAAATTGTTAAGCATGAATAAAAAAGTTTTATTAATAATTTCTGTTTTATTGATACTGGCCGGATGCTCGTTGAATGAACCCGTGAATACTGAAAATGTTCGGCCAACTATTAGTGTTAGCGAAAATTCTCTAGCCTATGTTTCAGATGAACAAATATATGTACACGATATTAATCAAGGAAAAATTTACAATATTACTGATGATCAATTAACTCACAGTTCACCGCTTTGGGTAGAGGCTGGAAAAAGATTGGTTTATATTACTAAGCGAAATGATTTTTATGAATTATGGGAACATGATTTACAAGCTAGCGATAAACAATTAATTTGGGGGTCTAAAGAGCCGGCGTTATTTACAAATATTTCTAATGATCGTTTATGGCTAGTTTATGCCGAAGCCGACGGCTGTTTTTTAATTAATCGTAAAGAAAAAAAAGTTCAGCGTTTTGCAGATAAATGCGAGCAAGTAGCCTGGGCCAAAGATGATAAAAAATTTGTTTACATTCAAAATGATACTTTGTATCTTTTAGAAATAAATTTACAACTGGAAATCGATAAACCAACAACGCTTTATAGTGGTGAAATAAACAGTCCGGTTTTTTTAGATAATAAAACTTTGGCCTTCGTGTCCGTAAATATTAATGAACCGGAAGAAATAGCTGATAGCGAAAATCAAAACCCAGATACTGAAACAGAGCCGGAAATAATAACGCAACCTGACACTTATGATGTTTATCAGTTGTCATTGATCGATAAATCAAGCCAAAGAATAACGAATATTAATTTTTCTGAACTAGGTGAAAACTATTTAGAATTTTCTCCGAATCAAGATTATTTAGTTTTAAATCACTTGGTAAGTGAACCGCAAACCTGGCTGATTAATTATTCTGAAACAAAAACTGCTAAACAAATACTATCTAATGTAAATGAAGTTGTTTGGAGTGTGAAAGGAGATCAAATTTATTATGTAAGTAATGTTGAGCCTAATGCTAAACAACCAATTTATTCTTTAATGTCGGCCTCAAAAGATGGTTTGAACAAAAAAGAAATTTCACCTGATGCCACCCAGATTATATTTTTTCATAATTTAAAGAATCAATTGTCTTATTAATATGTTAATCATCGGACGGCTTATACCATATATTAGCAGTTTCAGTATTTTAGTAGTATTGGAATTGTTTAATAAATATTATAGCAATTGGATCACTTGGCTGGCCGCGGGGATAGTTGTAATTATAATTAGTGCCTGGCTGCTTAATAAGTGTGCTATAAACAAAGATGTGCTTGGTTTTACCTTGGCACCACTTTGCCTGTTTAGCAGTAGTATTATATTTTCATTTTTTCAAGAAAATAATTATTTTATTCAGGGGATTATTTTATTAACAGTGTTTATTATTTGGTTGTTTTTTAAAAATGTAAGTGATTATATTTATCGGCCGGCTGTTTACATTTCTTATTCATTGGAAAATATATCGGCTTATAGCAATTTATTGTCGGCGTTTTTTATTTTTGTATAAGCCAGTTGTTTTAATATTTTATCGGTTGTGCCTTTTTTCTATACATTAATAATCGTAATTATTGGCGTGTATCTTATTACCTGGCAAATGATTTGGAATAGTAAAACCGAAAAACTTGTTTATCATTTTTTTCCTTTTCTGATGGCTCTAATAATGGGCGAATTGTTTTGGGCTTTAAAATTTTGGCCGGCCGATTTTTATGTAAACGGAATTTTTTTGACTATTGTTTTCTATGTTTTAATTAATATTACCAAACATGTAATTTTACAAACCATAAACAAAAAAATAATTATTAAATACTTAATATTAAGCGCCATTGTTTTGGCTTTGGTTTTTACCACAGCCAAATGGATATAATATTTCGATTAATTCAATATAAAAAATATGAAAAGAGAAATTGTACCAACATCACCCAAATATCAAAATCAACCCATGGTAAAAAATGGTTCAAGCGTAAAGTACCGGTTAAATATTTGGGAATTTTTATTTGTTATATTACTAAGTGTTTTCGGAGGGTTAGTTGGAGGGCTTATTTTTGATAATGCTTCCACCGCTGGTATTATTAGCTCGGATGTGAAAGAAATTATTACCTTTCAAGATAATTCGACCACTTTACCCGAAGCCAGAATTAAAGAAGCTTTGGCTAAAATCGAACCTTCAGTGGTTGAAATTTTGAATAAAGATACTGATGATCAATATTTGGAAACCGATATTTTAGCATCGGGTGTTATTCTTACTTCTGATGGCTGGTTGGCAGTAGCCGGCGATTTTACCGAGCAGACAGATTTAATCGCCATAACCTCTAATAATAAAGTTTACGACATTGAGCAATCTTTGTTTGATGTTTATAGTGGGGTTAGCTTTTTAAAATGTACTGGCACCGGATTATTACCCGCTGCTTTTGCCAGTAATGAAAGCTTAGCTGTCGCCGATCAAACAATAGCAGTTTATAATTCTTATTTAAACGGACAGCGCGCGCAAATAACATGGATTGAAAATATAAGCTATAACGATGAGAATGATCTAACTTTAAGCCAGCACCCCGACGATTTATTGATTAGTAGTAATTTAGATCAAACATATTTAAGCGCTCCGCTTATAAATATGCAAGGAGAGGTGATTGGGCTTAATTTATTGAATCAGCATATTGTTAAACAACAATATTTTACTGATATAATGGCTCAAGTTATTTCTAATAAAACTGCCGATCGAATCAGCTTGGATTTTGTTTATAATGATTTAAGCCGAGGAGTTCAATATTATGATGAAAAACAAGATAAATATTATAATAAAGGAGTTTTAATAAACAATGTTGTTTCTAGTAAAAGCCATCTTTTGGCCGGAGATATTGTATTAAAAGTGGATGATCAAGAAATAAATAAATTTAACAGTTTAAACGATATCTTATCGAGTTATAAACCAGAAGAAGTGGCTAGCTTTAGCCTAATTAGAAATGAAAAAGAAATAGCCGTAGACGTGGAACTGTAAAAAATATGCAATAGGCCCCGAATTTATTCGGGGCTATAGATATCCCTTCTAAATTAATGCGATGGTAATTTTGCTTTTTGGCATTATCTTCAATAAATTGAGGACTTGTTTTTGTTGTTTATCCACTAACAGCCATTGACAAAAGATTTATGGCATGATAATGTAGCTGGTTAAAAATTATGTAATAAAAAATATGAAGAAGTTAAATTATTTTGAAATTTTCAAAGACAATCTAATGTATATCGGTTTAGTAATCGGTATTTGTATGATATTGGCTTTAGTGTTTTCAATTGTCCAGCCCAAAGAATATTCTTCACAAATTCAAGTTATGGTTGTGCCAAATAATGCCAACTCCATCGATATCGCCAGTGCTTCAAAGACATCAGAATATGTGGCCAGAAAATTAGCCACAGTAATCCATAGTGCTTCTTTTTTGGAAAAAGTCGTTAAAAGCGAACAGGTAGATTTAAGTAAAGTAACCGGCTTGGAAGAAAGTGCTAAAAGAGCAATGTGGAAAAATCAAGTAATTGTAAATATTATTCAGGAAAACGGTATTTTAAGAATAACCGCATATGGCGACAGTAAAATTACGGCCGAATCTTTGGCTAATGCCTTAGCTTATGTATTAAGCAATGAATCGTCTGAATATTATGGCAGTAATGAAAATATTGAAATTCAAACCATCGACACTGCTTTAACTTCCAAATATCCGGTTCGACCAAATATATTTGAAAATTTATTAATCGGCTTGATTATCGGCTTAGTAGGGGGTTATGGATTTTTTATCTTACGCGCTGAATTAGGCATTAAATTCAGATTTAGCTCAAAATTCAATGTCGTTCAAAAATACGAAAAATTTATTGAAAAAGTTGAATATAAAGTTTTAGGCTTTAATGACAGGCCGAATTTTCAGCCCTTGCTGCAACAGCAAACCGAACCGGTAACAATGTACGATCATTTAGATAATTTAGCATAATGTTTTCATCGAACATGACCTATAAAGCGCGATTAAAAAAATCGCACGGGAAGAGAGCAGAGGAGATTATGAGAGTGAAACAGAAGTAGATATAAAAATTCAATTAGAAAATTTACTTCGTCGATACATACAAATTTTAAGCGATAAACATGATGGACATAAAAAAGCCGATAGAACATATAATCAATATATAAAATTATTAGAACAGCACCCTGAAAATCAGGAAAACAGCTTATTTGTAAAAGATATTCATATTTCAGCCGCTGAAATTGCTTTTAAACTTGGAAACACTGAACAAGAATTAATACGTTGGCAGAGAGCATTTGAGATGCTCAGTACACTTGATTTTTCCCAAGAAGAGTATGGCGGTGAGGATATTGTAGAAATATTACAAATTGCCAAAGCAGAGGATTTAGAAAGAATTCGAAAATATATTTCCGAATGTGAATCACGAATAAAGGGTGAAACAACAGAAATTGGTCCTGAACATGCTAAATTGCAGTTGCGTGATTTAAGAGCTGAATTATTATCAGAAAATACTTCATTACAAAAAAAACAAAAAATAGCAGAGCAGATAATGAAGCTTAAAGAACGATATTCTCTAATTATTGATAGTATAATTTCTCAAATTATAGACGAAATGGCTTTAAATGAAAATGAGTCAGGGCCTGAAATAAATTTGCTTGAGCCTGTAGAAGGACAAGCTGTCGCAGATGCCGAACACACAAGATTAGTTGAGGAAATGAGAAGGTTAAGCAAAAGAAATGCCTGGAAAGGAGTGGAGACGGCTTTTCAAGAGTTAGGTCTTTTACAAAAGCAAAACAGAATACAATTAACCTATGAAGATTATTGGCTGGGGGCGCAGTCTGCTCGAGCCCTAGGCGATATTAATGGAGTTTATGAGCGATTACGCGGAGCTGCCAATTTAAACGCATCTCAAGAAGCTATTGAGTGGCTTAGTGATTTAGATGCACATTATAATACGGTTAAATTAAAGAATAAACGGGGTGAACCAGTAGCCTTATCAGCAGCCGCCATGCCGTTTGCGCCCGACCAGCGCGCTTGCATTGAAACCGCCATACGAGCTGTAAATATTAATGGGGAATATACTGGGTTATTGCCAGCCGGTAGTTATACTTTTGGTGATGAAATAGTCATTGTGGCTATAGGAGGCGGGGGAGTAGATTTAACTCTAACGACTAATGACGAAACAGAACAACAAGAACGCACATTAGAAAGACAACAAAGAAATGCAAAGCAAGAAATTTTTCGAAGATATGGAGAAAAAGCAATTATAATTATTGAAAAGTTTGGTTTAATAAATACAAGTGGCGACAATTGGAGAAAGGCAGATTCGAGCATCCATGCTTCTTATAGATTCATCAACGAAGGAGCTGTTTGTGTTAATGATAACACTTTTTCTTTTTTAGATTATGATGAAGTAAGCAATGCTGCGACTTTTTTAATATTTATGAATATGCCCAAACCGCCGGTTATGGGTGAAATAGCTTCTATTCAATACAGCATAGATAAAAATGGGGTTTTAGCGAAGATTAAATTAAAAACAGGAGAAAATCTTAACAGATTAGCAGTTTGGGATAATATTTATAAATTAGCTAATGCAACTCCAATAGAAGTTAGTCCGTTATGGAATTATTAATTTTAGCAGTATGCATCTCTTGACAAACTAAAATATTAGTGTACAATAAACTGTTATTTATGTGATGTTATGACTTGGCTTGCCCAGGTCAGCAAAAACGTTTGGAGTTCTGATCGAGATGAACTCGATCAAAACAGTAGAAATTTCGAAAACATTGTTTAAAAATAAAAAATTTGCTATAATAAACACATTAATTTATAAAATTTTAAAAAAACTAATTAAATAAATTTATGAATGAAAGAATATGGGCTGAGCCTTTACCATCAGGACCAAGACCACCGGAAAAAACTATGGACGGTGAAATAGGAAACAGCGGACTTGAGACTATGCGAGGAGGTCTGAGCCATCTAGTGGAATTGGCCAGAGCAGGTAAACGGCATATTATACCGGCTATTTTAGCTACTTTTTTAGCTGAAAAAGTTGTTTTTAGTTCCGATGCTAATGCCGAAGATCCAACAACACCAGTTTTTGAGGTTACAGATACAAATTTTCCAGAAGTCCTGAGAGGATTAGATTTAAGAGCTAACGTTGAAAGAGGCGTAAGTCAAGAATTCGTCCAAGCTGAAACAAAAAGATTGCCTAATGAGGCTGAATTGCGTGAAGCCGCGCAACAGTTTATTTTGAAAATACGTTCCTATATAAATGCTCATCCTGGGAGCTATGTGTTTGCGACTGTTGAAGGTATAGCTAGCGGACGGTCGCGAGCTGCTGAAACTGCAGACTATGCCGGGCGGAGCGCTGCTGAATTTGAAGATTATTCTCACAATATGGAATTAGCCGGTGATAGAGCCAATGCTGGTTTGTTGATGTTGCGTGAAGAATTGGAAAAATCAGAAAATGCAGATGTAATAAAAGCGATTATGTTTTATTTTGCGCAAGCCATGGAATCAGACAAAATGTATCCTGTCGGATCAATGCCTCATGGTGAACATCATAGAGGTGTTCAATTTTCAGCTGATGGTTTTGCTATTGATCTTGATGAGAAGCCTTTAAGAGAAATATTGCAGTATTTATCTAAAAAAGCTGAAGAATTACCAACCGGTCTTGTTGATGTCCAGCCCAGGCTTCCCGGTGATCCTTGGCAAACGTTAATGGAATTATCTGGCGGCAGTCGATTAAGCCTTGGAGATTATAATCAAGATGGATTGCCAGAGGTCACAGATTTCTTTGACGGTCACGGAACTTTTGATGCCGGTTTGCGCTGGAATCCTCATACTAGCGGTTCAGTTTTAGAAAATAGCCGATTTGTTGGGTCGGGCGGTGTGCAAGCTGATCTTACGGGCAAAGTGCCGGATGTAAATGGCGGAATATTAAATGAATTAAATTTACAAAGTTATATCGGCGCCTGGGGACGAGCAGGCGTAATTTTAGGACAAAGAGGAAAAGATTGGCATCATCCCGGAGAAGTCCAGGGTACTGAACTTTCTGCGCAAATAGATTGGGGCACTATTCATACCGAAAGTAAAACGTCTCCGGATCAAAGAATAAGTGTTGGGCCTCATGTGGCTGTTCCTTTAAGGTTCATGTCTAGTGAACATTGGGATACAGCTTTAACAGTTATGCCTCAATGGGTATTAAGAACCGGTTATGATGGATATGAGTCTAACCAAGTTGATTTTAAATTTGGCCTTCAAGTACATCGCAAAGGTGGTTCTCAACTTGGAAAAATGGAAAGGTATGCTGTAGAAATGAAACGGCCAGAAACATCTTAGTAACCAGAGGAAAAGAAAAAAAATAAATCTTTCGATATATCCTTTATTTATAGAGACGCGGGTTTTTTGTAGAGACGCGCCATGGCGCGTCTCTACAAAATTATCAACAACGCGTCTCTACAAACTGCAAACAAAAAATTTCGCGTAATTTCGTTCATTTCGATTTTTAGTGTTTCTATCTTATACACACCAACCCCTTGACAAGGGGCGTTTTTTTTGATAAGGTATTCGGTCCTTTAAAAATTTAGTTTCTTGCCCTACAACCTGCGATATATCTTCGTTTCCCCAGGCGGATTCCGTCTAGAATCAAATTTATCGTAAAAACAGCATATTACAGGTTATGACTGTTTTTTCGTTATATAAACGAATATGCATTGCGGGTTTTAGGGCAAACTAAACACGCTTATTTTGTATGTAGAGACGCGCCATGGCGCGTCTCTACATACAAAATTGTTCGCTCTTTAAAATCTAAATGTTATGTTTTCAGACTCTATTCAGATTCTGGGTCTCTTTTTCTGCCTCTCCCCCCAGCCCCCTCTCCACGTAAGTGGAGAGGGGGTGTCCCGCAAGGGACGGGGGTGAGGAAAGGCCAAAAAAGAGGCCCAGGACTGCATCGAGTCCACCTCATGCCCTCCCTGGGCAAAAATTTTTCGGGGGATTTCTCTTCCTAAATAGCGCACTAATCACGCACGACAGTGGTTAATTCCACATAAGTTCGTGTACTGCGCACGTGGCATTCCGCCACAAGGAAGTCCTTCGAAAAACCATAAACCGGATCCACGCTAGAAACGTTGGATCCAAGCTGGAGTCACTATGAACTTCCCCACCCCCACCGCCCTGTTCGCCGCCCTCCTCCTCGGCTGCGCCTCCACCCCCTCCTCTTGCCCCGATTGTGGGGACGGGGATATCAACATCAACATCAACGTCGCCGACACGGACGCCGACACGGACGCCGACACGGACGCCGACACGGACGCCGACACGGACGCCGACGCCGACACCGACGCTGACACCGACGCTGACACCGACGCCGACACGGGCGACACCGCCACCCCCGACGCCGACGCGGACGCCGACGGCTACGACAGCGAGGCCTACGGCGGCGACGACTGCGACGACACCGATGCCACCATCCACCCCGGCGCCACCGAGATCTGCGACGGGATCGACAACGACTGCGACGGCACGGTGGACGAGGACGATGCCATCGACGCCCTCACCTGGTACGCGGACACCGACGGCGACGGCTACGGCGACGCCACCAGCACCACCATGGCCTGCACCCAGCCCACCGGGTACGTCGCCAACGCCGACGACTGCGACGTCGCCAACGCCGACGGTTGGCACACCGGGGCCTATCGGGCCGCGGTGTGCTCGCGTGACGGTAATTGCTACTTCGCCGGGGAGCAGGGCAGCACCTCGGCTTCGGTCACCCTCGGCGGGGGTGACTGGGCCACGGTGTCCTCCTGGTGCTGCACCGAAGGGGTGCAGACCACGGGAGTATGTGACATGACACCGTTTTGCC
This sequence comes from Patescibacteria group bacterium, assembly GCA_043798935.1. Lineage (GTDB taxonomy): Bacteria > Patescibacteriota > Patescibacteriia > UBA9570 > JAHJKD01 > JAZDOC01. The sequence continues at coordinate 23,077 of JAZDOC010000006.1, forward strand.
CCCTGGTCTCGGCTGTGATCAGCTGGGACTGGGACCCCGTCTGCGAGGAATAGAGCAGACCCCGTGATTACAGACCACGGGTTAACATAGTCTGTAAGTGTATGGGAGGGCACTTTCAAGCCTCCCCGGACTAGTAGGTTTCCCGACAGACCTCTCATCAATGGCAAGATGTAAAATTTCCCGCTTCGTAGGTACGCGCAGACCTACATCGCCAAGTCCCAAACGAGGGACAAGGCTTCGGCCCCAGACAATGAAATTTGCAAACGCAAATTAAGCATTTCTGGGGTTTTTCTAATTGGAAAATTTTATTGGCCGTGTAATGACCTGGCTTGCCCAGGTCAGCAGCAAAAAGCTTGCCCAGGTCAACAGCGAAAAATCGAAAATTTTTAAATAACGCGAAAAATTATTAACTTTCTGACCCAGACAAGCTGGGTCACAACATTTCTAGATTTTTCGTGTTTCAGTCTTTTCGCGTTTCTAAAAACCCTTCGATACATTCCCTTATACCTTTCTGCAAATTGAATATTTTGGTATAATTAGTCCATGGATTTTTTAATGATAAAAAATTTTTTCAAGAGTAAAGAAAACGTTTACAGCTTAATAATTATTATGGTGGCGGCGATATTTTTGTTTGTCGTGAATTTAACATTTAGTTGGGTGCAAATCATTGTTATCGGGCTGGAATTAATTTTACTTTATTTTTTTATTAAAAAGCCACAACAGGCTATTATGTTTTTATTTGCTTGGATCCCGCTGGAATCGGTTTTTATTAATTTTATTCCGGAATCGGTTTTCTTATATGTCCGATATTTTCCCGAAGTAATTATTTACAGTTTATTATTGTTGGTTTTGCTGCGCCCCAAAAAAAACACGTCGCCTGTTTTAGATTTATCCAAATTCAATTTATGGCTTCTATTTTTCATAGTTTTAGGAATTCTATCAGCTTTAATTAATGCAGTAGAAATTTCAGTCGCCGTGCTCGCCATCAGGCAGATAATAAGATTTATATTTTTAGCAATTATAATTGCCCGGATTAATATTACTAAAGCGTGGTTTGGAAAATTTTGGAAAATTTTAGGAGGATTGTATATTTTTGAAGTTGTTTTAGGAATAATCCAATACATTACAAATGGTAAATTAGACCAATATTTATTGCCCTCAAGCAGTGTCGGGTCGGGCCAGATTTACGGTTTTACAGGAGTTTATCAGTTCTGGGAAGTGGGTAGCCGTGTTTTTGCAACCCTGGGTCGGTATGATCGCTATGGTGCTTATATCGGTTTTATAACCATTTTATTTGCTGCCATTTTTTTATCTAAAGATCGTCGGCTAATGTATTCAAAATGGAGCTGGCTGATGTTTGCGGGTGGTTGCGTCGCGGTTTTATTTTCATCTTCGCGGGCGGCAATTTTTGGAATGGTAGTTTCTCTTTTATGGCTGGTGGTAATAATCATGAAAAAATGGTGGCTCTTAATTGTAAGCGGTTTGTGCTTTGCGTTTATGGCCGCCGGTATATTCATCTATACATCTTATGAAGGAATAAATATTAATTATTTGGTTGATAGCCCGCAAGCCAGTATAATTGAAAGATTAATCGAGCCTTTTTCCAGAAAAAGTTTATTGGCTAATTATTATTATTATGGGCGTACTTTTTGGTTAATTAATACTCCGGCCGTAGTGGTAAAATCGTCGCCATTTTTAGGTGTGGGCCCGGGGCAGTTTGGTTCGGGCACGGCCCAACAATTAAATCAGCGCCAAGCTTATCAGGATTTGCATTTGCCGTTTGGTGCCGCTGGAGAAATAGGTGTTATCGACGATAGCTGGATGTCTTTATGGGGAGAATTTGGAACATTAGGATTAATTGCATTTATGGCATTGTTATTTCTTTCGTATAAATTATTGAATGCTGAAAATGAAAAAGACAGATCACTTCAATATCTGTCTTATGGCGCGCAAGCCGGAATTATATTTATCGTTTTTATAAGTTTATTTGCCAATCATTTTGAAATACGTTCAACTATGATTTTACTTTGGTTGTTGCCAGCATTAATTGCACGGTGGCGGTTAGCTCTTGATTCATAATTTCCGCCGTAAAATGATTTTCAGCATAAGCCCTGGATTTTCGCGCCAGGTCTTTTTTTGTTGATTCATCTAAATTTATAAACCACAGCATTTTATCGGCAATGGCTTGTGGCGATGCACTATCCATTATCAATTCTTTATTTATCGGCGTTAGTATTTCCTTAGTAGCGCCTATCGGAGTTCCAATTACCGGTAGAGCGGAAAATAATGCTTCCAGCGTGGAAATACCCACACCTTCTAAAGCTAATGTTGGCAGTACAAAACACGAAGCTGTTTGATAATGCTTTATTAATTGTTGATCACTTATAACACCCAAGAAGAATAAGCAATCTTGAATGTTAAGTTTGGCGGCAAGATTATGGCATTCTTTTTCCAAGGGTCCGGAGCCGGTCAAAAAAACTTTAAAATTAATATTTTTATCTTTTAAAATTTTTGTGGCTTTAATTAAGTTTAAAACACCGGTGCGAGGGCTTAAACGACGCGAAGTAAAAAAAATGTTTTTTGAATAATCACGGTTAAAATTAGCACTAAACATATCCTTAGGAATACCCGGTGCCAGCGCTTGCAGTTTATTTTTTATTTCCGGATATTTTTCTGCCAGAATTTTTTTGGAAAAGTTGCTTAAATATAATATTTTATCGCTGGTAAGGAGAGTTGTTTTTTCTTTTCGCGCCGTAAAAGCAGTAATTATTTTTTTAGACAGAAAATTATTTAAACATGGCTTAGTCAGGCCTTCAAAAGAAATTTCCATGGGCCGTGAACTATGAAAAATATACAAGGCCGGAATTTTTATATTTTGTTCAAAGAAAATCGAACCGATTAAAGGATGATGAATAATTACCAGATCAAATGTTTGTTTTTGTAGTAATTGTTTTAAATATTTTTTTGATTTAAATAAGATGGAATATAAAGTTGACCCCGGAAATGAAAAAGAACTGCCGGCGCGAATTATTTTTATATTTTGAAACCGCTCTTGCCGTTTTAAATTTTTTCGATAATAAGTGGAGAAAACCGTAATGTCGTATCCGTTTTTTTGCAGTGCCTGGGCTTGCCATAAAGCCAGTCTTTCGCTGCCGCCAAAAGTATCCGGGTACCATCTTTCAGTTAAAATAAGTATTTTTTTCATTTACAATTATTGGTTAGTATGTTTTAATTATCATATATTACTATAGCAGATTTACATTAAAAATGGAATTAAAACAAAAGCAAAAATTAATAAAAAAACAATTTGAGCTAGAGAAAAATTACGCTCAACAAATTTTAAAATCCGAAAAAAATTCATTAGCTCGAAAAAATTTAATTGCTCGGGCATATTGCGATGTAACAAATATTATTTATCAATATAACCCTCATCAGGCGTACAGTCGCTTCAACGAATTCACCACTGCTCTCGTTAAAAAAAATTTACCGATCAAAAAAAATGTTAGAGTACTCGACTTTGGTTGCGGTGATGGCGAGTTGGTTCTCTCGTTAAATAAAAATAATGTCGATGCTTATGGGTTTGATGTTTCCGAAAACAGCATTCGCGAAGCCCAAAAAAAATTAGCTGTTATTAATAAAGAAAAAAATGTTTTCCACGGTGATTTTAATCAAATTCAAGAAAATTTCGACTTAATCATTATGGATAATGTTATAGAGCATTTAGTACCAGACGAGCTCCCGGCGATTATCAGTAAGTGCCATGAGTTATTAAACAACCAAGGAATATTACTAATAATTACACCGCATCCTTTTTCCGGCCCGCATGATATCAGTAATGAATTTTTACCTCTGGGTGCTAAAGCCCAAGGCCTGCATTTAAAAGAATATAAATTGGAGGAATTAAAAGATGTTTTAGAACAGAATAATTTTAGCGCTCTTTACGGCTATGGCATGCATCCGCGGATTTTAAATAAATTAAATGTTATTTTTAAAGCAAGCACATTCGGCTTGAAAAAATCTTTATGGTTAGAGAATTTTTTCGGTAAAAACTTACGATTTATTTTTAACATCAACAGAAATTTATCTCGTCTGTTGAATGCTTTGCTGTTTCCTAATATAATTATCGCAAAAAAACATGAAAATCTTACAAATAAATAAATTTTGGCATCCCAAAGGCGGCGCCGATACCATGGCCATTAATACTGCAAAATGGCTGGAGCAAGCCGGCCATGAAGTTGCCAGATTCGGTATGAAGAGCGAAAAGAATATTGATTCAAAATGGAATAAATATTTTATAGATGAAATAGATTTCGGATCGGCAGATTTTTCTTTATCTAAAGCCGCGCATTTTATTTATTCAACTCAAGCTAAGGAAAAACTCAAGCTACTATTAAAAGAATTCCAACCAGACGCAGTGCATCTGCATAATTTTTATCATCATTTAACCACTTCTATTTTGCCCATATTAAAAAGCACCGGCGCAAAAATTATCATGACTTGTCATGACTACAAAATCATGTGCCCGAATTATAAAATGTTGTCGCATGGAGAAATTTGCGAGCAATGCAGATATCATAATTATTATAAAGCCGCGTTAAATAAATGCACGAAAAATTCTTTGCCCGCTAGCTTACTGCTCAGCACTGAGGCTTACTTTAATTGGCTGGGAGATAGATATAAAAAGAACATCGACTTATTAATTGCCCCGTCAAAATTCATGCAGAAAAAAATAAAAGAATGGCAAGTCGGCATCGACAGCGAATTTTTATTGAATGCCATAGATATCAAACCGTTAGATCAGCCGGCTGTTAAAAAAGATTATTTATTATATGTCGGCAGACTGAGCGAAGAAAAGGGGATTGATTTACTAGAAAAAGTTGCTCTGAAAATGCCCGAACAGAAATTTTATATTATCGGTGATGGCCCTTATAAAATTAATAACAATATTTCCAACTTAAAATATTTAGGCAGAAAGAATCAAGAAGAAGTTCAGCAATATTTGGCTCAAGCTAAAGCATTGATCGTGCCGTCGAAATGGTATGAAGTAAACAGCTTGGTTATCCCTGAAGCGCATGCCCTGGGTACCTGGGTAATTGCCGCGAATACCGGTTCTATTGATGTTATTAATGATGGCCAAAACGGATGGTTTTTTAAGATGAACAATGTTAATGATTTAATCTCTAAAATTAAATCATTAGAAATTCAAAAAACTAGCTTTCAGCCTTTTTTGCATATTACTGCTAACGAGTATATTAATAAATTATTAACTTTTTATCCAAGAAGATAAATCACGATTTATTAATTTAGATAATTTTTCGATATCTAGCTGATAATATTTTGTAAGTTGTTTTTTTGTTTCCGGATCCATAGGAATTTTTTTTAAGTTTTTGGCTTTAACCTGATCACGCATATTGTTCCAGCTTTTTTCCGGAATTATTTTTTTTAAAATTGATTTTAATTCATCTTTAAGCGGCGCCGGCTTATGCAATAAATTGTATAAAAATTTATTTTTTGGAATACCGGAAACATTATGCCGGCGGGATATATCGGGAACGAAATTATCGTCGACTTGCAAAAATTGATAAATGTCTTTTATAATGTTTAACGGTTTTGTTCTGAGGTCGTCAAATAAATAAATTTTCACCTGTGAAAAATTATCTAAAAAATCTTTTACTTGTTTATAGTATAAACCGGCTTTTTTATATTGCCAGCCCCATTCCCAATTATTTTGCCGCCTTATTGTTTCTTGCTCTAAGCCCATATTAAATGGCAAATTTTCGCGGAAATCACGAATAAAATGCAAATATTGCGAATAAGCTCTTTCCACCGGGTTTCTAAGAATGATAATTATTTTAATGTCGCCTAATATTTTTTTAATTTTGGCCACGCTTTGATCGTGATAAAAAAGATAATCCGGGGATGCTTCGCCGATAGCAATTTCATTTTTTACGCTACTGAATAATTTTTCGTATTCGCCAAGATTTCTAACGATAACATTATTAAGCGCCACATCATCGCCAGGCCCCTGATAGTTCTCGTTCATGTCAGAAAAAAATTTGCTTTCTTTGGTGTCGGGCATAAAAATTTGCGGATGCTGATGCAGGTAATCAGCCAGCGAAGTTGTACCGCATTTTGCTGCGCCGACTATTAAGAAATTTGGAAGATTTTTTTTGTTCATATTACCTGGTTATAAAAGGAAAATAAAAAGCGTTAATATTATTTTTTTGCTTAATCATTATTACCGACGCTATATTCCACAAAGCCATGCTGATAAAACTGGCAATAGCCGCGCCATTAATACCGTATAAGGGTATTAAAAATAAATTTAAAATAATATTTAAAGCCATGGCAAGAATCACAATGTTGCGAAAAGCAGTTTCACTACCGGTCATTTTCATAAAAGATCCGGCCGTTCCACAAATCGCATTTAGAAATTGGGATAAAGCTAAAATAATAACAACGTTTCGACCGACTGTAAATTCAGGTCCAAATAAATTCATTAAAAATCCAGACATAATAATTAATAACAACACCACCGGTAGCGAAAACCAAAAAATTATTTTAGCCGAAAAGTTAACAATATTTTCAAGTTCAGTTTGTTTTTTGGCCCAAAATAAATGGGAAAATTTTGGCGCCACCACGGTGTTAAGAGCTATTAATATAAAACTGGTGGTGGCGGCTAATTTTATCGCTACGTTATAAATACCAATACTATCTGTGGAGGTAAAAATTCCCAGCATAAAAGTGTCGGTGTAGGTCATGAAAAAGAAAGCTAAGCCTGTAATCATCATGGCTGAAGAACTTTTAATAATTTGCCTTCTGGATTCAGAAATTTTTTCGGATTGAGTAAAATTTTTAAACTTGGCAAACAAGTAAAAACTGGAAATTAAAAAAGCAATGCTTAAAGAAATATCGTAAATTACAACCGGTAAATTAATATCTTTATGACCAAGTGTTAAAATTAAAATTATGTTTATTATCGGAATTATGGAGCGGCGTAAAAATTCAGATAATTTAATATTGTTGAAGCCTCTGATTAATTCAACATTAATTAAAAATAAAACATAAAACGGAACTACCAAGCTAATAATTTTTAAACTCGCTGCCAAATCAGCGTCTTTAAATATTATTTCCGAAAGAGCATTTGAAAAGGTGTATAAAAGGATGCTTATAATAATTGAAATCGGAATTGATATTTGAAAAAAAATTTTATAGAGATCTTTTATTTTATATAGCTTATTCTCGGATTGAAATTTACCGATATATTTTAGTGATGCGTTATTAAAACCAAAATTAGCCATCATGCCTAAAACAAATAAACTGGCTGTAGCCAAGCTGTAAATACCGGTTCCACGAGCGCCATAATTGTGCGCAATTATATAAATAAATCCATAACCGGCTATCAGCCCAATAATAATCATGATAAAAGCCGATAAGCTGTTTTTTAAAATGTTAGTATTGACAGAATCGTTATTTTTTGCCATATTTGTATTATAATGAATAAAATTAAAAAATACAAAAGATCTGTTTTCGTTCAAAACAGTTTTTTAATAACTGGGCTGTTTTTATTGTTTTTTCCGTTTACTCTAAAAGCGGCTAATATTCATGAATATCCTAAATTGTCTCTGTATCACTTAAATTCGGTTTTCGATGAGGAACAAGCTAAGAAAATCGCTCAATTCGATTTAGTAATTCTTACTATGGAAGCTCAGGAATATAATCCTCAGGGCATTAAATTATTACGACAATACAATCCAAACATCACTATTCTTCCGTATGTACCCAGCCAAGGAGTCCATTTTTCCGACGCCTCAAATATCAGATATAAGTTAATCAAACAAGTCCAAGATAGCTGGTATTTATTAGACGGCGATGGCAATAGAATTTCCCGGTATAAGGGTGAATACGATATGAACATTACAAAAAAAGCTTGGCGAAAAGCTTTGGTAAATTTTGTAAAAGATTTAAACACGGCTAAATGCAATGGCGTACGCTGTTGGGACGGTGTCTTTTTTGATGTGGTTGAAGATAATTTAGATTATTTAGGTGGCATTGATATTAATAATGATGGTGAGGCCGATGATAGTAAATATGTAAATGAAAAGTGGGTGGCAAGCTATAAAAAAATATTCAAATCAACCCGAAAAAAATTAGGCAAAAACAAAGTAATTGTAATTAACGGAGTTTCGACAAAAAAACTGCAAGCCAATGTTAACGGCCGTATGTTTGAAAATTTTCCGACTCCATGGCACGCCGATGGCTCGTGGAAGGGGGTAACTGAAAATACAGTTGATCTGGAAGAATTGAATTATTCGCCGGTATCAATTATTTTTTCCGCCGAGGGTGATGAAAATGATTATCAAAAATTAAGGTATTCATTAACATCAGCCATGGTTTTTGGAGCTTATGGCGGTTATGATAACGGCATTAGTAAAGTTCATAAAAGTGTCTGGCTTTACGATGAATATCAAACTAAATTAGGAAACGCACTAAATACCGGTTATAATTTGCTTGATATAAATAATACCAAAGTTAAACCCGGTGTTTGGCGGCGTGATTTTGAAAATGGGATAGCCATTGTGAATTCCACAAATATAGCACACAAAGTATTATTAGAGCAGGGTTTTGAAAAAATCAATGGAACTCAGGGAAATATAAACGATGGCAGTTTGGTTGGCAGTGTAACTATTAATGCCAACGACGGCATTGTTTTATTAGGCAGAATTCAAACAATTTCATACGCGCCATTTGTAAACGGCGCTCAGGCCAAGGTTTACAACATTAACGGCGTTTCTCAAAGAAAAACTTTTTTCCCCTATGACTCTAAATATCCGGGTAGTGTGCAGATTGTGAAATTGCCGGATGTTAATAAAGCTGTAGTAGCTGAAGACACTTATGTAAGCGTTTACAAGAACAATAAATTAGTAGCTAAGTTTGCGCCTTATGGCGAAGCTTTTTCGGGCGGAGTAAATATTGCGGTTGATCGGTTATACAGCCGAGGCAATAAAGGGGATTATTTTATTGTTACTGGTACTGAAAAATATGGTCCTCATGTAAGAATATTTACAATTGATGGCAAATTACATGATCCGGGTTGCTTTCCTTATGCGGAAAATTTTCGCGGTGGAGTATTTGTAGCCATTGGCGACGTGGATAAAGGAAATGCGGGCAAAGAGATTGTGGTTTCAGCCGGCCTTGATGGCGGTCCGCATGTTCGAATTCTCAATAATAAGTGCGAGTTAATTAGCCCTGGTTTCATGGCTTACGACACATCCCTCCGTACCGGAATCAATGTAGCTGTGGGCGACGTAAACGGCGATGGCAAAAACGAAATTATTACGGGTACTGGTCCGGGCGCCGGTCCGGAAGTGCGGGTTTTTAATAAAAATGGTAAACTATTAAGTAGTTTTTTCGCTTTTAATAAAAGCGATCGAAACGGCGTCAGAGTCTCGACAGCTGATGTAAGCGGTAATTCAAGAAAAGAAATCATTGCCACCAGTTTCGCTATTTATGGATACTAATATGCATAAAAAAATTTGGCATCACACTAAAAGAATCGCGCATCATACGGCAAAAAAAACCGGTCATATTTTATTTCCGTGGATGGTTCATTTTCTAACCGATAAATATCAAAACAAGCATCATCATGTTGTGGTTGATACAATTTTTTCGTTGTGCATTATTGTATTAATTGCTTTCAACATTGGTTTAGGATATTGGTTTTTTCTATTTACTACACCGGCGCAATTAAATATAAAACTCGATACGCCCACGTTTGTAATTTCCGGATCAGAGATAACCTATTACATCAACTATCATAATGTCAGTAAAGACGTTGATAATGTAAATTTTACATTAATTGCACCTTCTACTTTTACTTATACTCATAGTAATTTAGAGAAAACCGAGAATTCATATTATTTTGGAGAATTAGATAAATATAAATTTGGTGAAGCTGCTATCAGCGGAGAAATTATCGGACGAGTTAACGAATGGCAGAAAGTGTCGGTAATAATAAATTATCGTTATCATGGGCAGGAGTTTTCACAAATTGTTTCGCATTCATACCAAATTTCAGATAGCTCTTTGGAAATTACTACCGAACTGCCGGAAAGCATCTTGAATAATCAAGAGTTTACCTGGTACATTCATTATAAAAATAATTCTAATTTTAACCGAGATAATATAAATTTTATTCTTGATTTACCCGATACATTAGCAATTACCAGCGCACCGGAACAATATAATAAAGATGATAAAAAAATTACATTAATAAATGTTGAACCCTGGGCGCAAGGGGATTTAGAATTTAAAGGTATTTTTTCAAAAGCCGTGGGTGAAAGCGATACTTTTATTCGTGTTGTTAGCAGTTTCGATGTCTCAGACATTGTTTATGCGCAAACCAGTTATATGGAAACAGTAGAAGTTTTAACACCGCGAATGAGTATTAATTCCAGCGCAAAAACAGTAGCCGGCATCGGTGAAAAATTTTATTATCGAATTGATTGCAGTAATATTGGTGATGTCGAACTTACTAATGTAAAAGTTTCAGCATCAGTAGCCGTTAATCAAGAAGCGAATATCGGTTTATATGCTTCCAGTGGGAGTGTATATGAAAATAGTGCAACGTGGATTATAGATTCGCTTTTGGCCGGGGAAACCAAATCTGTTTATCTAACAATTTCCACGCCTTATAATTTAAGAAAACAAGATTTGGCTATTTCCATGAGTTCAAGCGCGCTGGCCAATATTAGCGATCTCAAAGTGTTAACTTATAGTAATCAAAGCACTGCTAACACAAAATTTAATTCCACTCTAGATTTCGAAAATATCGCCAGATATTACGATAACAATGGCGAACAAATTGGCTACGGGCCATACCCGCTCGTAAACGGGGAAATTACAGCAGTTAGTATTTTTTGGAATCTTCGAGATTTTACCAATGATCTTCACAATGTAACCATTGTTACTACTTTACCATCGCAAGTAGAGTGGACTAACAATACCGCCGTGTCTTCTGGCGCAAACATTAGCTATAATCCGGCCACACGCGAGGTGATATGGCATACATCGTCTATTCCGGCTTTTGCTGGTCCACAAGGCGCAAATTTTGAGGTTAGAATACTGCCCAATAACCAGCAAATAGGAACTAGCGTGAACCTTACTAATTCTACCCGTTTTTCAGCTCAAGACGCTTATACTAATTCTATTATGATTCGCGATTTAGACGCTCTTAAAGCCGATGGTGTTGTTCAATAGAATTTAGCTAATTTTAGCCAAAAAAATAATATGAAGGCCCCCAATTAATTGGGGGTGTTTTTATTGTTTTTATCCACACGAATCCCTTGACAAAGCAAAAAAAGCATGATAAGGTACGCGGTTAAATATTTATTAATCTATTTGCCAAACAGTATATGAAAATCGCAATGATTGGTCAAAAAGGAATCCCTAGTATCTACGGCGGTATTGAAAAACACGTCGAAGAGCTTAGTGTTCGTTTAGCCGATTTAGGCAATAAAGTTTATGTTTATACTCGTGCTTATTATACAGATAAAAACAAGAAAAAATATCAGACAGTAAATTTAATTAATTTGCCCACAATTCACACCAAACATTTAGATGCCATTTCTCATACTTTGTTTTCAAGCGTTCACGCTTTATTTCAGGACTACGATATTATTCATTACCATGGCGTAGGCCCTTGTTTGTTATCATTTATACCAAGAATACTTAAACCGCAAGCTAAAGTAGTCTGCACTTTTCATTGCATCGACCGTCATCATCAAAAATGGGGGTGGTTTGCCAGATTCATGTTGTGGTTAGGTGAGCGCGCCGCCTGCACTTTTGCTCATGAAGTAGTAACAGTTTCCAAAAATCTGCAAAGCTATACTTATGAGGTTTATAATTGTCGATCACGTTATATTCCTAACGGCATTAGTGAAGTACAAAATATCAAGCCATCCATCATTAGCCAAAAATACGGTTTAGATGGAAATGATTATATAGTAGTAGTCAGCCGTTTAATCCCGCATAAAGGAATTCATTATTTAATTGAAGCTTATCAAGGTTTAATTACTGATAAAAAATTAGTGATCGTGGGCGATTCTTCTTTTACAGATCCTTATGTGCGAGCTTTAAAAGAACAAGCTGGTGGTAGTGATAAAATTATTTTTACTGGCTTTGAGTCTGGTCAAACTCTGGCTGAACTTTTTTCTAACGCTTATGTATATGTCCAACCATCTGAATCGGAAGGCCTTCCCATTTCAGTTTTAGAAGCCGCGGTTTATGGCAAGTGCGTGTTAGCTTCTGATATCCCGGCTAATATGGAAATTGTTCGAGAATGCGGTTTACATTTTGAAAACACAAATGTATCGGATTTACGTGAAAAATTAAAATTCGTTTTAGAAAATCCAGACGTTGTAGCCAAAACCGGTAAATACGCCAGAAAATATGTTTTAGAAAATTATAATTGGACTGATATTGTTAAAAAAACAGTTCGCATGTATCGCAAGCCATTAAAAGCGAATGCCCGAGAATTTTCCGGTTATAAAGCAACGGCTTAATTACATTATTAATATCAATGTGCTCTAATAGCCCCGCCCCTCACGGGCGTGGGCTATTTTTAATTGAATGTTTAGCCCACTGGCATAAAGCCAGGGGCTAAATTTTTTAATTTAATATTAATGATTGCTCTTGCTTATTAATAATGATATACTTAGAACCATAATTTTATGAAAAAATTAATTCATCAATTTAGCAAATTCGTAATTGTTGGTTTTACAAATACGGCACTTGATTTTTTTTCGTATTTGGCGCTCACCAGATTATTTGCTTTCTGCTTTAACCACCCGGTTTTTTCTGCCATGGTATCTTTTTTTATTGCTAATTTAAACAGCTATTTACTAAATAAATATTGGACATTTTCAAACAAAAACAAACAGCATCATGTGCAATACAGTAAATTTTTAATTGTTAGTTTAATCGGTTTGGGTTTAAATTTATTAATTTTTGGCAGTCTAGTCCACTTGCAAGTTTATGATTTAATAGCCAAGCTTATTCCAGTGCCAATAGTAATGCTCTGGAATTTTATCGCCAATAAAATTTGGACATTTAAAGATACTAAAAGCGGGGTAGACAAAATTAGCTCTTTCTAGTATATTATAAGGGCTATGATTGACGTTTCTATTATCATTCCTGCTTATAATGAAGAGCAGAGAATCAGCCAAACTTTACGTGATTATTTGATATATTTCAGCTCTAAAAAAGCTGAAATTATTGTAGTTCTAAATGGTTGCATAGATAATACAATCGATGTTGTAAAAACATTTCAAACACAATATCCTGATTTATTAAAATATATTGAAATTTCGGAGGCTGTGGGAAAAGGCGGAGCTGTCCAAGCAGGCTTTAAACAAGCCAAAGGTAATATTATTGGTTTTGTTGACGCCGATGAATCTACTTCGCCGGTTGAATATGATAAATTAATCCATGCTTTACCGGGCAATGACGGCGTTATCGCTTCTCGCTGGTTAAAAAAATCAATAGTTAAAGAGCGCACCTTGCTTCGTAAAATAACCAGTAAACTTTTCGTTTCATTAGTAAAATTATTTTTTAATTTACCGTATCACGATACTCAATGTGGCGCTAAGGTGTTTACTGCGTCAGCCATTAATAAAATTTTACCGCAATTAGAAGTAAAAAATATGGCTTTTGACGTTGAATTATTAATTGCTTGTCGGGCCAATGATTTAAAAATTAAAGAAGTGCCAACTTTTTGGGTTGATAAAACCAGCTCGGCTTTGCTGGGGTCAAAAATTAAATTAATAAAAAGTGCTATACTAATGTTTAAAACATTAATAAAAATAAGAAAAAAAAATTATGGTCAAAAAAGCCATCTTTGATAAAAAAAATATATTAGTAATCGGCGGCGCCGGTTTTATCGGTTCTTTTTTATGCGACGAACTAGTTAAAACAAGCAAAGTAATTTGTATTGATAACTATATTTCTGGACGAATTGAAAATATAGAGCACTTATTGGGTAATGCTAATTTTATTTTTATTAAACACGATGCCGCGGAGCCCATTGACTTGGAAAAATTTCCGGAATTGGACAAATTTAAAATAAAATTTCAAGGTGTGCAAGAAGTTTACAATTTAGCTTGTCCAACCATTAAAAAAGATTTTGAAAAAAATATTGTAAATACTCTGTTGGCTAATTCTAAAGTTGTATACAACAGTTTAGAAGTCGCCAGAACTTATCAGGCTAAATATTTACTTGCTTCATCATCGTCTGTTTATGGAAATCCTTTGGCCGGACAGGAAGAAATGACCGAAGATTATTGGGGATTTGTTGATCCGGTTGGTCTTAGAAGCTGCTACAATGAAGGTAAGCGTTTTGCTGAAGCGTTTACAATTAATTACGGTCGTCAGTATAATCTGGAAACTAAAATTGCCAGAATTTTCAACACTTATGGCCCGCGCATGCGTTTAAATTCCGGGCGCATGATCCCGGATTTTGTCCAATCGGCCGCTAATAACCAGGCGGTTGTGATCTACGGCGATGGCTCTGAACAAGACAGCTATTGTTATGTTGCCGATATTATTGACGGCTTGATTAAATTTATGACTGCTTCTAAAACAGGCGTCATTAATTTTGGCGGGGCTGAAAAATATCGTATTATCGATATCGCTAATAGTATTATTCAGTTAACTGATTCTCATTCTAATATTAAATTTGATGCTAAATTACCGTTTATCATCCGCGCCGGCCGAGCGAACATTACTAAAGCTAAAACTGAATTAAGCTGGATACCGGTTACAAATTTAGCCACGGGTTTAAAGAAAACTGTCGACGACATGTTAGGTAGCCGAGTGCTCTCTTATGCATCAGTAATGAATAATTTAACTAATAATGAATCATGAAAAATAAAAAAACAGTTTTAGTTACCGGCGGCGCCGGTTTTATTGGTTCGCATATTGTCGATAAATTAATTGTTAATAAATATCAAGTTATAGTAGTCGATGATTTATCTTGCGGTTGCGAGAAAAATGTAAATAAAAAAGCCGTATTACATAAGCTTAAAGTTCAAGATGAAAAGCTAGAAAATATTTTCAAAAAAAATAAATTTGATCATGTTTTTCATTTAGCGGCCCAAAAAAATGTTCGGGTTTCAGTGGATAATCCTATTCAAGACGCCAAAGATAATATTATCGGATCTTTGAATCTGCTGGAAAATTGTCGAAAATATAAAATTAGAAAAATAATTTTTTCGTCAACCGGCGGAGCTATTTATGGTGATACAAATATTTTACCAACTACCGAGTCTCATTTGAATGCGCCAATTTCGCCTTATGGAGTGGCAAAATTATCCGTGGAAAAGTATTTGCATTATTATAATAAAGTGCATAAAATACGCTACGTATGTTTGCGTTACGCCAACGTGTATGGGCCACGACAAGATCCCAAAGGTGAAGCTGGAGTAGTGGCAGTTTTCATTTCGCAATTATTAAAAAAATATACCCCAGTTATTAATGGTAATGGCAAACAAACCAGAGATTATGTTTTTGTTGATGACGTGGTTCAAGCTAATATTTTAGCCATGAAGGAAAAAGCACAGGGGATTTATAATGTTGGTACCGGCATAGAAACTGATGTAAATAAATTATTTTTCGAAATTGCAAAAGGCATGAACTTGAAAATTAAGCCCAAACACGGCCCGGCATTAATCGGCGAGCAAATGACAAGTTGTTTAAGTAATAAAAAAATAAAAAAAGAATTAAATTTTAAAGTCGGCACAAATTTAACTGTCGGTATAAAAGAAACCATAAATTGGTTTAATGATAATTTTAAAAATAATTAATATAATAACATCATGAAAATTAGCGTTATTGGAACCGGATATGTAGGATTAGTATCCGGAACATGTTTAGCAGATATCGGTCATCAAGTTAATTGCTTGGATATCGATGAACAAAAAATAAAAAATTTAAACAGTGGAATCATTCCAATTTATGAACCCGATCTAGAGCAGTTAGTAAAACATAATATTGAAACCGGACGATTAACTTTTTCTACATCATTAAAAGATAATCTTAATGATAGTGAAGTAGTTTTTATCGCTGTGGGAACACCTTCAGCTGAAGACGGCCAAGCCGATTTACAGTATGTCTATGCTGTGGCTGAAGAAATTGGAAAGAATATCAATGGTTATAAAGTGATTGTTGATAAAAGTACAGTACCGGTTGGTACGGGTAAAGAAGTGGAAAATATCATTAAAAAATATTATAACGGAGAATTTGATGTAGTGTCATGCCCGGAATTTTTACGTGAAGGTTCAGCAGTCAAAGATTTTTACGAACCGGATAGAATAGTAATCGGCGTGCGAACTGAAAAGGCCGGAAAAATTATGCAGGATGTTTTTAAAGATGTTAAAGGAGAAAAATTTATTACTACTGTTGAAAGCGCAGAGCTAATTAAGTACGCTTCTAACGCTTTTTTAGCCACTAAAATTTCTTTTATTAATGAAATTGCACATATCTGTGAAAAAGCCGGTGGTGATATCGAAGAAGTGGCTTATGGTGTAGGCTTAGATCAAAGAATCGGCTCTAAATTTTTAAAAGCCGGCATTGGCTGGGGAGGGAGTTGTTTTCCAAAAGATGTTAAAGCCTTGGATCAAATTGCCGGTAGCCATGGTTATGATTTTAAATTATTAAAATCGGTAATTGAAGTGAATAAACACCAACGCGATCATTTTGTTGATAAGATTAATAATTTTTTTAGTAACGATTTAAAAGGAAAAAAATTATGTGTTTTAGGCTTGGCGTTTAAAAATAATACCGACGATATCCGCGAATCGGCCGCGATTGACATTATAAAATTATTAATTCCTAGCGATGCTGATATTCATGCTTTTGATTATGAAGCCACGGAAAACGCCAAACGAGTTTTAGGAGATAAAATAACTTATGCCGTTGATCCTTACGAAGCTATTAAAGACAGCGATGCTGTTTTAATAGTGACGGAATGGAAAGAATTTAAAGAGCTGGATTGGTCGCGCATTCGCACATTAGTAAAAAATAAAGTTGTTTTTGACGGTCGTAATTTATTAAGCCGATCCAAAATGAAAGAGCTTGGTTATGCGTATTTTAGCATTGGAAAAAACGGCGAACATTTACAATAAAAATATGAAACTGATTGTTAATATCCCTTGTTATAATGAGGAAGAAAATTTAGCCAGTGTTATTAAAGAGATCCCGCGATCGATTGAAGGTTTGGAATCGGTGGAAGTTTTAGTTTATGATGATGGTTCAACCGATGGTACCGCGCAAATTGCAAAAAGCGCTGGGGCTGATTATGTAATTTCTCATAAAAAAAACAAGGGTTTGGCCGCCACGTTTAAAGATGCAATCTGGGAAGCAGTAGTACGCGGAGCTGATATTATAGTTAATACCGACGGCGATAATCATTATGATCAGTCCAAAATTGCCACTCTAATTGAACCGATTTTAAAAAAACAAGCCGATATTGTAATTGGCTCCAGAAAGAACCTGAATACAAAAAATAAAAATTTAAACAAATTTGGCAGTTTTGTAATGACTAAATGGGCTGGTATGCCTAAGTATGATGTTTCGACCGGATTTCGAGCGTATAATCGTGAAGCCGCATTAAAAATAGGAATATATTCACCACATACTTATTGTCATACTACTTTATTTTCGGCTCAAGATTTAAATTTAACAGTTAAACAAATTGCCATTGCTGATAGACCTGTTTCCAGACCATCAAGATTAATTAAAAATGTGCCTGATCATATTTGGAAAGCCGGCTGGAATATTGTTGGTAATGTGGTGATATTTAGATCTATGCGTTTTTTCGGATTTACCGGAGCGTTGTTGTTAATTTTGGGTTTATACCCCATGCTTAGGTTTGCGTATTATTATATTGTCGAGCAAGGTAATGGCCATATTCAATCTTTAATCGTTGGATCCATGTTAATGATGATTGGATATTTAAACATTGTTTTAGGACTGCTTGGCTCTTCAATCGGTTGGTCTCGAAAAGTATCTGAAGAAGCATTATATCGAATTAAAAAGATTGAATTAGATAAAAATAAAGAAGAGTAATAAAACACTTCGATTCTTTTTTATGAAAATACTATTTATTACCAGAAAGTATCCGCCGCAAATTGGAGGCATGGAAGCCTTTTCTTTTGGACTGATTAATAATATTAAATGTGATAAAGAAATAATCGCTTTAAATAAAAAGCAAATTCATTTGCTTTGGTGGCTACCTTATGCATTAATTTTAACTTTATTTAAAGCGCGTCGTGTCGAGCACATACATTTAGGTGACGGACTGTTAGCGCCGATTGGATTTTTAATAAAAAAAATTTACCGCAAACCGGTATCAGTGACAGTTCATGGATTAGACATTACTTATAATAATTTCATTTATCAAAATATAAATGTTAGAGCTCTGAAACATTTAGATAAAATTATTTGTGTTAGTAGTAGCACTAAGCAGGATTGTATTGAAAAAGGAGTTAGCGAAAGTATAATCGAAATTATTCCAAATGGTATTGATATAAATAAATTTTCAATTTTCAATTTTCAATTTTCTTCTTCACAAAATAAAATTTTACTAACTGTGGGTCGTTTAGTGAAAAGAAAAGGCGTGGAATGGTTTATTAAAGAAGTAATGCCTAAATTAGATCAAAATATTATTTATTTGATTGCCGGTGATGGTCCGGAAATGCAAAATATTCATCATCAAATAATAAATTTAAATTTAGAACACAGAGTAAAATTATTAGGCAGAATTAGTCATGAAAAATTAATCGAACTATATAATACAGCTGATCTATTCATTATGCCTAATATTCATGTAAAAGGGGACACAGAAGGGTTTGGAATTGTGGCGCTTGAAGCCGGCGCTTGCGGATTAATGACTCTAGCAACTGATATTGATGGTATCAGAGATGTTATTAAAGATAATGAAAATGGGTATTTATTGCCAGATAGAGATGCTCTAATGTGGGCTAATAAAGTGAATGAAATTATCAAGAGTGATTATGAAAGAATCAAAATATGTTCTTATATTCATAGGAATTATTCTTGGAGAGAAATAACTAATCAATATAAAAAAATATGGGAATCGAAAAAACATTAAGAACCGGTTTAGCAGCGGCTTTATTATCATCTGCGCCTGACGTCTTGGCCGGAAGAATAGATACTAATGAGGCTACAATTCATGCTGAAAAAAAGGAGTTTATGGATGCGTATAATGGAGCCATAGTAAACGAACCTGGTGCAACGCAGATGTTTATCGACCTAGCTAATACATATTGGTATTCAGATCTGTTAGATTCAAATGAAGCGAAAAATTTCTGTGTTTGTATTTTAGAAGTCGCGGAAAATAATAATAAAGCGTACGATGCGCTGAAATTAATAATATCAGATAGTAATTTTGCATTGAATTTACATGCAACTACTGCAGAAGAGACAAAATCATTACGACTAAGATTAGGTTTATTATTAGCTAATAAATAAAATTTTAATAATATATTGACAATGCACTCTAATAGCACTACAATAAGAGTGTATTTGATTAACACAAGGTTAATCAAAATATTTAAATAATTAAAGTTATGACCCAGCTTGCCTAGGTCAGAATAAAAATTTTATGGCCGAAATTATTATCCCTAATGATTTGAAAGAATCGTTAGAACAAATTGTAAAAGATTCTAATGAATTTAGCAGTGTTAATGATTATGCTACTTACATTCTTAAACAAGTAGCCGATAAGAAAAAAGCTTCTCAAACACAATCTCATCAAGATCAGGCTTATTCTAAAGAAGATGAAGCTAAAATAAAAGAACGACTTCAAAATCTTGGTTATCTAGATTAAATTACAAATTGATTAAAAATTGAAAAATTAATTATATATATTATGATTCAACCTCATGGAAATGTTTTAATAAACAGAGTGTTAAAACCTGAAGATGCTTTAAAAGCCAAAATTAAGGCTGATGGTTTAAAGAAGATTAAAATAGACGAAGAGTTAGTAAAAGAAGTTAAAAATATTGCGCGCGGTGTTTTTTCTCCGCTCGATGGTTTTATGAATAAAGCTGATTTTGAAAGCGTAGTAGAAAATATGCACTTGGCAAATGGCGTGGTTTGGCCTTTACCGTTTGTTTTAGATATTAACGATCAAGATGCAGAAAGTATTGCTGTAGGAGATCAAATTGCTTTAATAGATGATAATAACGAACCGATTGCCTTAATGAACGTGGAAGATAAATATAATTTTGACAAAGATAATTTTGCTGTCAAAGTTTTTAAAACTAATGAATTAGCCCATCCGGGTGCTAAAATGGTGAGCGAAATGTATGATATATTAATTGGCGGTGAAATTGAATTAATAGATAATTCTAAAGAGCCGTTTAATAGTTTCAATTTGGATCCGCTAGAAACCAGAACATTATTTAAAGAGCGCGGATGGAATACTGTCGTAGGTTTTCAAACCAGAAATGCTCCTCATTTAGCTCATGAATATATTCAGAGGTGTGCGCTCGAAATTTGCGATGGTTTATTTGTTAATCCGGTAATCGGCAAGAAAAAATCCGGTGATTTTCAAGACCAGGTAATTTTAGATTCATATCAGGCGTTAATTAATAATTTTTTTCCTAAACAGAGAGTAGTAATGAGTATTTTACCGCTTAAAATGCGCTATGCCGGTCCGCGGGAAGCAATTTTTCACGCTATCGTACGCAAGAACTTTGGTTGTACTCATTTTATCGTGGGGCGCGATCACGCCGGCGTTGGTAAATATTACGGCACTTATGAAGCGCAAGAAATTTTCGATACAATCGAAGATTTAGGCATGACGATTTTAAAATTTGAACATTCATTCTATTGTAAAAAATGCCGGGCATTGGGAACCGCTAAAAATTGTCCGCATACCGACGAAGATCGTATTGGACCTTCAGGAACAATTATCAGAGAAATGATATCTAAAGGCGAACTGGTGCCAGAAGAAATTATGCGCCCGGAAATTTCTAAGGTTTTAATTGATGCCGATAAGACTTTTGTTGATTAAAAATAAAGCATGAATGAATTAGAGCAATTAAAAAATAATCGAAAAGGATTGATTATCCATCATTGGGATACGGACGGCTTGTGTTCGGCGGCTTTGCTCAAACGTTTTTTTATTGCATTAAATTCTAAGATAGCGCTTGATATAATGCCACCGACCATTAATAATTATTTTTTAACGGCTAGAGAATTCACAGAAATTAAACGCGCAAAATATGACTTCATTATTACTTGCGATATAAATTTTCCGCCTAAAGTGGTTTTAGAACTCGAGGCCATTAAACCAAAAAAAGTATTTGTTTTTGATCATCATAAGCAAGATCCGATTAAAGAAGTGCATTATTATAATCGGCGTTATCCTAGTAACACTTTAGTATTGGCTGAATATCTGGAATTAGATATGGATTTATTAATCAGCTTAGGTGCTATCGGCGATAAAGAGGAAAAAATAAAACAAGATAAACAATATTGGCCGTTAATAAATAAAGTATTAAATAATAATAATATAAATTTTGAGCAAGTATTACAGATTAGAGATTTAGTTGACGCCAGTTACGTTATTAATGATGCAGATTTAATGCGGAAAGTCATTGATGTATTAGCCATTAATCCGTTATTAATCACTAAAAATGATGAATTGAAAAATTCATTAAATTTAATTCATAGTGAAATTCAAAGTAAAACAGAGCGAACACCAGATGAAATTATTAATGGGGATGTATTATTATTTAATATTGAATCTAATTATAATATTTTATCTCAAGCTACCAGAGTTTTAGCTAGAAAATATCTGAATAAAATAATATTAACTTATTCAAAAAAAGGCGAGCAGACTAATATATACATTCGTCGTCAAGATTTAGATTTAAATTTATCACCACTTATAACTTGGGCCAGATCGCAGAAATTCAATTCCGGCGGAAAAGAAGAAGTTGTTGGAATAATAATTAATCAGGATTTTTCTAATATTAAATCTGATTTAGTCAATAAAATAAGAGAATTACTATGAGCCAAAAAAAATTATTTGTTTTGGGGCTTGATTGTGCCACGCCGCAATTTTTATTTGACGAGTATTTAGATGATTTGCCGACATTTAAAAAATTATTTTCTCAAGGAGCCTATGGTAAATTGCGAAGCACTATTCCGGCTATTACGGTTCCGGCTTGGATGAGCATGATGACAAGCCAAACCCCGGGAGATTTAGGAATCTATGGATTTCGTGGGCGGCGGGCCGGCTCGGGGTATAACGACATGTTTATTGCCAGTGCTGAGCATGTTCAATATAAAAAAGTTTGGGATTATCTAAACATGGCTGGATTAAAAACCGGCATGCTAAGCGTGCCGTTAACCTATCCGCCGCAGACCGTGGATGGATTTATGGTAAGCGGTTTTATGACGCCATCGCTGGAAAGTGAATTTACTTATCCCAAAGAATTAAAACAAGAAATTGCCGATGTGGTAGGCGAATATATTTTTGATTTTGCAAATCGTTCAACCGAAGCTCCGGAAAAGATTTTGGAAAAAATTTATGAGATGACCGATAAACGACATAAATTAATCAAGTATTTTATCAAAAACAAGCAGTGGGATTTTTTAATGATGGTAGAAATGGGCGTGGATCGGATTCATCATTACATGTGGAGCTATGTGGATCCAAAGCATCCTAAATTTCAGGGAGAAAATAATAAATTTAAAAACAGCATTAAAGAATATTATCAGCATATTGACCGGCAGCTAAGTGAAATTTTAGATTTATTACCGAAAGAGTGTAGTGTTATGATAGTGTCTGATCACGGCGCTAAGGCCATGGATGGTATGTTTTTAATTAATGAATGGCTAATTAAAGAAGGGTATTTAGTATTAAAAAATTATCCAACTAGCGTCACTCGGCTGGAAAAATGTGATATCGACTGGTCTAAAACCAAAGCTTGGGCTTGGGGCGGTTTTTATTCCCGCATTTTTATTAATGTTAAAAGACGCGATCCGGAAGGTATCGTGGAAGATTTTGAAACAGAGCGAGATTCATTAGCCCGAAAATTAAAAGCCATAACCGATGATCACGGTAATAAATTAATAAACATTGTCGCACCGGCTAATGAATTATACAATGATCCCCAAGGCGATGTACCGGATTTATTGGGATTTTTTGGAGATTTATCTTGGCGACCAGGCGGTACCGTCGGGCATAATAAAATTTATATTCATGAAAACGATACTGGCCCTGATGATGGTGTGCACGATTGGAACGGAATATATGCTTTTTGGCAGCCCGAGAAAACCGGAAGCGGGTTATTGCCGGAGTCGAGTATTTTAGATATTGCGCCAACTATTCTAAATTATTTTGGAGTGGATATCCCAAAAGATTTTAAGGGAAAAATAATTAATTACTAAAAAAATATGACCGAACAAAAAGCAACAAACATCACTTGGCATGATGGCGAAATTAATAAAAAAGAGCGTGAGCAGTTATTAAAACAAAAAGGAGTAATTTTGTGGTTTACGGGTCTTTCCGGATCTGGAAAGTCTACTGTAGCTGTAGCTTTAGAAAAGAAGCTGTTTGAAATGGGTCACATTAATTACCGTTTAGACGGCGATAATATTCGCCATGGCCTCAATAAAGATTTAGGCTTTTCACCAGAAGATAGAGTAGAAAATATTCGTCGTATTGGTGAAGTATCAAAATTATTTGCCGATGCTGGCGATATTGTTTCGACATCATTTATTTCGCCGTATCTTAAAGATCGTGAGATTGTGCGTGATTTAGTTCCAGCCGGAGAGTTTATAGAAGTTTATGTAAAATGTTCGCTGGCTGAATGCGAAAAGCGCGATCCTAAAGGATTATACAAAAAAGCCCGCGCCGGAGAATTAAAGCAGTTTACAGGCATAGACGCGCCTTATGAAGAGCCAATTAACCCTGAAATGGTGGTAGAAACCGACAAACAGGCTGTAGAGCAAGTGGTGGATAAAATATTAGCTTATTTAAAAGAAAAAGGCATAATTTAAGCTTTAATCAGAAAAATATACAGATTTATTGCTTTATTATTTTAGGCTTGCCAAATAACGAAAACTAGGGCATAATAATGGCATGTTAAAATCGTTACAACGTTTCTGGATAATTACAATTGTTATCTGTCTAATTTTAGGCGCATTTTTTTCATATATTTATTTTCAGGATCATGCTTGGGGTACCTGGGGAGACGATAGCGCCGGATACATTTATTTGTGGGGCAAAATGGATCAAAATAAAGATTTAGTTTATCAAGAGCCTTTAACCGTAGCGGCGCTTAAATTTTTTGGTAATGAAAAATTAGCACGCTGGACCACGCCGACTCATCATGAAATCATCTCGCCGTCGGGGTATGTCGCATCCAAATATCCGATAGGCCTTTCACAAATAATGCTATTGTTTTCTCGGCTCTTTCAAGACGATAAGGCTATTTATTATGTCTTGCCATTACTAGCAACAATAAATTTAATTCTTGTATATTTAATATCACTAATATTTTTTAAAGACATTAAATACAAACACTTTTTTAGTTTGTTGCCGGCCTTTATGCTGGGCCTGGCTAGCTTGTATTATAATTATGCTATTTCTCAGCCCATGCGGGAAATTCCGTCTATGTTTTTCTTATTGGCTGGTTATTTATTTTTATTGCTGGCAGTTGAATATTATGGTTCACAAAATCAAAAGAAAGATAAAATATTTTTTTATACTTTAATAATATTAGCATCATTATTTGCCGGCTATAGCTTAAACGTTAGAGAAACCAGTATCATGATTTTGCCGGCTTTTTTAATAATGTTGTTTAGTATATCTAATAGAAATGCTGAGCCCCAAGAAAAAAATAAAAACATTAAGTTTAAAATTAAATTAGCATTATTAGCTTTATTAATGTTAATTATCGCTTATATACCGTCTTTTATTAATTCGGCTGATATTACCCAATTTAAAGAAAAATTCAGAGCTAAAGATATCACGTCTATTGCCATTACTTCAAATTTTGATCATATCAGTTCATTTAGCTTGCAAAATGTTTTTAATAACCAGGGAAAATTCAGGCCCGGGCGCGGTGCTTTACCGCATTATTGGGGCGTAATGAATGATAATTTAGCTGTCTGGCCATGTTTTATTGTTCTAGCAATAATAGGACTATATTCTATTTATAAAAAAAATAAATGGCTATCGGCCAGTTTACTACTATGGATTCTGGGTGTATTAATAATTTTTTCTTTATGGATAAACCCTTATTCCAGATATATTTTGCCACTGTTTCCAATATTAGCCATTTGCGGAAGTTATGGATTGTATGCAGTGTGTTTTAAAATTGTACCACATTTTTTCAAGAATAAACGCCTACAGTTTTTAGTTTGTTTAATAATATTATTATCTTTAATTATTTCATATCTACCGGCAATAATCGATATTAAAACTAATTTTAATGAAAATGAAGACGGCGAAGAAAAGTTGGTGTTTAAAGCAATCTCTGAAAATGATTTATTTAGTTTAAAGGGTTTAGGAGAAAAAATTTATACTGATAATAAAACTGATAAACCGCCATTAGTGGTTTTTAGCGGTACTTGGCAATACGGAATTTCTGAAACTTTTGAAGCCCATACTGGAATTCAAGGTATCCACATGCCACTTGAAGACAAGAAAAATGTTTTCGATAAAGAACAGGTAAAAGATTTTTTTACCCAAGAAGTGTTTCCAAATTATAATGTATATTTTTGGATAGACGCGACCAGTAAATCAAACAGCGTTGATTTTATTAATTATTTTAAAGTACAACCTAAATATTCTTATTCATTAACATTTGCTAACCCCACTATTTATGGAAATTAATAAAATCAGCGATATTAAAAAATATCAAAAAGCGCACGATAGTATTTTTTCCAAACTAATTACCCGTAAAATTTCAGTTATTTTTAGCTTTTATTTAATTAAGCGTTGGAAGCAGGTAACACCTAATAAAGTTTCGCTAATTTCTTTTATTACAGCCGTGGTAGCTATCGGATTATTTCTGGCTGATAATTATTTTGTTCGATTACTCGGCGTAGTTTTTTTACAAATTTCTTTTGCCTTAGATTGCTCTGATGGAGAAATTGCTAGAATTAAAGAAATGAGTTCTAAATTCGGCGCTTGGATGGATAGTGTTTTAGACAGGTTTAAAGAAGTAATGATGTTTGGAGCATTAACTTTTATTGTTTATAATTATGCCTGGGATACGTCTGCTTTATTAATCGGATCTTTGGCAATAATTTTATGGCTATTAGTGGGATTTTTAAGAGAAGCAAAAAAGTCTTCCTGGCCGGAAAAGCGCACAGCGGAATTATATATTACTGATAACATATATATCGGTACCGTAGATACTACTATTTATTTTGTATGCTTTGCCATAATAATCCACATGGAATTGATGGCGTTATGGGTTTTTGCAATTTTGGGATTAATACTACTAGTGAAACAAATTATTAGTGCTTGGCAGCTGGAGAAAAAGATTTAAAATATTTTGTCTGCATAAACAGCAGAATTATAAAGAGAATAGATAAAGCGATAGTTGAAACTCTGGTTAATATAAAATTACTATTCGGAATGAAATTGTAAAATTCTGTCGAAATGAAAATAACAACACTAATAATACTTAAATAAACTTTTTTTTCTTTTAAAAAATAATAGATTAACCATATTAGAATTGGTACGGTCCAAAATAAATATTGAGCATGAACACTTTTATTGAACAATAGAAAAAAAGTCATCATCAGAGCATAATCATTTAAATATTGTTGCCCAGAAAGAGTAACTCTTTTTTTATACATTAAGTATAAAATTGTTGTAAAGAAAAAAATTGTTGATAAAAGAAATAAATCATCAAAAGTTGATATTAAAGTTTGATTGGGCAATGATAAAAAGGGCAAATAATTTTTTTTAATTGCGACTCGAACAAGGCTATATAAAGAAACTCCTGATGTTAGATCGTTTATGCCATTAACAAAATATTCCCAAAAAACATTTTTCCAGAAATAATAAATGCCATTTATTTTAAAATACGGAACAGTCGCGATCACTAATAATATTGATGAAAAAACATAAGATGTCAGGGCACGCCATTGTTTTTTAATAATAAAATATGGAACGAAAATAACCGGAAATATTTTTAAGGCTGTTGCTATAGCCAAGATACTGCCAGCCATAATCGGTTTTTTTTTATAAAGAGCAATAAAAGTGGTGATTAATAAAAATAATATCACCCCATTAATTTGGCCGGTTCCCATTAAGCTGTTAATTGGTGCGGCAAAACATAATAGAAGCAATGAAATGGAAAAAAGCGGATGGAATAATTTTTTTCGATCAATTAAAAAATAGATACCGGCATAATAAGTAATAATAAATAGCAGTGAATTAAACTAGAGCCAATAGTGAACTAATATTTTAAATTTAAAATGCGAAAAAAATAAAAAGAAAAGCGCTGCTTGCGGTGGATATAAAAATTTTGTTCCGCCGCTATCGAATACTTTTCTAACTTCCGGTCTAAAAAACGGACGATTATAGATGTCGACGGCGGTTAAAGGAGTTAATATACCGGTTAATACTTTTGATGATGTATAATAAACGCACATATCGCTCCGACCATAGCCTTTGTTATTAAGATAAACAC
Organism: Patescibacteria group bacterium; assembly: GCA_043798935.1. Lineage (GTDB taxonomy): Bacteria > Patescibacteriota > Patescibacteriia > UBA9570 > JAHJKD01 > JAZDOC01. The sequence goes on from JAZDOC010000006.1 coordinate 50,826, forward strand.
CGTTGTAATAAAGAAAAAAAATAATCGCTATTATAAACAGAACAATACAAAATATCTTATAAAATTTTAATAAATTATATTTGTTAAAATTTAATGTCATTGATAAGATTATTAATCGCTTGTTTTTCAGTTTCAAATATTATTTCTTTTTGTTCCTTAAAAATTTCGGTTATTACTTTGCCGTCCATGTCGCGCGGGATAGGAATATTTAATAAATGTAATATAGTAGGTGCAAGGTCGGTAATATTATTGTCTTCTAACTCTGTATTTGATTTAATATTTGGTCCTAGAGCCAAGAAAATACCGTCCATATCATGGTGGTATTTATTACTGTCCTGATTATCATTAAAAATTTTACCTGAATAGAAATTACCGTCTAGCCAGTAATTTTTTAAATCGAAAAATAAATCAGGCGCATCTATGGGGGCATTTTTTCCGTAAACATCTTCTTTGGTTAATATTTTTTCGATAACTTTTTCTCCTGAAGCATCAGTAAGTTTTTCTAACTTTTGTTTAATTTCGGTTCTGATTTTTAAATATTCTTTTTCGGTTTTAATTATACCGTCGTGATATTTTTTTTGATAATTTAGATATACATTAGTAATATGACCGCCTTTTGGGATACAAGCATAAGTTTTGCTGTAGTCAACTCCAATGTTAACTTTTAAATTGATCGGTAGATATTTTTTAATGAATTTTTTATACAGCCAAAAACTAAATTTTTCTAACCAGGGAAAGTACGATAAAATTTTAAAAGCGCTTTTTCCTAAATTAATTGCCTTGTATTTTGATTGTGTTTTAGTTGCTTCACGTCCGCGACGAGTGACACGGGTTTTAAATTGTTCTGAACCAATTTTAGAAGTGAGATATCCTTCTTTTTCTAACCATTTATTGATATAGAAAATTTTGTGAAAAGAAGTGAATCCATGATCGCTCATCATAAGTAAAGTTGTATCAGGAGGCAAGTTTTCTAAAAACCATCCTAAATAACCATCGATTATTTTATATATTTCTAATGATTTTGGATCGCGATCATTAACAACTTCATCAAAACGAGCGTGCTGAAGCCAATCGGTAGCGGAAAAAAGATAAAAGAAAAAATCCCATTTTTTTGTAGTAAATATTTTTTTAACAGCTGCTAAATGATCGTGTTCCATTTGACCGATTTCTTCAATGTATGCTTCTTGTCTTTCTTTCATGCGCAAAGATTCATTAGGAGTGAGTTTGTATTTTTTTAGTTCTGGAAATTCTTCAATTAATGAATTTGGCCAAATCCATTGGTCGCCTTGTGTAAGCAAAGAAGTAATAACAATGTGTTTATCTTTTAATCGTGGTGGCCAGGAATTAGGCAGGTTAATTGTAATGGGTTCTAATCCTTGTTCGGAAATAATTTCGTAAACTGTTTTGCCTTTTATATCACGGGAAGATGTGATACGAAAATCAGTTAGACTGCCATTAGATAATAAAAAATCATAAACACCATGCTTGCCGGGTGTTTTACCGGTAGCGAAAGTAGTCCAGGCAGTACCGGTCATGGGTGGAATCGTGGATTTTAAAATTCCATGACTGCTTAATTCTAATATTTTTTTAAAATTAGGCATTACGCCTTCTTCAGCCAGCGGTTTTAAAATTTTATATGTTCCGCCATCGAGGCCGATTACAACAACTTTATTGTTTGCTTGTGTCATATTGCTTGAATTGTTTATAATTTAGATAAATAGAAAAACAAGTATAAATAAATTGAATGATTGCATACATTACTAGTAATAAAGAAACTTGGTTAAGCAGTGCAAATATAATTATTAAACCATAACGATCCGCTTCTTTAAATAGCAGAGTGTGTTTAAGCGATCGAATGAATTGGCAAGGAATTTTTTTAATAATAACTTTTTCAGATATTTGAGCTTTATATTTTAATTCGAAAGATTCGCGCCAATAACGCGACATGTTTCTTAAATATTGGAAACTCAGTGCAAAAAAAGCGAAGACATAAACTAAGCATTCGTGATTAATTTGATAGGCACCCCAGGCTAATCCAAAAAGAATAAGTACATCTTTAATTTTATCAGTATAATGATCATACCATTCTCCTAATTTAGATTGTTTGCTAATCAAGCGCGCTAGTTGCCCATCTACACAATCAAATATTAAAGTTATTAGTAATAATAAAGAACCCACAATCAATTGATTATTAGCAAATAGCCAGGCAGTAATAATACCGGAAATAAATGAGATAGTTGTGAAAAAGTTAGGTGATAACCATTTTATTTTAGTAGCCATTTTGGCAATCAAAAAAGATATTTGACCAGCAAAATAATATGTTAGCAAACTATCTTCTTTCTTTATGACGTCGCGCGGGTTGTTATAGCTCATTTAATAACTGATTAATATTAAAATCATCCAAATTTAATTTTTCTAGAATTGTATATCTATCAGGGCGGGTTTGAGGGGCGAATTTCAGCACTTCTATCATTTGGCTATGAGTAAGGTTGATATCTTGATAATGAGTTGGTAGGCTAAGGTTTTTAAATAATTTTTTGTAATTATTATAATAAGCACTATTTCTTAATTTTTCGGTAATAATTATTCCTAAAGCTACTTGTTCGCCATGCATGGCCGTGTTTGGAAATAGTTTGTCAATGGCGTGGGAGATTTTATGCTCTGCACCAGAACAGGGGCGAGAGTTTCCGGAAATATGCATAGCTATACCGCTTAATACTAAGCCGTTAATTAAAGTGAGTAAAAATTTATCTGAGTATATATTAATGTTATAATCATCATCGACATTGCCGTAAATTAAATCTGCGGCCGAATAAGCAAGCGACATGGCGAAATCATCAATTTTTTCTTGTTTTTCCATGTGGGCTAGTTTCCAGTCGGCTAGTGCTGAAAAATTTGATAATAAATCACCTGTGCCAGCTTGAATATTTTTAAGCGGTGCTTTTTTTATTATATCTAAATCCACAATAATGCCTGTTGGCATATTAACGCCCATGCTTTGTTTTAAATTATTACCGTCTGTTAAGACTGCAATTGGCGAAGCGATACCGTCGTGCGATGGAGAAGTCGGTACAGAAATATAATTTACATTAGCCTTAGTGGCAGCGTATTTTCCTACATCCAGAACTTGGCCTCCGCCAATAGCGATTATGGCATCGTGGGCATTAGTTAGAATTTGATCTTTAATTTTTTCCGCCGCCGTAATAGAACTGTCATTACTAATTAAAATATTTTGAGGTTGACATAATGAATTTAAATTTATATTTTCCAAATTTTTAACGGTTTTACTAATAAGTATTAAAGGGTTATTAGCAATTAAATTTTCTTCAATTAAAATATTTTTAATATCATTAATAATATTTTTTTCAATTTTGATAAATAAGGGAACTTGTGTATCGCGGAAATTTACCGACATATGTTTACGGAATTATTTGTTGAATTAATTGTTTGGCGTTTTTTAAGTCTTCATGAGTATCAATTTCCATGGCCGGTAGGCCCGAAGTGGAAATTTTATAAATTGGAGCATCTTGATCAATAAAATGCTGTAAAGCATCTTCATAATATAAGCTCGGATCATTTTGCATCACAGTTTCTAAGCTATTAATTAACGCTTGTTTAAATTCACTGCCTAATTTCATGAGGCCAATATATTCGCCGTTAGCTATTTCAGGTTTTAAAGTTTTGTGAATTTTGTGAATTTTATTATCTTTATCGATGTAAACTTTCATTTCCTCATCAGATAATTTTTTAAAATCATCGATGGCCATAACATTTTTTTGCGGATGATCGAGTAGCGCTTGCAGAATATTTTTGTGAAAAATAGTGTCAGAATTAATAATAATAAAATCGTTAGAAAAAATTGGTTTAGCAGAGTAAAGAGAATGGATATTACCTTTGCTGTTATATTCGTTATTATAAATTATTTCAATAGAAACATCGGGATTGTTTTTTTTATATTTTTCTGAAAAAGCTACCACATGTTCATGGCCATGCCCGGTTAATAAGCTAAATTTTTTCAGACCACAAGCTTGGCAGGTATCTAAAATATGGTGCAAAATTTCTTTATCACTAATTTTAAGTAAGCTTTTTGGATGTTTATCAGTGAGAGGTCGAAGGCGTTTAGATTCGCCGGCAGTTAAAATTAAAACTTGCATAATAATTTTGGTAGTATTAATTGTTTATAGCATCAGATTCAGGATTGCTTGACGCATTCTTTTGAAATTTATTAGGAATTAATTGTTTAAATAATGCCATGTCGTAAGCGTCGAGAAACTTAAAAACCCATAAAAAGAAGCCGTAAATTAAGGCTCCTAATAATATAGTAAATATAACATTTAACTTGTCCATTGTAAAATAGATTACCGTGCCCATAATAATGCTCGCCAGAACGGGTTTAATGAGTTTGAGTAGATAAGAGAAAACGTTTAATTTAAGATAATAAAGATCAGTAATAGTGAAAGCGATTCTGATAATAAATTCAGTAGCGACAGTACCAATAACAGCGCCCATGAAGCCATATGCATTAATTAGAAAATAATTAATAATTATTAAAAAAATAAATGAAAAAATTTGGATAATATTTTCCTGTTTTTGTTTATCAATGGCGGTTAAAGATTGCCCGGAAACATTACCGGCAAAGCGAGCGATTAAAAACAGCGCAAAATATTTTAGGGCAAGGGCCGCTGGGGCATAACCGGGCTTACTGTAGATTAAATGAATAATAGGGTCGGCCAATAAAAAAGTGCCGATTACTATTGGAATACTTAAAGCATTTAAATATCGAAAAATTAAAAGGTGAATTCGCTTATACTTGTTAATGTCTAAAGTACTGTACTTAAACATTAATGGTAAAGCAATTTGAAAAATCATTTGTGGCAGAATTAGAATTAAAATAATTAATTTAGCCGCCGCTGAATAAAGACCAGCCTCGGTATTGCCTTTAAAATACTGCAACATCAATATACTGATTTGAAAATAAGCAATTAGAAATATATCGTAAATGGAATATTTAAGGCCGTCTTTAACCATGGGCCATAAAAGTTTTAAATTGAATGTTGGTTTCACAAGTTTTAAGTCGTAAAGGAATACCGATAGTATAAATAACAGATTCATAATCAGCGGCGCCCCGGCTATCAAAATAATACCGAAATTTCGGTCATTAATAATATAGCTAATAGCTAAAGTTAAAATGAAGATACAAAAACCCGTAATGACTTCAAAAATTGAAACCACTTTCATTTTTAGCATAATACGTAAAACAGCTCGAAATGATTTTCTAAATTCAAAGAAAACAGTTGCCAAACCTAAGAGTACTACCAAAATCATGGTTTGCGAGTCGTAGTGCAACACTACGGCCATCACAATTGTTATAATAAAGAAAAAAGTCGAAGCAATGGATTGAATAATAATAGAATTTCCGAAATAAAGGCTGATTGAATCTTTATGGCGTGATCCTTCGCGCATTAGGAGAGTGGTAGAGCCAATATCGTTGGCTACTAGAAAGGTATTGGTTAAGGCGAGGGCTGTAGAATACATACCGAATTTTTCCACGCCAGCATAACGCGCGATAATAATTGCAACCAGAGCATTAAAAATGCGATATAAAACACGAGCGATTAAAACCGCAAAAGCGTTATTGAATAATTTGCGAAACATCATAAGTTAATTTGTTTTTTACACACGGCCGATAATAATCCGTATTTAATAGCCAGAATATTTAATAATTTAAAGAATTTATAATTAATAAATATTTTTGCCGGCCAACGACAAACTGTTAATCCGAGCTTACAAATAATCCGTAAACATTGAGCAGGAAAATTATTTTGATGGGCTAATAAATGTGGAAAATATTTTTTGATAAAGCTTGGATTATGAAGAGAAGTGATTAAAAAATTATTATAATTTTGTTTGATGCGTTTTTTTATAATTACATCTAAACAAATTTCATTAACGTGATTAATAATAACATTTTCGGAAAAGATAATTGTTTTATTATGCTCGTGTAAGAGCGCACCGAATTCCATATCGCCGCCGTACTGAAGCCGGCTATTAAAACCATTAAGTTTTTCAAAGACGTGTTTTTTAATAGCAAAATTTCTAGTATCAATGCGGCTTAATGTTTTATTATTATTGTTTAGAAAATCATGGGTAATTTGTTCATAAAATTTTTGTTCAAACTCGGCAATATTATTTTTATTTATACCTAATATTTTACCCATAAGGCTGTCTACATTTTGATCGAATGTTTTATCAATCTCTTTTAACCAATTGCTAGTCACTTGGCAGTCTGAATCAATAAAAATTAATATCTCACCACCAGCGTTATTAGCACCGGTGTTTCTAGCTTGATAGGATCCTGTTATTGGTTCATGGACGTATTTAACCAAGTATTTATCAGCAAAATAGCGTAATTGCTTTTCGTGATTATTATCTACTAAAATTACTTCAAAATCAGAAATTGGATAATCTAAATTTTGAATTGATTTTAAGCAATCATTAAGATATTTTGAAGATGAACAGGGGATAATAATTGAATATTTCATTGTCTTATTATACTATAATGCATTAGTAAAATCAACTTGGCAAAATCGGTTAATTAATCTATAATAACGGCAATGTTTTTAAACAATAAATCAGAAAAAAAAATAAATTATAAAGCCGTTATTGTCGCTGTTTTTTTTATAATTTTATTTTTTGTGGCACTCTACTTACGCTATAAAAATATCGATTATATAAATTTTCAAAATGATGAATATTATCATTTGAATACCGCCGTTGGTTTTCTGAAAACCGGCCATTTTGAGACATGGGATTTTGTAGAACAGAGAACTCTAAGGCCATATCCGCGCGCTCGAATATTTACTATTCAAGTTGCGGCCAGCTTTAAACTGCTGGGTATAAATGAATTTGCGGGCCGTCTGCCGGCATTAATTTGGGGATTATTATTATTACCGCTTATATACTTTGTTTCTTATAAAGTAAGTAAATCGCATCTGGTATCTTTAATTGCAGTTTATACAGTAAGTTTCGATAATATGTTTATCTGGTCATCGCGAATTTGTCGAATGTATTCCATGTTTGCATTTTTAGCTTTACTTTTTTCTTGGCTGGCTTATAAAGCGCTGAATACAAAAAATAATTATAAATATATTTATTATTTATTAGCTATTATTACTTTTTATTTGGCGTTTATTACCCACGCCGAAGTATTAGTATTAGCGATCGGTTTTTTAATTTATTTTATTTTGAATTTTTTTAAAGAGTTTAAATATAAAGTTTTTACAATTAGTGCAATTATTGGCGGGGTAGTAATTGCTGTGTATCATTTTTTTATTGCTAAAATTTCTTATTTAAATTTTATTGGCTGGCAAGCAAAGCCTAATTGGTCTTATATTGCGGAATTATTTAATCAGTTTAAGTTTGAATACTTAGGATGGATAGTTTTATTAGCGGGAATAATATTTTTATTTACGCATAAAAATAATTTACGAACTTATTATTATTGTTTGTTTTCCGGGCCGCTAGTATATTTTGTTTGGTTTGCGGATCGTTATGCGGCAAAAAAATATATTTTATTTTTAATTCCTTTTATCATAATAATTTTTTCCGACAGTTTATATAGAATTTGTTCATTATGTTTTAAAAAGCAAAAATATGCACAGTACATTTTATTAATCATAATTTTATTATTTGCTGGCCCATATTTTTCTTGGCCAAGCGTAAAGGAAAATTATTTTTTCCAGCCGGCGCGGGCCGATTGGACATATTCAAATTCGCAAATGCATAATTACCGCGATGCTTACAATTATATCGCCGATAATAATAAAAATAGCGATCCGGTATTAATTTACTCTAAAAGAACTTATTATCTTGAAAATAAAGCCTTAAATTTAGTTTATTTCACTGAAAATACCACTATCAATGATATTCAAGAATTAGTTAAAAAAAATAAAAGTGGCTGGATTGTTTGGCCACAATACAAAGCCAGGGCTCATTTATCGGCCAAGGTAATGAAATATATTCAGAAAAATTTTAAAAAAATTGAACCCATCAGTAATGATACGCATGTAATCATTTTTCACTGGGAGAATAATTAATTTTTTATAACGCGTTCAATATTATATGGTCGGCGTTTATCGTTGAAGTAATTTTTTATTAGAATTTCGCCCAGTAATCCGGAAACAAAAAGCTGGATGCCGGCCAAAATTAAAAATACTGAAATGGTTGGCCAAATGCGGTTTGATAAATAAAAATTGAAAAATAATCTTAAGATAAACAAACTAAATAGCATGGTGCTGCCAATCAATGTTAATAATATTCCGCTTCCGCCGAAAATATGCAATGGGCGAGAAGCATATTTTCTCCAGAACCAAACACCGATCATATCCACAAAGCCTTTTAAAATTCGTTTGTAATTGTATTTGGTTTGGCCATATTGGCGTGCTACATGCTCAACTTCAACTTCTCCCACTTTATAGCCTTGCCATAATAATATACCCGGAATAAAGCGGTGAATTTCTCCATACAAATCTATCTGGTGGAAACATTCTTTTTTGTAAGCTTTAAGCGAGCAACCAGAATCGTGGATTTTGTCATCAATAAAAAATTTACGTAAAACATTTGCGCCGCGAGAAATAAATTTTTTACCAAAAGTGTCTTTGCGTTTATGGCGCCAACCGGAAACAACATCAAATCCTTCTTGCATTTTGTTTAATAGTTTCGGTATTTCTTCGGGGGGATTTTGCAAGTCGCCATCAAGTGTTATTAGAATTTCGCCTTCAGCCTCTTTGATGCCGGCATCCATGGCGGCTGTTTGGCCGAAATTTTTACGGAATTTAATAAGCTTAACAGGGGATAGTTTTAATAGTTCACTATAAGTGTTATCGTCACTACCATCATCAATAATGATTATCTCATAGTCTTTTTGTAAAGAATCCATTACTTTTTTAACGCGTTCATGAAGTTCAATTATATTTTTTTCCTCATTATAAACCGGAATAATTACTGAATATTTCATAAATTGTTTGATAATAGATTAAATGTTTAACTTTGGCTATTATATCAAGCTTGATTTATTTTGGCAATTTATTTATAATAATGAAGATGAAAATAGAGAAAATTACGAAAATTTGGTCAATTTTTTTATTTGTGGCGATTGTGGCTCTTTTTTTGTTTTTACTTAATAATTACTTTGTTTTTAACGGAAAATTAACAATTTCATACGATTTTTGCTCGCCAGCAACACTCATTACTGAATTTACGCCTACTGGCCGAGCCTTAGCCATTGAAAAAAACCTAAAAACGGGGGAATGTTATCAGAGAATCGTCGGAGAGCCGGTTTATTTCACTTCTTATGTACCCCGTTCGTTTGATACGGCGGAGGTGGCTATAAATTATCAAAACCCCAGCCAAAGCATTTTAGAGCTTGGTGTGCAAAAATCCATTGATTGGAATTTCGAGTTAAAGCCTTTGGAAAATAAATTTATCGATAATTCGACTTGGGATAGAATAAACACTGATAATATAATTTTTTTACAAAAACAAAAAAAATATAATAGCTATCAGGAATTTTTAGATAATGTTCCGACTGATAAAAAAATAGCTACTTATAATTATAGTTTGCCGTATAAATTTGTGATCGACGATTATGAGCCAAGCGACAAACAGCTTGAAATTAATACGGCACTGCGAGGCCGGCATGAATTTTATACTTATTTAGGCAAAGGCGAAGATCTTGATTTTACTTTCTATTGGCAAGATATTAACTGGGCGCTGAGCGCGGATAATTTTATAGTGCGTATTTACAAAGATGACACTGAAATTCAAACCGAAGTCGAGCCCGGAGACGGCAATACCGATATTAGTGGCACGGCTTCACTGGTTAAAGAGAAACAAATAAAACTAACTAATTTAAGCGGTGGGTTATTCCGGATAGTAGTTGATGTTAGTAATGATGTTTTTATTCGAAAAATTATCACTAAGCAACATTTGCTAGTAGTAAAAAACAGAATTTTTTTAGCTGACAGCGAGGCCCATAAAAATAGCATTTCAGATTTAACTCTGGATCCTACCACGTTATATACTAACAGTGATATTTTATTAGCGCGTACTGATCATTCGGAAAGTTTGCAAAGCATAAGCATTAACAACGACAAATTAGAACTTATTCGCACCGGTGAAGATTTTAAATGGAGTGATGATAATAATTTAGGTTCCATAAAAATTATTAACGCTGTTTTAAATGATGTATACATTCAAGGATTTGGCTATTATTCTTTTACGCCCGAAAGTTTTTTTGATCCCGACTATGGCATAGATATTTTGCGCACCGACATGAATATGGATAATTACGATTATTTAATTGCCAAAGATTATTCTGCCCCGACAGCTGTTCGCAGTTGGAACGCGGCTACGCAAAGTTTTGTTTTAGACACGGTACCGGGCGACAGAAAAACATTAAATTTTATTCTGTCCGCACCCGGAATCACCGATATTAATAGCCAGATTATAGTTAAAAATATTGAAATTAAATTTAAAAAAGATCCATTAAATTTAAAAAATTTATGGCCGCGGCTAAAGTTTAAATTAGGCTTATGAATACAGTAAAAAATACCAGGCGTCAGTTATTTAGCGAAATTCTTAAATTATTATTTAAAGCTTTATTTGTTAGCTATTTTCTACTGATCATTTTAAATGTTTTTACTGATAATTTTGTAGAGTATTATATAAATTTTAATTATTGGTTAGTTGGTTTATTAACTATCGTAGTTTTATATATTTTAATAAAAGATAAAAATTAATTTTAAAGTCAATATGAAAAAGAAAGCATTAATAACAGGTATTTCCGGGCAAGATGGTTATTTTTTAACTAAGTTGCTTTTAGAAAAGGATTATGAAGTTCACGGTTTACTTCGTCGTAATAGCCGTAATGACATCGGTAATTTAAATGATTTAAATGATGCCGATAAAGCATTATTAATATTACACTGGGGAGATATCATTGATCATACCTATGTTGAAAAATTAATTCGTACTTATCAATATGATGAAGTGTATCATTTAGCGGCTCAAAGCTTCGTTGGTCTTAGTTTTACAAATCCCCGCGCAACTTACGATATTAATATCAGCGGAACTTTAAATGTAATTAACGCCATCAAAGAATTTTCTCCGCACACTAAATTGTATTTTGCCGCCACATCAGAATTATATGGAAAAGTTCATGAAGTGCCACAGAACGAAGAAACGCCTTTTCATCCGCGCAGCCCTTATGGCGTATCAAAGTTGGCTGGATTTTGGACCATTAAAAATTATCGGGAAAGCTATAATTTATTTATGTCTAACGGTATATTATTCAATCATGAATCCGAAATGCGCGGACCGGAATTTGTCACTAGAAAAATTTCTATTGGTATTTCTAAAATTAAAAACGGATCAGCCGAGTGTATTGAACTTGGCAATTTAGACGCTAAAAGAGATTGGGGATATGCCAAAGATTATGTACTGGGCATGTGGCAGATTATGCAGTATGAAAAAGCCGATGATTTTGTATTAGCTATGGGCAAAAATCACAGCATCAGAGAATTTGTAGAATTAGGTTTTGAAGTAATCGGTAAAGAGATAGTTTGGGAAGGCGAAGGCGTAAATGAAATCGGCAAAGATAAAATTAGCGGTGAAGTGCTGGTAAAAGTGAATCCGGAATTTTTCCGCCCGGCTGAAGTAGATGAATTATTGGGTGACGCCACCAAGGCCAAAGAAAAATTAAATTGGCAACCACAAACATCATTTTCTGAATTAGTTGAGATTATGGTTAAACATGATTTGGAAAAAAATAAATAAATGTTTTTTTGTAAAAATAATAAATATATTTCAGCATGATTAGCAAAAAAAATATTCTCATGATTGCCGCAACGCCATTTTTTTCTGATCGTGGTTGTCATATTCGTATATACAATGAAATAAAATATTTATTAAAAAATAATATTTCTGTAGATCTTTGCACTTATAATTTGGGAAAAAATCCGCCCGGTATCGATATATGTAATATTAAGCGTTCAATAAATATTCCCTGGTATCGCAAAACTACACCCGGTGCTTCATGGCATAAAATTTATTTGGACTTCTTTTTGTTGCTCACTTCCATAAAACATTGGGCTCATACTAAAAATAGAATAATCCACGCTCATTTATATGAAGCATTATGCATTGCTATAATTATTAAGATTATCTCTTTTGGAAAAAGTAAAATTATTTTTGACTGCCAGGGAAGCTTAGCTGAAGAAATGTATCAGTATACATTATCAAAAAATAAATTTATGAGATTGTTTTATTATTTTTTTATAGTTATTGAAAAATTTTTACTTTTATTTCCCGATTACATATTTTGTAGCTCGACTAATAGTCGAGATTTATTATTAAAACGATATAAGATTGATATAAATAAGATCGATGTGCTAAATGATGGAATTGATTTTGATCTTTTTTTGAACTTTGATAGAGTTAAAGAAAAAAAAGACCTAAAACACAAATTAAATATTGCAGATGAACAAAATATAATTTTATATACGGGCTCATTAAGCCGAGCGAAAGGAGTAGATAAGTATTTAGAAGCGTTAGAAGGTATTAGTATAAATAACCCCGGGTATATTTTTGTTTTTGCTGGTTATGGTGAATTAGAAGAAGTGTATAAAATAAAATATCATCAAATGATCATCGAAAAGAAATTATTTTTTTTAGGAGGATTTGATTATTTTTCTTTACCAAAAATTTTATCAATTGCAGATATTTTTATCGAACCAAAAAATAATAGCAGTGAATCTTCAGGTAAAATATATAATTATTTGTTTTTTGGTTTACCAATTATTTGTTTTAAAAATAAATTAACCAGTAAGTTGTTAGATGATAACGGTGTATTTATTGATAATTATCAAGAATTTGTTAAATTAGATAATATAAAATCAAATATTTATTCCATTAATATACCAGAAGAATTATCATGGCAAAAAATTATTTCCAAATGTATCACATTATATGAAAAATATTAAAATCGGAATTGACATCAGAACTGTTTCGCAGGGCGCGGGAGTAGCAACATATGTGAATAATGTAATTCCTCGATTATTAAAGAAAATGGAGAATTACGATGTTTATTTATTTTCCATGAAAAAAATAAATAAAAACTTTTTTTCCAATAATAACAATGTAAAATTAGTAGTTTTTCCGATTCCAAAACTTTTTTTATTATTTTATGATTGGTTTTGTCTTCCTGTATACTGTTATTTCAAAGGAGTTAATATTTTTCACGGAACAAAGAGTGCCTGTTCGCCATTATATAAATTATTTGGTATCAAAACTATTGTTAATTTGCACGATGTAATACCTTTAACTAATCCTGAAACCGAACGAATTCCAAATTATATATATTGGAAGATTCAAATCCCTTTAGCGTATTATTTTGCCGATTCAATAATTACCCTTTCTAATTTTTCTAGCGAAGAGCTTATTAGAAGATACAAGAGACGAAAAAATTTATTTGTAGTTTATGCTTCCGGCAATAAAATTGATTTTGAAAATAATATAATAAATTGGGACGAGTTTAAACAAAAAAACGGTTTAGCAGAAAAATATTTGTTATATGTAGGTACATTGCAGCCTAGAAAAAACGTTTTAAATGCAATAAAAGCATTTTGTATTTCAGATATTAATCATAGTTCCCAGTTTGTAGTTGTAGGTAAAAAGGGATGGCTATATAAAGACATTTTTGATTACACTAAGCAAAATAATCTAGAAAAGAAAATTATTTTTTTAGATTATATTAGTAATAGCGAGCTAGATGCAGTTTATAATCATGCATCAGCGTTCATTTATATTTCTTCAAACGAAGGCTTTGGTTTGCCTATTATTGAAGCAATGGAGCACAATTTACCGGTCATTACATCAAGTTGTAGTTGTTTACCTGAAATCGCTGGGGATACTGCCGTTCTTGTAGATCCAACTGATATAAATGGAATTGCAAACGCAATAAATAAAGTTTTTTGTGATGAAAATTTACGCGAACAGATGATTATAAAAGGAAAAAAAAATATCCTTAAATTTAACTGGGAGACTACCGCGGAAGAAATTTGGGCAGTTTATCAGAAATATTTATAATATAATAACTATCTATATTGTCTCACGATGAATAAAATTTTAATAATAACGAGAGAATTTCCCCCACATGTTATAGGAGGTGCTGGTTTTCATTCATTTTTTTTAGCTAAATCTTTTTTGGAAAATAATATTAAAGTAACAGTTTTCTCGGCATATAATGGATCGAAAGATATTACCGAAACAGTATTGGTTAATAATAACAATTTTGATATTAATCGGATAACATATTTTAATAAAATTATTCCAAGAATTTGGTTTAATAGAAAAATAATAAAAATTTTAAGAAATATAGATTTAACTGATTATGATGCTATAATTTCGCATGAATATATTGATTTTACAAAAATAAAGTTTGGCGGAAAAAAAATATTAAAAACACATATTAATATATTTAAAAAAAGTGAAGAATACAAAGAAAAAAAAATATTGCATTTTTTTATGAATTATTTCATTTGGCCTTTTGAGCGATCTTTAGAAAAAAAATCTTTATTTTCGGCTGATATTATTATCCATAATAGTAGATTAACTCGTAATTTGTATATCCAGAAATTTCCGGAGCTTAAAAAAATAGAACAGCAAGTTGTTTATAATGGTGTAGAAAGTGATAAATTTGAATTTTGTGTTGACAAAAAAAAATATTTTCTTTTTGTGGGTGGCGATTCACGCAGAAAAGGATTTAATAATATTCTTAAATTAGCAAAATTATTGCCAGATGATTTTACAATAAAGATCGCAGGAACAATGAATAAAAAAAATCGAAATATTGTAAATAATATTCATAATATTGAATATATTGGCAAGATTAGCCAAAGTGATTTGATTCATTATTACAAGAATGCATTAGTATTAGTACACCCATGTTTTTACGAGCCATTTGGTAATGTTATATTTGAAGCATTGGCGTGTGGCTCATTAGCAATAATATCAAATGAAAAATATTGTGGCGCCGCGGAAATTATTCCTAATTCTTTTTCTATTAGAGTAGATCCATATGATATTAAGATAAATTTAGACGAGTTAAAAAATAAACTATCAAAAATAAACAGAAAAGAACTTGCTGCGTTTATTAAACAAAATTCTTGGAATTTACATTGTAATAAAATAATTAATTTAATTCTTAAATAAAATTATTTTAAATTGGAAAATATTAATATGATAAAAATAATTAAAGAGTTAATTAATAAAAATAAGTTGTTGATACATAATTTTTCAGCTTTATCTGCTTTGCAAGTTGCAGAATATGTTTTTCCACTTATTACTTTACCATATTTAGTAAGAGTTTTAGGTCCAGATAAATTTGGTTTGGTAGTTTTTGCTCAATCGTTTATTGCTTATTTTATTTTGTTAACCGAATATGGTTTTAAATTATCGGCAACCAGAGAAATATCAATAAATCGGAATGATAATAATAAAGTTTCGCAAATTTTTTGTTCTGTATATATTGTATATTTTTTATTATTTATAGTTTCCACGGCAGTGTTTTCTGTTATTGTATTTAATATACCAAAATTTCATTCAGAGTACATTGTTTATTTATTTGCATATATTATGGTTTTTGGAACCATTATATTTCCTGTATGGCTTTTTCAGGGCATGGAAAAGATGAAGTATATAACAATTATTAATGTTTCCGTAAAATTATTATTTTTAATTTTTATATTTATTTTTATTAAAAATCAAGATGATTATATTTATGTGCCATTAATAAGCTCATTAGGTTTTTTAATGTCAGGTTTGATTGCGCTTGTTTTCGGAATAAAAATTTTTAAAATTAAATTGATTTTACCAAAATATCATTTTGTACTACATCAACTTAAAGAAGGATGGTATATATTTATATCAACGATCGCAATTAGCCTTTATTCCAATTCGAATGTGTTTATCCTTGGCATGTTTACAAGTAATACAGTAGTTGGCTACTATTCTGGTGCAGAAAAAATTATTAAAGCTGTTAAGAGCTTAATGATTCCAATTTCGCAATCAGTCTATCCTCATATAAATAAAATTGCTAATGAGTCTCATGAAAAAGCATTATTTTTTATTAAAAAATTATTTAAAATCGTTGGCGGTGGTACATTTGTTATGTCTTCGATAATTTTTTTATTTGCCGATCGAATTATTAGTGTTGCCTTAGGTCCTCAATATCAGCAGTCCATAATAATTTTAAGATTATTATCTTTTTTACCGTTTTTAGTAGGCTTAAGCAATGTTTTAGGAATTCAAACCATGCTTACATTTAATTTTAAAAAAGCTTTTTCAAAGATACTATCAATAGCAGGTTTGTTTAGTATTGTTGCAGTTTTTATTATCGCCCCAATTTACCAGGGTGCTGGTATTGCATTAACGTTGCTTATAACAGAATTATTCATTACTATTAGTATGTTTGTATATCTTTATAAGAAAGGTTTAAATATTTTAACTTTACGGAAAAATGAAAAAAAATAAAAAAATATTAATTGTCGGAGCTGGAATTACTGGGATTACTTTGGCTGAAAGATTTGCGAATGTTGGAAATACGGTTTTGATAATTGAAAAGCGAGAACAAATTGGCGGAAATTGTTATGATTATAAAAATGATAATAATTTATTAGTGCATAAATATGGGCCTCACATTTTTCATACAGATTATAAAGATGTTTGGAATTATTTATCTAAATTCACAGAATGGATTCCATACAAACATAAAGTAACTGGGTTAATTGATGGAAAAAATGTTCCAATACCATTTAATTTAGATACATTGAATAAATTAATACCTGAAAAATCTGAAAAACTTGAAAAAAAATTAATAAATTATTTTGGAAAAAATAAAAAAGTCACTATTTTAGATTTAAAAAAGTTAAAAGATTCAGATTTTAAATTTTTAGCTAATTTTATATATGAGAAAGTTTTTTTATATTATACTCAAAAGCAATGGGGATTAAAACCAGAAAAGATTGATCCATCTGTAACTGCCAGAGTACCAATAAACATATCACAAGAAGATGGATATTTTTTCGACAAATATCAAGCAATGCCAAAAAATGGATATACGGCGATGTTTAAAAAAATGCTTGCTCATAAAAATATTAAAATTAATTTAAATACTGATTACAAAAAAAATAAAAATAATACAGATTTTGATTTAATATATTATTCAGGGCCGATTGATGAATTCTTTAATTATGAATTTGGGCGATTAGAATATCGTTGTTTTAAATTAATGCTTAAAACATTTAATAAAAAAGATTTTCAGCCATCTGCAGTCGTTAATTATCCGGACTTAGAGCATAGATTTACCAGAACTACAGAATTTAAAAAATTAACAATGCAAAAAAATAGCAAAACAATAATTGCTTATGAATATCCTGGAAAAACAGGTTATGTTGGTTGGCCGTTTTTAAATGATAAAAATAATAAAATTTTAAGTAAGTATAATAGTAAAGCTAAAAAAATAAAGAAGGTAACCTTTGTCGGCAGACTGGGTGAATTTAAATACTATGACATGGATGATGCAATTAATAATGCATTAAATATATTTAATAAAAATAATCATGGAAAATAATAATTTAGTAAAAATCGCTGCAGTAGTTGTAACATACAACAGAAAAGAATTACTTAAAGAGTGTTTAGATTCCTTATTGAAGCAAGATCATAAGTTAGATGCAATTATTATAATAGATAATGCTTCAAACGACGGTACTGGAGAGATGTTAGAAAAAAAATACTTAAATAATTCTGTTTTTGATTACATTAATTTAAAAGAAAATTTAGGTGGAGCGGGTGGATTCCACTATGGAATTAAAAGAGCTTGCGAAAAAGGGTTTGATTGGATTTGGTGTATGGATGATGACGTGGTTCCACAGTCAAACGCATTGCAAAATATGCTTAATGTTTCTTTGGATAAGAAAATTGGTTATTTATGTAGCAGAGTTGTCGGTATAAATGGGGAGTCAATTAATACGCCGGTCATAGATTTTAGAAAAAACATTAATATGTATCCTTCTTGGGAAGAAAATTTAAATAAAAGCCTTGTTAAGGTTAGATTTTCTACATTCGTATCTGTTCTTTTAAATCGAAATATTGTAAATAAAGTAGGACTACCTTTTAAGGAATTTTTTATTTGGGGTGATGACACTGAATATACTTCGCGAATAACAAATATTTGTCCAGGGTACATTGTCGGTAATAGTATAGTTGTGCATAAGAGAAAGATTCAAGAACCACCGGAAATTTTTAGAGAAAAAGATCCAGTAAGAATTAAGAATTTTTTTTATAAAACTCGAAATGTATTATTTTATAAAAAAAAATATTCAAAACAATATTTTTTGCCATTTTCAATTATTTGGGAATTGTGTATTCTATTAAGATGTTTAGTTAGTTTTCCATATCCATTATTAAAAGCCAAAATAGTTTTAAAAGGATTGTTATTTTTCTTTTTTTTCCATCCCAAAATTGAATTTCCAAAAGAAAAGTAAATTTAGTTTATCAAAAATTTTTTTGAATTAATTAAATATCACAATGCTAATTTTATCGTTATCAGAGTTTATCGTTTTTACAAAAATGGTGTTATCCATGTTAATTTTATCTAAATGATATTTTATTAGTTTGTAATTTCTCTCATCATAAACAAAAATTAATTTTTTCCCCTTATTAATATAATTAATAAAATTTTTATACGTAATTCCGATTATTTTTGTATTTCTTTCACGCAAACTTGTTTTTAGAATATCTCTTCTGTCTAATAAATAGTTAATTTTTAGATCATTTTCTAAATAATTAACAAAAGCAAAGGAGTGATCGCTAATGGTTTTATAATCTTTAAATTCCGGTGACTTTAATATTTGAAATATTTCATGATAAGGAAGATTTTTTTGTTCATATTTAGAAGTCAGAGTTAATGGTGAATACGCTTCTTTTAATCCGGAAAATAAACTGATGCCAATAATTGTTATTAGTAATATAGATAAAAAGACTTTAAATATTTTATTTTTTTTATTGTAAAAAGAAATAACGATATAAGCTGTAGCTATAAATATGAATGGAAAAATAAAATAGTAATATCTTAAAAGTGCGAAATAGCCGACTCCTTGGAAAGAAATTATCGAGTAAAGTCCAATAAGCATGGAAAATAAGTATATCTCGTTAATTTTACTTTTTTTAATTACACTATAAAAAAGTATTGCTAAAATTATTATTAAATAGAAATAATGATTAAAAAATAATTCAATTAAAAAATGCAAATAGTTTGCCTGATTATAAATTTCTCCAAACCAACTGGGCATTGTGTATTTCAGCCAAATTTCTTGATGGCTAATTAAATGACCAAGCAAAAGCAATGTTAAAGAAATTGTTGTTATTAATGTTCCGATCTTTTTTGATTTTAAGTATAAAATTAATCCGAAGAATAATAGCGCATATAAAATAAAAAAAGTTAAATCTTGTGTTTTAAACGAAATAAAGAAAATTATAGCTGAAATTAAAAAGTACGTAAATATTAAAATTAATTGCTTACAATATTTTTTTTTATTTTGCATGAATAAAGTTATGTGAAAAAAGTTTTTCAATCCTTTAAAAAGGAAAAAGTTGCCAATTAAAAATAAACATATAAACATTTCATAAAATCTTATTTCTCTCGCCATTGCAATCCCAACCCAGGAAAAAGCAAAAAGAAATATAGCAAGTAAACCAGCTTTTTTATTTAGCAGTTCTTTTCCAAATAAATATAAAAAAATGGATGTTAAAATATAAAAAGGTATATTCGCAATAATGCCAACCCAGAATTCATCATTAAATTGATAAAAGAACGATAAATAAGAATGATATAAAAAAGCTCTATTATATGCATCGCCGTTAATTAATACATGTCCCAATCCATTTACAATATTTTGGGCAACACTTATAGATAAGCCTTCATCATACCATATAGATAATTTTTTAATATTGTTTAATCTAAGAGCAATGCCGGATATAATAATAGTTATTAAACCAATAATATACCATATGCCTTCTTTGTATACCCATTTAATAACATTTTTTAAAAGTGGAATTTTGTTAATTTTAGGGAATTTAACAGAGAATTCTGTAATTTTTTTTTGTTCAATTAATTTATCTGTTTCGATTAAGTCTTCATTTTCAATATCTTGTGCAATATCTTCTTTATTAAGATAAAATTTTAATAAACCAATGAAAATTGTCAGGACAAATAAAACAGACTGAAAATGATTAAAAATTTCAATTATATTTTTGCCAATATTAAGATTAGTCGATGGTTTGATAAGTGACAAAAAACTGCATAACAACAAAACGGGAAACAGATAAGAAGTAATTTTTTTTGTCCTTGCCAGTAATATAATTTTTTTTGTTATTTTTTGATAAATAATTACAATGGTTGTAATACAAATAATAAAAGTACTTATTAATAAATATAGCTGAAGGAAATCAATATTTTTTATTATAGAAGTGTCGCCATTTTTTAATATAAATGTATTAATAACAAATGCAAATAAATTAAAAAGTGTTACTACAAACAACAATAAAGACAAATGATTACTTTGAAAATATTTTTTTGAAATTAATAAAAAAATAAGTAATAAAAGTGTTATTATAAAGATATATACATCAAAATAATGACAATTATTATAAAAAATAAATGTATATAATGCTGAAAATAAAATATTTAAAAAAACAACCACTATTAAGCCGATTTCGTAAAACAGTTGACTTTTATGTTTTAATTCAGACATTAAACTGAATGTTGTTATGCATTTAAGTTAGTATTATATATATTAATATATATAATCGTTTCAATTATTTTTATTGTTGACATATCCGCATTAACTTCATATAATATACAAGAATTTATTAAAAAGATCAAGAAAAATTAACTATGAACATTTTAATAACCGGGAGCGCGGGTTTTATTGGCTTTCATACAGCTAAAAAACTCCTAGAAAGAGGCGACAATGTTATTGGAATCGATAATTTCAATGATTACTATGATGTTTCATTGAAAGAAGCCAGGAACAAAATATTAGAGACATTTCCTAATTTTAAGCTTTATAGACTCGATTTTTCTGATTTAAAAAGGTTGGAGCAGGTTTTTAAGTCCGAAAAAATAGAAAAAATTTGCCATCTTGGTGCACAGGCCGGCGTAAGATACTCTTTGGAAAATCCGCATGCTTATGAGATAACAAATATAAGTGGTACGCTTAATCTGCTGGAAATGGCTAGGAATTATAAAATAAAAGATTTTGTATTCGCTTCCTCATCTTCTGTTTACGGCGATAATAAAAAAGTTCCGTTTTCTGAAAGCGACAACGTGGATAATCCGATTTCTATTTATGCCGCCACAAAAAAAGCCGATGAATTAATGGCTTATACATATCATCATCTTTATGGTTTAAATTGCACAGGATTAAGGTTTTTTACAGTTTATGGACCATGGGGACGGCCAGATATGGCATTATTTAAATTTATCAAGCTAATTACAGCCGGTAAAGAAATTCCGGTATACGGAAACGGCCAGCATAAAAGGGATTTTACTTATATCGAAGATATTATTAGCGGAGTACTGAGTGCTATCGATAATCCATTCGGTTATGAAATTATTAATCTAGGAAACAATCAGCCCATAACGTTGAAATATTTTATCGAGATCATTGAAAAAGAGTTGAATCAGAAAGCCAGCAAGAAAATGCTGCCTAAACAACCAGGGGACGTTGATGAAACTTACGCTGATATTATTAAAGCAAAAAAATTACTAAATTATGAACCTAAAACCAGTATTGAAGACGGAGTGAAGAAATTTATAGAATGGTATAAGGAATATTATAAAATATAATTTTAAATTGTAATTAACAAAGAAAGCGAGTCTCCCGACGAGCTAAAATAAAATATATGAAAGGAATAATACTTGCCGGTGGTAGCGGTTCGCGCTTGGCACCGCTTACAAAAGTAACCAGTAAACAATTACTGCCTATTTATAATAAACCCATGATTTATTACCCGCTTAATACTTTGCTGGAAGCTGGAATAAATGAAATATTATTTATCGTGGCACCCGAACACGCGGGCGATTATGTAAATTTTTTAGGGTCGGGCAGAGAATTTAACGCCCGGTTTTCTTTTGAAGTGCAAGATAAACCATTGGGGTTGGCACACGGGTTGTCGCTAGCGGAAAATTTTGTTAATGGAGAAACCTGTTGCATGATTCTGGGAGACAATATTTTTCTTGGACATGATTTTAAAAAGGATGTATCTGGCTTTACATCAGGCGCAAAAATTTATGTTAAAGAAGTGCCTGACCCGGAACGTTTTGGTGTGGCTGAATTCGATGCCGAGGGTCATGTAATATCAATTGAAGAAAAACCTAAAAATCCAAAAACAAATTTTGCTCAGGTAGGAATGTATATGTACGATGAGCCCGTTTTCGATTTAATTAAAACCATGAAGCCATCAGACAGGGGCGAGTTGGAAATTACGGATTTAAATAATATTTATTTAAATAAAGGGGTTTTAACAGCTGAAATAATGACTGGAAACTGGATTGATGCCGGAACATTTGAATCTTTGCATAAAGCCGCAATATTAATTAGAGAACGAGAGTTGAATGAAAAATAATATAATATTTATTTCCGGGTCATTAGCGTTTGACAGGATTATGAATTTTCCTGGTTATTTTAAAGATAATATTTTGCCCGATAAAATTCATAATTTAAACGTTTCTTTTAATATTGATAAATTAGAAGAAAGGTATGGCGGAACAGCCGGTAATATTGCTTATAATTTATCGCTCTTAAGCTTGAAATCGATTATTATCGGTTCGGTCGGAAAAGATTTCGATAAATATAAAAAATATTTAGAGGAAAAAAATATTGATGTTAGTGGTATTAAAATAGCAGAAAATGATTTTACGGCCGCGGCCTACATTATTACCGATAAAGCTAATAATCAAATTACCGGTTTTCATATGGGTGCGATGGCGATTGATACTGACTATGAAATTAAAGACGGGGATTTACTGATCATTTCTCCGGGAAATATTCATGATATGCTAAGGTATCAGGATCAAGCGCAGAAAATAAATATGCCTTATATTTTTGATCCGGGGCAAACTTTGCCGTTTTTTCAACCCGAGGAATTAAAAGCCTTAGTGCGCGGCGCCAAAGTATTAATAACTAACGATTATGAGTTAGATTTAGTTATTAAAAAAACCGGATATACTAAAGAGCAGATTTTAGAAATTGTTGAAATATTAGTAACTACTAAAGGTGAAAATGGTTCGACAATTCAGAAAAAAAATGTTACAATAAACATTCCGTGCGCTAAAACCGAGCATGTTTTAGACCCAACCGGAGCCGGAGATGCCTATCGCGCTGGTTTTATTTATGGATTACTGAATAATCAAGAACTTGAAATTTGCGGTCAATTAGGCGCTGTTTCAGCAGTTTATGCAGTTGAAAAATACGGCACGCAAGAGCATGAATATAATATGGCAGAGCTTAATGAAAGATATAAAAAGAATTTAATAAAGAAATAAATTTTTAATTTTTTGTTCCTTGAATAAATTCAGGTTTAAAAAATCAATGTAAATATAGAGGCCCTGAATTTATTCAGGGTGTCAAAAAATAATAATTAAAAAAAATTATGAAACACGACATTAAAGATATAAAATTAGCTAGTAAAGGCAAATTAAGAATTGAATGGGCTGAAGCGCAGATGGATGTTTTACGAAGCATTAGGGAAAGATTTGCCAAGCAAAAACCTTTAAAAGGAATGAAATTGTCAGCCTGCTTGCATGTTACCACTGAAACCGCTAACTTAATGCGTACTTTAAAAGCTGGCGGGGCTGATGTTTTGCTTTGTGCTTCTAATCCACTAAGCACCCAGGATGATACAGCCGCTTCTTTGGTTAAGGATTTTGGCATACCGGTTTTTGCTATTAACGGTGAAGATAAAAAAACATATTATAAACATTTAAATGCGGCGCTTGATCATAAACCAAACATCACAATGGATGATGGCGCTGATTTAGTAGCGCTATTACATTCGGAAAGAAGGAACCAAGCCAAAGACATTTGGGGATCAACCGAAGAAACCACTACCGGGGTAATACGTTTAAAAGCCATGGAAAAAGCTAAGGCATTATTATTTCCGGTGGTAGCGGTTAATGATGCTAAAACCAAGCATTTTTTTGATAATCGTTATGGTACCGGGCAATCGACTATCGATGGCATTATTCGAGCTACCAATGTTTTAATTGCCGGAAAGAAAGTTGTTGTAGCCGGATATGGTTGGTGTGGCCGTGGTTGTGCCATGAGAGCAAAAGGAATGGGCGCCGATGTAATCGTAACCGAAATTGATCCGCTAAAATCTATTGAAGCGGTTTTAGATGGATTTAGAGTGATGCCTATGACCGAAGCCGCAAAAATAGGTGATATTTTTATTACTTTAACCGGTTGCAACCATGTTTTAGACGCCAGGTATTTTAAAGTTATGAAAGACGGAGCAATTATATGTAATTCTGGCCACTTCGATGTTGAAATAAACATGCAGTGGTTAAGAAAAAATTCCATTAAGAAAAAGCAGATTAGAGATTTCGTGGTTGAATATACTTTGAAAAATAAAAAACGAATAAACGCTTTAGCCGAAGGTAGGTTAATTAATTTAGCCGCCGCCGAAGGTCATCCAGCATCGGTAATGGACATGAGTTTTGCCGGGCAGTCATTATCGGCTGAATACGTGGCTAAGAATTATAAAAAATTAGAAAATATTGTTTATTCTGTACCGGAAAAAATCGATGCTAACATTGCTAAAATTAAACTCCAAACCATGGGAGTAAAAATTGACACCTTAACACCGGAACAAAAAAAATATTTATCTTCCTGGGAAGTCGGAACATAATTAAAAATAAACATGGCAGTTTATCATGATAGAGATCCAAGAGAAAAATTACCGCCGCTAATTCAAGTGGAAGAGTATTTAACTGATCCCGGATTAATTAGTTTTATTAACGAGCAGGTCGACGCCTATATTCAAGATTTAGAACAAATTAATGGTGTTACACAAGGACTGCAACAAGAAAAACGATTAACTCCTCAAGCGCAAGAAGCTCTACAGCAACAAAAAAAAGATACCCTTAAAAAAATTGAGGCTGTTCGGTTGATGGCACAAACCAGGGCAGTTGCTAGTCATTTTAAAATCAATAATCAAGCAGCTATATTATTAATTGAACAAATAAATAATAATAGAAAGCTGAGATTGATAGCAGAGCGTCGGCCCACAGTACCAAGAACACTGCAAAGAGAGCTAACGCTTGAAAGAACGAAGCGCAAGCCTAAAATTTTAGAAATATTAGAAAGCAAGTCGAGCGTGGCAGAAGTACGTGAATTTATTGAATATCTTCATAGAGAAAAAGATAATAAAGAAATAGTTTTAGATGCTAGTCAATCGCAGTTCGCTTATGAAATAGTAAATAACAGCCGAGACAGAGGACCAATTGTTTTTCTTCGCGATGCTGGTAATAGACGCAATGTTGTAAGTTTAACACCTCAGTTTAAAAAAGTTGTTCTTGAAATAGTTGCTTATTATAAATAATTAAATGATTTAGACAAGCTAAATCATAACATTAGTATGAATATAAAATGTTATGACACAGCTTGCCTTGGTCAGAATAAAAAAAATATGATTAACGGTGTAAAAATTAAAGAAATAAAAACGCATGCCCACGGGCGGGGAAATTTTCAGGAAATTCTTCGTGACGATGATAATCTTTTAGAGAAATTTGGGCAATGTTCAATTACTGTCACTTATCCGGGCGTGATTAAAGCTTTTCATTGGCACAAAAAGCAAGATGATTTATGGTATGCGGTCAGTGGAAATGCCAGAGTGGTGCTTCATGATTTGCGAAAAGAATCAGAAACCTATGGTCAAACCCAAGAAATATATATGGGTGAAAACAGTAATAATTCAAGAATAGTGCTTATTCCTAAAGGTGTAGCCCACGGGTATCAGGTTTTAGGAAACAGTAATTTTACTTTAATGTATTTTACAACATTGTCTTACGACCCAAAAAATCCAGATGAAGAAAGAATCTCTTATGATGATAAAAATATTAATTTTGATTGGACTATTAAACACGAATAATTATGAAGCTATTAGTTACCGGCGGGGCTGGATTCATTGGATCAAATTTTATTCTTCAATATTTAAAAAATAATCCTGCAGATGAAATTGTTAATTTAGATAAATTAACTTACGCAGGCAATTTAGAAAATTTAAAGTCTGTAGAAAAGAACAGCCATTACAAGTTTGTGAAAGCAGACATTTGCAATTATCAGGTTATTGAGCCATTAGTTGAAAATTGTGATATTGTAGTTCACTTTGCGGCCGAATCACATGTGGATAGATCTATTTTAGGGCCGACTGAGTTCGTTCAAACAAATGTCTTGGGAACACAAACCATTTTAGAAGCAGCGAGAAAATTTAATCGACGCTTTCATCATGTTTCAACCGACGAAGTTTTTGGTCAGTTGGAATTGAATACTGATACAAAATTTAGCGAAACCACGGCGTATAACCCGTCCAGCCCGTACTCAGCGTCGAAAGCGGCTTCAGATCATTTAGTGCGCGCTTATTATGAAACTTATAAACTGCCGATTACCATTTCTAACTGCACGAACAATTATGGCCCATTTCAATTTCCGGAAAAGTTAATACCATTATTCATTACAAATTTAATTGAAGGTAAAAAAGTACCGGTTTATGGTAATGGTTTAAATGTACGCGACTGGATTCATGTTGATGATCATAATCGAGGGGTGGAGCTGATTATTAAAAAAGGGGAAATTGGTCAAACTTATTGCTTGGGCGGAGAGTCGGAAAAGAGCAACTTAGAAATAACCAAAATTATTTTAAATGCTTTTAATAAAGGTGAAGAGAGTATGGAATATGTTAAAGATCGTCCGGGGCACGATTTACGATACGCCATGGATATTTCTAAAATTAAAAAAGAATTAGGCTTTAATCTGGAAAAAACTTTCGAACAGGGGATTAATGAAACCATTGAATGGTATAAAAATAATGAAGTGTGGTGGAAGAATGTTAAATCCGGCGAGTACAAAGAATATTATCAAAAACAATATCAATAATATAATTTTATGACTAGTAATTATAAAATTAATTATCATTATCCCGAGACAAATGTCGGCGTGATTATGAATGACGACGGAATTTTAGAAATTCATTATTCAGAAAACACTTATACAGAAGAAGAGAATGTGGCAGAAACAGTTTGGGTGCGAGATACGCTAGATAAAATTATTAGTGATTACCCGGATATTAAAATTTATGCTTTAATGGATGTTACTTCGGCCGGCGACGCTGAGGAAATTAGTGATGAATCAATGAAAATTTACAGCAAGACAATGAATTATCCGCAAGTTAAAAATATTGCAATTTTCGGACAAACCAAATGGTTTGCTATGTTATTAAATATCATGGTTAAACTAAGTAAAACTTTCGGCAAAACAAAATTGTTTGATGATAAAGAAAATGCAATAGCCTGGCTGAAAGAAAAAAAAGCAAAAAGATAAATAAAATAGCAAAGGCAATAAATAGATGGATAAAACTAAAATAATAATTACCGGTGCCAATGGGATGCTAGGGCACGATTTACAAGAAAAATTTAAAGATTTTAATTTACTTTGTTTTGATAAAGATAATTTAGATATTACTAATTATAAACAGGTAAGCGAAATTATTAGTCGGGAAAAACCACAGGTCGTTATTAATGCAGCCGCTTATACAGATGTGGATGGATGCGAAACCAATAAAGATTTGTGTATGCAAATTAATGGTTATGGTGTCGGAAATTTAGCCCAGGCTTGTAAAGAAAATGATGTTATATTAGTGCATTACAGTACTGATTACATTTTTAATGGTCAAAATAAAGATGGCTACAGCGAAGATTATAATGAAATCGATCCAATTAGTGTTTATGGCCAAAGTAAAGCGCTGGGAGAAAAATTAATTAAAGAGAATTGTGATAAATATTATATTTTAAGAACTGCTTGGTTATATGGAAAAAACGGTAAGAATTTTGTTGATACCATGATAAAGCTAGGCCAAGAAAAAGATGAGCTTAAAGTTGTTGATGATCAGCATGGTAGCCCGACATTTTCGAAAGATTTAGCGCAGGAAACAAAAAAAATTATTGCCAACCTTAAACCTGATTTTGGTGTTTTTCATGTTACTAATTCCGGAAATTGTACTTGGTTTGAATTTGCTAAAGGAATTTTTAATATTAAAAATATTAAAATAAAATTAGAGCCTTGCACAAGCAATGAATTTCCGCGACCAGCGCGCCGGCCAAAATATTCTATTTTACTTAATACCAAATTATCAGAATTAAGAACTTGGCAAGAAGCGCTGAAAGACTATCTCAAAGATTAATTCATTAAACTTAATTCCCAAAAATTATCGTCTGTTTCATAAAACAGGTTTTTTTGTTTTTTATTGGTTGTAAAATTATAAGCATTGTTAATAGATACTAATTCATAAGTTTGGCGCAAATCGCGATTATCAAGCTCGATGGCTTTAACGGCGCTGTTTTCACTGTAAATTATATAATCATCAGATAGCCAGACTGCTTCATTAATAGCCTCGCTCTGCCTGGTAATAAGCTCTTCTTGCATGGTGTCATAATAATATACCCAGATTTCCATGGGATTATAATAAAGAAGCAAATTATGTTTTTGGTTCCAAGCGAAATTCGTAACTGCGGAACCGAATTTCTTAACGCTCATAGCATCATTATTTAATTCAACGATATAAAGCATCCGGGTTTTTTCATCCAAAATAGTTAAAAGATTGCTGTATTTTTCATAATTTATTTTAGGTGATATATTCAGTTCGGTTAATACGCTCGCAATTTCCGCATCCATGTTTTCTTGCGGTGCCATGGCCGGATAATTATCTTTAGAAATTTTTTTCGGTTCAGCATTTTTTAATAAATTTAGCTCTTTAACAAAAGTTGTTTCCATGGATAAAACATCTAATTTTTTCTCCCAGGAAAAATAACCATCGAAATTAATTTTTACACTGTATTCACCTGGGATCAGGTTATTTATAAGAACCGGTGTTTTTTTAGGATTAAAATCGCCGTTTACATAAAGACTGGCATTTTTAGGAATGGTCTCAATATACAGGCTTCCGGTTTTTACTACTTGCATTTTTTTTTTATTTATTCGATATCCGGAGGCATATAGAAGTAACATCGGAATTAGGATGATGGTAAGAATAAAAATGAACCAAAAATATATATCACGATAAGCTTTTTTCATACTTTGACAAGAACGTTAATTATTATTAAACTACTAGATATATATAATAGCAGACAATTGAAAAATTTAAAAAAAATGGAAAAACTAGTTATAAATGGCGGTAAAAAGCTACACGGCTCTATCAACGTAAAAGGTGCTAAAAATTGCGCTTTAAAGGTTATGGCCGCCTCTTTGCTAACAGATGGAGTTTTTAATATTAAAAACGTGCCGGAAATTGAAGATGTTTTTAGATTGCAGGAAATACTTAAAGATTTGGGCTGTAAGGCTAAGCGACACAAAAAAGGGGAATGGTCATTTCAGGCCGATAATATTCATAAAATCGAACTAGATAAAAATTTAGTTCCAAAATTGCGTTCATCGGTATTACTAATTGGTCCTCTTTTAACTAGATTCAAAAAAGTAAAAATGCCTCATCCCGGAGGCTGTGCTATTGGTAAAAGGCCAATCGATATTTTTATCAGTGGTTTTAAAACATTAGGCGCTAAAGTAAAATGCGATGAACAAGGTTATATTTTTGAAGCTAAACAATTAATCGGTGCCAAGCTAGCATTTCCTAAAATCAGCGTTACCGGTACCGAAACCATGATGATGGCCGCAGTTTTAGCTAAAGGTAAAACCACATTAATTAATTCAGCTTGTGAACCCGAAATTAAAGCTTTGGCTGATTTTTTAAATTCGCTGGGTGCAAAAATATCCGGAGCCGGTACGCCCACTATTGAAATTAACGGTGTGGAAAAAATTAGCGGTGGGTCTTTTACAGTAATTCCCGATCGCATTGAAGCTTTTTCTTTTTTAGCTTTAGCCGTAGCTACTAATAGCCATTTGGAAATAAAAAAATGTAACACCGAACATTTAACCATTCCATTGTTAGTTCTAAAAGAAATGGGAGTAAAAATGAAAATCGGTAATGATAATATTAAAATTACGGATGCAAGTTGTTTGACGGCCGTGAATGTTACAACTCATGAATATCCAGGTTTTCCCACTGATTGCCAATCACCTCTAACTGTCGCCCTTACTCGGGCTAAAGGAGAGAGCTATGTTTCAGAAACAATTTTTGAAGACAGGTTTTTATATACAGATTTTTTGCGTCGCATGGGAGCCGATATTCAAATGATTAATCAACAAAAAATTTCAATCACGGGGCCATCCGTACTAACTGGTAAAAAAGTCGAAAGCCCGGATTTGCGCGCTGGTATTGCCATGGTAATCGCGGCGCTGATGGCTAACGGAAAGACCGAGATTGATAATATTTATCAAATCGATCGAGGATATGAAAATATCGATGCGCGTTTACGCCGATTAGGTGCAGACATTAAACGAGAGAAATATATATGATGCCTTACTATACTCGGCCCAATATTTCTGTGGCTCGAAAAAAACCGCAAAATACTTTAATTGTTTCAACCGTATTGCTTTTTTTTGTTTTTGGTTTTTGGGGTGGATATTTTTTGGGTCATTTTGATCGCAGTCAAGATACGGCCGAAACAGCAATTAAGCAAGAGATTGTCCAACAAGCCGGCAAGCAAGATGTTTCCGAATCATTAGATTTTAATTTATTTTGGCAAGTATGGGATAATATTAAAAATAATTATGTTGACAACAATATTGATGATAAAAATTTATTTTACGGGGCGCTTTCTGGTTTAGTATATAGTTTAAACGATCCATACTCTATTTTTTTTGATCCCGAAGAAGCCAAGGGTTTTGAAGATGCGGTTAGCGGTACATTCGAAGGAATCGGAGCGGAAATCGGTATTCGAGACGACCATATGGTAATAATTAGTCCGCTAGTGGGGTCTCCGGCCGAAACAGCCGGATTGCTACCACTAGATGCTATTTTAGCAATCGACGGCACTAGCACTACAAATATGAGCACAGAGCAAGCCGTAGAATTAATTAAAGGAGAAAAAGGCACAGACGTGGTTTTAACCATTAAGCATAAAAATGAAGAAAATTCACAAGATATTTCCATAACTCGCAATACTATTAAAATAGATAGCGTTACTTGGGAAATGCTAAATATAGATAGTGAAAAAATCGCTTATATAAATATTGTTAATTTTAATGATGAAACATCCACTAAGTTTAATGAAGCTATTAAAGAGACCTTGCTAACCCAACCAAAAGGAATTATTTTGGATTTACGCAGCAACCCCGGAGGCTTATTATCACAATCCATTGAAATAGCATCTCGCTTTATTCCTGAAGGAGTGATTCTCAATGAAACCGAAAGAGATGGTTCTAAAAATACTTATAAAGCTATAGGTAATGCTTCTTTGACCGGAATCTCCACAGTAGTGCTTGTAAATAGCGGTAGTGCTTCGGCTTCGGAAATTGTTGCCGGAGCTTTGCAAGATTATAATATAGCTAAAATAGTGGGTGAGACTACTTTTGGCAAAGGGTCGGTTCAGAATTACATAAATTTTCAAGATGGATCCAGTTTAAAATTAACTGTTGCTAAATGGTTCACGCCGAATGGTACATCTATCGATAAACAAGGTATTACACCCGATGAGATTATTGAGCTTACCAAAGAAGATTATGATAACAATACTGATCCTCAACTTGATCGCGCCAAAGAGATAATTTTAAATAATGAACTTGAAACAACTCAAGAATAATATACTCATTTTGATCCGCGCAAAACTCGTGAATAACAAGGTTTTGAAGAAATATTTGATAAATTTACGATTATATATTAAAATATTTGAATATAACTATTAATTAAAGAAAAAGATGAAAGTCATAATTTTAAAGACAGGTGAAGTAAAAGACGTGGCCGATGGTTATGCCCGTAATTATTTACTACCTAACAAATTAGCTGTAGTTGCAACAGCTAGTGAATTAAAGAAAACTGAAGAAAGAAAAAAGAAATATCTGGCTGATTTAGCCAAGAAAAAAGCTGAGGAGGAAAAAGTTATTGGTCAGTTAAAAGATATTTTAGTAAAAATTGAAGTTAATACCAATGACGAAGGCACGATGTTTGCGGCTTTAGCCGATAAAGAAATTATTATCGCTTTAGAAAAACAGTATCAAATTAAACTTCCAACTGAATGGATAGAATTTAAAGAACCAATTAAGCAATTAGGAGATTTCGTGTTAAATGTAAAAACCGGTGCTGGCTTAAAAGCTAAATTAAAGATTCAGTTAAACAAAAAACAATAATATCTAATTAATTTAGTATGGCAAAAAAACCAAAATTTATCTTTGTTGTTGGCGGTGTAATGTCGAGTGTGGGAAAAGGAGTCACAACATCATCAATCGGCTTATTATTGCAAAGCAAAGGTTATAAAGTGACAGCTATTAAAGCTGACCCATATATAAACGTTGATGCTGGCACCATGAATCCAACCGAACATGGCGAAGTATTTGTGACCGAAGACAAAGACGAATGCGATCAAGATATCGGCAACTACGAACGATTTTTAGACACAAATATCTATTCAGTAAACTACATGACCACCGGCCGTGTTTATGAGACAGTCATTCATAAAGAGAGGAATTTAGAATATAAAGGCAAATGCGTGGAAGTTGTGCCTCACATTCCGCTGGAAATTATTCGTCGTATTAAAAATGCTCAAAAAAAAGCCAAAGCCGATGTAACAATTATTGAAATTGGCGGAACTATTGGCGAGTATCAGAACATATTGTTTTTGGAAGCTGGTCGCATGATGAAACAAAGAAATCCTCAAGATGTGACTTTTGTGTTAGTTAGTTATTTACCGATTCCAAAAAGAGTTGGTGAAATGAAAACCAAGCCCACCCAAAACGCCGCCCGAGCTTTAAACAGCGTGGGGATTATAGCGGATTTTATTATTTGTCGCGCTGAATTACCGCTCGATAATAAACGTCGTGAAAAAATAGCTACCTTCTGCGGTATTTCCAAAGAAAATGCAATTTCTGCGCCAGACGCTGATTCTATTTACGATATTCCATTATATTTTGAAAAAGATAAACTAGGTGATAAAATTTTAAAAGAATTGAATTTGAAAAATCGGCCATCAAAATTGAAGGAGTGGCGCAAAATGGTAAGTAAAATAAAAACTTCCACTAAAGAAGTTAAAATCGGCGTAGTGGGAAAGTATTTTGGCACTGGCGATTTTACTTTGGCCGACTCATACATTTCAGTAATCGAAGCTTTAAAGCATGCTTGCTGGGTAAATGGCGTAAAACATAAATTAACTTGGATTGACTCTGAAGAATACGAGCATAATCCGCGGAGCGTAAAAGAATTAAGTAAATACGATGGCATCATCGTGCCGGGTGGTTTTGGTACTCGTGGCATTGAAGGAATTATAAAAGCCATTAAATATGTTCGTGAAAATAATATTCCTTATTTTGGTTTATGCTATGGTATGCAACTAGCTTGTGTGGAACTAGCTCGAAATATTTTAAATCTTAAAGATGCCCACACGGTTGAAGTAAATCCTGATACAAAAAATCCAATTATCCATGTAAATCCCGAGCAGGCTAAAAATATCGAAGAGCAAAAATATGGCGGAACTTTGCGCCTAGGATCTTACCGCTGTAAATTAATGAAAAATAGTTTAGCCGGGCAAGCTTATAATAAAAATATAATTTCCGAGCGCCATCGCCATCGTTATGAATTTAATAATGAATACAAAGATACTTTAGCAACTGCCGGCATTAAATTTTCCGGAATTAACCCCGAACACAATTTAGTTGAGATTATTGAAAATATTAATCATCCTTGGTTTGTGGGCGTTCAATATCATCCCGAATTTAAATCTCGTCCATTAAATCCCCATCCATTATTTAGAGATTTTATTGCTGCGGCTAAAAAGCGCGCTAAATAAAAAAAATCAATAAAAAAACAACCCGGTAAAATGGGTTGTTTTGAAATAAGTAAAATTTTATGCGCAAACGATGCTAATGTATTTTGCTGTTTGCAGTTGACCATTAAATTTTTTAACCTTACGGGTTGTGAATTTAATTACCCCGGCTTTTCCGGCATATAAAGTATCATCTTCACCGCGTTTTACATTTTTTCCAGGTCTTACTTTAGTGCCTCGCTGACGAACTAATATTTCTCCGGCTTTTACTTCCTGACCGCTGAATCTTTTAATGCCAAGTCTTTTTGATACTGAATCTCGGCCATATTGAGTTGAGCCGCCTGCTTTTGTGTGTGCCATATATAACTGTCAATTATTAATTTATAAATGTTATAATATTTTTAGACTTCCATATAATATATATTTTTTGACATTATGTCAAGAGATGGTTATGATATGAATATAATTTTTAAAAGTAATTAAATATGCAAGTTTATTTAGATAATGCCGCTACCACTAAGCTAGATCCGATGGTTTTAAAAGCCATGATGCCGTATCTAGCAGATAATTATGGCAATGCCATGAGCGTACATCAGTACGGGCAAAATGCTTTATCCGGTACCGACAAAGCTCGTGAACAAGTAGCGAATTTTTTGAATTGTAAGAGTACAGAAGTGCTTTTTACTTCCGGAGCTACTGAAAGCAACAACTTGGCTTTAAAAGGCGTTGTAGACGCTTATAAAGAGGCTTTAAAGCCACATTTAATAGTTTCAGCCATTGAGCACGATTGTGTATTAGAAACTGCTAAATATTTGAAAAACAAGGATCTAATAGAATTAGATTTTGTAAAACCAGATAATCAAGGCATAATCTCACCTTTGGCAGTTAAAAAAATTATTAAACCAAATACAATCTTGATTTCAATTATGTATGTTAATAATGAAATTGGCGTAATTCAACCAATTGCCGAAATAGCAAAGCAAATTAAAAAAATAAATAAGAATATTTATTTTCATACCGATGCTGTGCAGGCCATGAATTATTTAAGTTGTAATGTTGATGACTTAGGCGTTGATCTATTATCTTTTTCGGGTCATAAAATTTATGGGCCCAAAGGTATTGGAGTATTATATCGTCGAAGCGGAGTTAAAATAAATAAAATTCAGCATGGCGGAGAACAAGAAAACAGGTTGCGCGCCGGTACACATAATGTTTCTGGAATTGTTGGTTTAGGCGAAGCCGTAGCATTAATCGATTTTAAACATAATGCAAATATTAAAAAATTACGCGATTATCTTTTTTTAGGCATTAAAAAAAATATTAGCAACATTGAAATTAACGGATCGTTTACCGAACGCACACCAAACAATTTAAATGTAAGTTTTAAAAATATTGAAGGCGAGGGGATTCTTATTTCTTTAGATCTTGAAGGCATTGCTGTTTCCACCGGCTCGGCCTGTTCATCCGGCTCATTAGATCCTTCACACGTGATTATGGAAATATCCAACTCTGATCATCTGCGTTCGCATGCCTCGGTGCGCTTCACTTTAAGCAAGTTTACTACCAAAAAAGAAATCGATTATGTTTTAAAAAAGCTACCATTAGTGGTAGCCCGATTAAGAAAAATATCGCCTTTTAAATAAGCTTAAAAAGGATTAATTATTTTGTTAGGTAAAGAATCTTTTTGTTTTTCAATTTCTTTATTAATAATCGATTTATAAGTAGCTTGATTTACCGAATTACTGCCTTTGGCTTGAATGAGCGCATCTTCATTTTGGTATAAATCATAAATATTTTTATAAATATTATAAAGCATAATACTACTGTATATCATGGCGACGGCAATCACAACAAAACCATAATTATGAATAAGAAATTTTTTAAGATAATGTAAATATTTAGACATAATTAATTCCAATAAGTTTTAGCCGATATTTTCATATTAATAAAATCTTCAGGCACTATTTCATCAATAGCATGGGGGGCTTGTTCGGATGTTGAGATTATAATACCACTGTAATTTATATAGTATTCTTGTTGTTCTAGCCGATTAATATAATTAAGCGCATCGTTTAAAGTGCAGCTAAGAGTTAAGCCCAGGTTAAGCATCTCATAAGGAGCGTTGCTTTGCGGATCTGATAAATCGATGTTTAAGATGCAATTATTATCTTGCGCCAGGTTTTCAAGGGAATTTACAAATTGAAGCGTATTTTCGGTTGAAAAAAAGATTTTTTCAATATCGGTTTTATTAAGTTTGTGATATTCATTATAACTAGCAATAATATTATGATTTGCGGCTTGATTTTCCGACGAAGTTTGTTTTTTTTCAGAAATTTGTTGCTGTAAAGATAAACTTTTATTTTGCAAAAAAGTAAGAAGCCAAAAAATTATTACCAAGGCGGAAACAACCATTAAAACAGTTAAAATAATTATTTTATATTTATTTTTCATAATCAGGGTTTATTTGGCCGGTATATTCAAATTTGATATTTTCTTTTTCAGACCAAGTACTGATTGGGTATTTAAAATTGGTGAAAATTTCGCTATTCGAAAGTTGATCCTGGAGAATAGATAATTGATCGCGATCAGTAGCTATGCCGGCAATTACGACAGATTTCTTGTCGATTGAAAATTCCATGCGATTAACCGTAATACCGCTTGGAATTAATTTGCTTAATTCAGTAATTAAAATAACCGGATTAATATGTTCGGTCTGAATTTGTTCAGCTTTTTTTAGCATTTGGTTAAAATTGATAATTTCTTGTTTTTTATTATCCACATTTTGCTGTTGCTCGACCGGAATTAAATTTTGAGTGTCCATATCATTTAAAATAGCCGAAAAAAATATATAATTACCAATATATAAAACTGCCGGAATGATCAGAATAAAAATAAAAATATAAAAAACTTTAAGCGCTATTTTATATTGGCGTTTAAATGTAACTTCTTTTTTTATGGTCGGCGGTAGAATATTTAGCATATATTTAAATGTAATCTTTGTTTAATGATCGGCGCAAAGCCAAGCCAATAGCCGTAGTGTAGGCCAGGGGATATTGCATTTTTTTCATTAAGGTAAGCTGACCATTTTTTATATTTTGCCATGGATTACCGGGTAAGCTGTTAAGCTGGAATTTGTCCTGTGTAATTTCACTTAAATTTTTTATGTAAGCACCACTACCGCAAGTAATGATGGTGGAGATTCTAGCCTCGGCAAATAAGTGGTTATTATAAAAGATTATTACTTTGTTAATGGCATTTAATAAATCCGAAATATAAGCCTCATGATTAGAAATTACGGTTGCAAAACTTATTGAAAATGTAACCGTGTTTTTATAAACTATGAATACGGTTGTGCGTGCTTGGCCGATATCAACAATAATATAAACCGACTGATCATCGTAGTGTCGGTTTGGTAATAAGCATCTGGTGATAGCTTCGGTTTCCACTTCCATTACCTCTACTTCATAGCCAGCTTCATTTAAAACATCTAAATAATTATTAATGAAAGTTTTTTTGCAAGCCGAAAAATGCAGAGCATCGGAATTATTAAAATAATTCGGAAGAATTTTGTAATCCAAATATATTTCTTCAAATTTAAAAGGCAAGTGTTTAGAAATTTCATCCAGTATTAATTCTTTCTTGCGGGTATTAATATCTTCAAGTTTCATGAAAGATTGTTTTTCTGGCAAACTAACGATAATTTTGTTTTTTTGAATTTTTGCTCCGACTACGTCTTTTTTTAATAATTTCAATAACCCGACGATTTTATCTTGATCAATAATTATGCCATCAGTAATGATCCCGTGAGGCACATCGACTTCGGAAAAAGAAACTAATTTAACACGGCGATTATTATTGTTTAATTGCACCAAGCGCAATTTATAATCGCTGATATCCAAGCCTAAAGAAAATTTGTCTTCAAAAAATAATGCCATAATAATTATCCTTCTTCATTAGGTAATATTTCTTCCCAAGAAATGAATTCATATTCATCGCCGCTGGGAAATGATGGTGGCGGACCATATAGCAAATACGGGTCGTAAACCGAGGAAGTGTTTTGATATCCGGAAATCACCGGACCATCGGCGCTAGAGACCCAGCTAAAAGTCCAAACAGTATTAGTAATTATTGTACCATAAGTTTCGATGCTAGACCTAATAGCTTGCGAGTACATGGAGCTGGGATAATAATAACGAAAGACATGCCCCTTCTGAGCTAATAGTGCTGCGTCGATTATCAATTCATTGGGCGCATACAGAGGAATTAAAATATCTTTTTGGGCAATTAAACCGAGCACTGATGATCCATCGCGCAAGTCATATTCAATATTGTTTTGAATAAAAATCGACGCATCAGTATATGAACCATCAGGAAGTCGCGCAGCGGCCAGAGTTGCGCGTCCGTCAACAACGCCTTCAACCCAGACATCATCCTCAACAAAAATTAAACCATTATCAGGAATTTCGTATGTGCCTACATTGCTAGTATTTTTATAACTATGAGCTTCAGTTACCCAGTCCGTACCGTTGTGTCCTAAAACTGCAGATTGTAATTTTGTGACTTTTCGAACATCAATAGATCCACTGTCACTAAAAGTAATTAGGTATCCATAAGCACCAGAAGGCGGTAAATACACTCCTTCCGCTGTGGCTAAAGTTTTTATATTTTCCAAATCAACTGTAATGGCATCGAAATCAACGCCGTTAGCAATTGGAAAATCCCATAAGTCTGATCGGCTGCTACTTCCCCATATACCGGGTTTTTCTTCGTCGCTACAACCATGTTCGGAGCCACAGATATAAGTTTCTTGAGTTGAAGTTATTAAAGAATTGCATGTTCCATCCATTCTAATGCCGCCGTTTGCATGAACAGTGCCGGTAATGTTTTCAGAGCTGCCGAACCAGATATTGCTATTAGAAACATAGGCGTATTTTGCTAGCGAAGGTCGGCCATAAAGCGCCTTAACAATTCGAATTGAATTTGGATATTCTGGCGTCCATCCGGTAGCTGTGATAGCGATTGTGGAAAAATTTATAGAAGCATCGCCGCCGCATTCGCCTTCATAGTCGCCATGAGCTAAATGAGCCGGCAGAGCGTCATCGGCAACAGTTAGAGTGCGTTCCGCTGCGGTTTCTGGTTTATGGCAAAGGGTAACAGTGCTGCCAGTGGCAACATATTCGATTGGCTCGGCTGTTACAGAGTAGTATCCTATTAAATCGCCGGAAGGGTCGTAATAAGGAACATTACTGACTCCGTCGAAATCTTCTAGATTGTGAGCTAACTGCCAGCGGTAATAATTTAAACCAGCTTCAGCAATTTGAAAAGCTTTTTCCCTAGCGGTTTTTTGCTGGATTAAGCGATGGCCGGTGATTACTAAACTGGCAATAGCGCTGAAGCTAATAATAAAAACAACACCAAACACCATGACGGCGATTAAAATGCTACCTTGGTGATTGTTTTTCATATTATAAATTGCTTTTTAAGTTTCTTAATTGAGCAAAAGATTCTAGTATGTAAGTATCGGGAACACGATCTGGATTAATGTTTATTTCTAAATGAATTTTTACCAAAGTAGCGGCACTAACGTCAGCTGGATAGGTTAGGGGTGTGGTACTAACTGGATAATCAGCAGTGTAATAGCTGAAAACAGAATTATCTTGATTTACTACATTGGCTGAAATTACAGAAATATTTTCATCTCCGGAATATGAAAGTGGAGTGCCGGATGGCTCAGTTACACCTTTTTTTAAACTAGAATCTTCAATAAAATAAT
Source organism: Patescibacteria group bacterium (assembly GCA_043798935.1). Lineage (GTDB taxonomy): Bacteria > Patescibacteriota > Patescibacteriia > UBA9570 > JAHJKD01 > JAZDOC01. Next base: position 90,863 of record JAZDOC010000006.1, read on the forward strand.
GCACTTTTTCGGTGTAAGAATCAGCGTCAATATCGGAGTAAAAAATTATTTCTTGTTCATCAGCCAGTTCAGTCGGAAATGCTCCGGTATCAGAGATAGCGGCTTCTCTTAATTCTTTTATAAAAAGATCTACACCTTTTTGAGCTTCAGAAACAGCTTGGTTTTGTTCGGAAATGAAGGATTGCATTAATAAGCTCTGATTAAAAAATTGATAAAAAATAACTGCTAAAATGGAAGTTAGCGCGACAGCTAAAGTTACCTCGATCAGCGTGAATCCGCGAGTTTTATTAACTGGACGAGAGGACAATATTTTGTTGAATTTGATTTGAAACATTTATATCTAAATTATAATCAATAAAATCGGTTTTGGTAATTTCTAAAGTATAATCACCAGCTAAAAGGGGTGTAAAAAAAGCTTGACCATAAGCCGTGCTGGTTAGAGTAGTGTCGTATGATAAGTCGCTGTTGTATAAGCGCACGCTTGTATCACTAAGTGGAGCTTGTTCGGAATCAGTAATATAAATCAACAAAGTGTTAGTTGCATGGGGTGCTAAATAAACAATCTGATTTAAAGTGATGTTTGGTTCAAGTACAATTGGTAAAACCGGATTTTGGCCGGCAATATCATAACCGGATAAAGCATTAAGAGACATGGTATAAAGATCATATTCCATATTCGTTAAAGCTAATTCTCCTTTATCATCGGCTATTAAATCTTGGTTGTATTTATAAATTGGCGCACCTAAACCGTCTGTACCCATAATTTTATCGCCGTGCAAGGAAAATTCCACTTCGGAAATAGGCGCTTGTGTTTCCAGATCGACAAAAGAAAAATTTAAAATACTTAAACGATCGATGAAAAATGAATTAGTAGTAATTTCGTTGATGCCAACACTCAGATGGTTAGGGCTGGGGCTGGGGTTAGTAACTAAGTCAACCGAATAAGTTTGATCAGTACTCATTAATCCTTTAGTGACGGTAATTTGATATGTGCTGATAGATGGTTTAGCGCCGGGTAGAATATAATAACCATCAGCATTGCTGGTAGTGTTAATATTAACTGCCGGAGAAACATCGTTATTTACAATTGATATATTGGCTCCGGCCAGTGGAGTGGCAGTGCTGTCGTAAACTTTAATCCATAATGTTCCGGTGTCTCCGGATTCAGCTTGTTCTAAGCCCAGAGGCGCAATATTAGTGATTAATAGTACGGGCTGTGAACTGATTCGGCTATCCCAGCCCACGGAGATGCGCACTTGTTTATAATCAGTGCTTAATAAATCGCCGGTATCGATGGTTTGATCGTATGGGTGATCAATATAAATTACATCGGTATTAACAGTAAAGCTCGTATTGTTTAAAGTTGCTGTTTCAGTCGCTGCTAAATTTCCAGACGGGACACCGCCACTTACACCAATGTCGTTGTAGGGTAAATTTTTTATGGTTTCCATTCTTTGTTGAGCCAGAGCCAAGGCACCGCTTCGTGCTTTATCGTCGGCGCTTATTTTTAAACTAGTTTGAGTGAGCGAGATAATCGACCAACCGATAATGGAGAATATTCCAATAGCAATAATAACTTCCAGCAATGAAAAGCCTTTTGCCAATAATGATTTCTTTTTAAATTTGGTCCACGAGTGCATATATTGGATAAATTACGGATACGGCTACAAAAGCCACGGCGGCGCCAATCACAAGCATAACGATTGGCTCAATAATAACGGTAAGATTGGCCATGGTATCGCTAACTTCTTCTTCATAGAATTCAGCCAATTCTTTAGTGATGTTATCAATGGTACCGCTACTTTCCCCAACGTTTATCATTTGGGTTACGACCGGTGGGAATAAATCAGGGCGTTGTTTGAATAAATTATAAATACTTTCACCGCTACTTAAATGTTCAATATCACTAAGTAAATAATTACGATAAACACGATTGTTGACGGTTTTAGCAATAATTTTAAAATCTTCAGTAATAGGAATGTCGGTTGAAATTAACGAGTTTAGAGTTCTGGTTAAATTGGCTAAATTAATTTTAATTAATATAGGCGAGATGATAGGCATTTTAAGCAAAAATTTATGCCAATAAAATTTACCTTTTTCACCGGAAATGATGATAAAAAAAGCCGAGATGAATAAAACTAAAATTACACCAATAATTAAACCATTTTGTGTAATAAAATTACTAATGAATAATGTTAACCGAGTGGGCCAAGGAAGAGTAAAATTAGATTCGGAATACATGGCGATTAAATTCGGCAAGACAAATATCATCATGGCGGTACCAACGCCAACCATGGCGGTTAATATAATGCACGGATACAACAAAGCATTTTTAATTTTTTTATGTAAGTTATAACTTTTTTTCATTTGCACAAGCAAATGATTTAATGTTTGTTCTAATTTACCGCTAATTTCACCAGCTTCAATTAAATTGACAAACAATTCACCAAAAATGTATTGATAATAAGTAAGTGCTAAATAAAAAGTGGTTCCTTTTTCGATCTGCTGCTTTATATCCAGAATAATTTTTTTAAATTCTTTATTTTTAGTTTGCAGTGATAATGTATCCAGCGCTTTAGCCAGCGGAAAGCCGGCGCGTAACATGGTATGTAAATTTTGGACGAAAAAGATTTTATCTACCTGGGAGACAGAAGTAAAATGAAATCGTGATAGTAAAGTTTTTTTTGTTTTGGTTTCTTGATTGTCGGACATTGTATTTTTATTATTCTTTGGTCACTCTTAATACTTCTTCAATACTTATTATACCACGTTTTGCTTTAATAAAACCGTCTTGCGGGATGGTAATTAAATTCTTTTTTAAAGCGTGTTCGTACACTTCTTCGCGTTTTAATTCTTTTTTAGAAATTAAACCGGCTAACTCCTGATCAACTTCAAGTATTTCATAAATTCCAACGCGACCTTTGTAGCCGGTATGATTGCAACGTGCACAACCCACGCCGCGGAAAAAGTTTATGTCGGAAACATTTAAACCATCAGAAGGGATTTCGTGATGTTTTTCCAAGATATCCAAAATATGTTGAAAGGCAAACTGCTTTTCAATTTGCTGTATGTCTTTTTTTGAAAGCGTATAACTTTGAATACAATGAATACAGATTTTTCGAACTAATCTTTGAGCAATAATAATATTTACCGTACTGGCGATTAAGAAATTTGCTACGCCCATTTCCGACAAGCGGGGAATAGCGCCAGCCGCATCGTTAGTATGGAGTGTCGACAGCACTAAATGTCCAGTCATGGCCGCATGAGTGGCTATTTCAGCAGTTTCCTGGTCGCGGATTTCGCCCACCATGATAATGTTTGGATCTTGCCTTAATAAGGCTCTTAAACCCATGGCAAAAGTAAAGCCAATTTTAGGGTTGATTTGGCTTTGGTTAACACGGGGCATCCGATATTCGATCGGGTCTTCAACCGTGGAAATATTTACTTTCGGAGTATTCAAAATATTCATGGCTGTGTATAAAGTAGTGGTTTTTCCTGAACCAGTGGGGCCGGTTACTAGTATCATGCCATGAGGTTTTTTAATATTTCGTTTTAATATTTCTAGTGGTTCTTCCAGGATGCCAAGTTGTTCCAAGGTTAAAATTTGTTTGGATTCATCTAGTAAACGTAAAACAATTTTTTCACCATCAAAAACCGGAATAATGGAAACACGAAAAGCCACTTTAAACTGATCATTTTCGATTTTAAAGCGGCCGTCTTGTGGTAAACGATGTTCATCGAGTTTTAAATTGGCTAGTACTTTTACCCGGGCGATTAAACCAGCTTGCAAACTTTTAGGAAAACTCATTACATCGCGCAAAATACCATCAATGCGGTAACGAATGATAATTTCTTTTTCAGTTGGTTCAATATGAATATCAGAAGCACCTTCAAATATTGCATATTCTAAAAGAGTGTCCATTATTTTAATAATGGGCACGTCTTGAGCGATTAAATTTAATTTATCGATTGGTTGTTTGGAATCGGTTAAAGGCAAGGTGGAGATTTGCGCAAATTCTTGTTCTAGCCCTTTATGATATTGCTGGACAATGCTTTGAATGCTATCGGTAGAAGTAAAAAAAATTTCCACGCAACTATTGGTTTTTTTCTTGATGAAATCGATGGTTTGCAAGTCTTCCGGATCAGTCGTGGCAACTTTGATAGTGTTTTTTTTGGTGTTTTGTTCGAAAATTACAACTTGATGAGTTTGAACTATATTTTCCGGTAATAATTCTAATAATTTATTGTCTAAATTTTTACCGCGCAAGTCGATATATGGAATACCGTATTCTTTAGCAATGAGATTGTAAATTTGATTTTCGGTGACTGTCTTATTAGTTATTAAATAAGTAATAAAGTCACTTTTTTTACGATTTGATTGACCTAAAATTTCTTCTAACTCCTCGGGCTTTAGAATATTGTTTTCCAATAAAACTTTTTTGACGATTGATTCTCGAATCATAAATATACTATAACATATTTATTTTAAAAAGTATATTAAAAAGCTTAGGTTGCTATTTAATAAGAATATGGTAAAATATTTTAGCTATTAATAATTGTTTTTTTATGGTGAAATCAATTTTTTCTACGGTGCGTAAATTAATGCAGGATAAAATTTTTCTCGGTTTTTTTATATCGGGTTTTTTTATCAATGTAATAATTTGGGCGCTTCTGATTTGGCAGAACATGCCAAGTGCGGAGAGCGTTTTTCTACATTATAATATTTATTTTGGTATCGATAAAACTGGTTTATATAATCAACTGTTTTATTTGCCATTATTTGGGTTAATAGTTTTTTTTATTAATAGTGTAATTTCTGCTATAATTTACAGTAAAGAAAAAATGTTTTGTTTCTATTTATTGGCCGGTTCAATTTTAACAGAATTAATTATTTTAACGGCCGTAAGTTTAATATTATATTTAAATGCTTAAACCATGCCATCAATAGAATATTTTGAGATTATCAGAATTTTATTTTTATTTGCGATTTCTTTTGTCGTGGCAATTTGTTTAACACCGCTTCTTACGCATTTTTTGTATAAATATAAATTAGGTAAAAATATTCGCAGCAATGGTAAAACCCCGATTTATACAAAATTACATGAAAAAAAAGCCGGCACTCCAACCATGGGCGGTATCATTATTTGGTTAACAACATTAATACTGGCAATTTTATTTTATTATCTGGCTAAACTTGTTCCAACTCTAAAAGAATTGAATTTTTTGGATCGGGCTGAAACCTTATTGCCACTAGGTGCTTTAATTGCATCAGCCATTATTGGTTTATTTGATGATTGGTTAGATATTTGCAATAAAAAAGGTGGCGGTTTTAAAATGCGTTATCGCGCTTTAATTTTTACGGCGATCGCTATTATCGGCGCTTTATGGTTTTATTATAAGTTAGATTGGGATGTGATTCATATACCTTTTTGGACAAATTTAGAAATTGGCTGGTGGTACATCCCGATTTTTATCGGCATTATTTTTGCGACCAGTTTTTCGGTTAATGAAACCGATGGGCTAGACGGTTTGGCCGGTGGGAGTTTATTATCTGGATTTGCAGCTTATGGCGTAATTTCATTTTTGTTGGGGCGCTACGAGCTGGCTGCTTTTTGCGGTGTTATTTCCGGGGCACTATTAGCTTTTCTATGGTTTAATATTTATCCAGCCCGTTTTTTTATGGGAGATACCGGATCTATGTCGCTGGGGGTAACGCTGGGAATAATTGCCATGCTTACAAACTACATGTTGCTTTTACCGATTATTGGTTTTATTTTTGTGGTCGAATCCATGTCAGTTATTATTCAGATCAGTTCCCGAGCAATATTAAAAAAGAAGGTGTTCAGATCAGCACCAATTCATCATCATTTTGAAGCCATGGGATGGCCAGAGCCAAAAATCGTTATGCGTTTTTGGATAGTTTCAGCAGTTATGGCAAGCTTGGGGATTGTATTGTTTTTATTGGATAAAGGTTTTTAAAATAACGCTGGCATAATTGTGAAAAATAGCATTGATAGTACCATTAAAACTGCAATTATCATCCAAGCAATCTGAAATTTTTTTCGTTTATTCATATAATTAATATTATTAGTTATTCACAACCTAAATAATATATCAAATAAATAGAAAATTATCAATTTAATAGTAATTCTCAATGTTTAACAATCGCTTCAATAGAAAATTAAAGGCCGATGAAGAAATTATTGCCGTCATTAAACAATATCCGTTAACGCAGTTTTGGTCGTATTTATTTTCGTTGGGGTTAGTAGTATTAGCTTTTTTCTTGTTATACCCATTATTACAATGGGGTTTAAAAGGCATGGCGGTTTTAATAGTTCTAGCTGGTGGCGGTGTTTTATTAACGGTTAGAAAATTTTTAGTTTGGTCGTTAAATGTTTTTTTAATCACATCTCGTCGCATTATCGATTTTAATCAACTGGGCTTATTTTACTGTGCTGTCACCGAGGTTAACTTTGAAAATGTACAGGATATTAGCTATAATAAGAAAGGAATTTGTCCGACTATTTTTAATTACGGTGATATCGTAGTTAAAACAGCCAGTAACCAGAGCAATTTGGAATTTGTTAAAGTCCATTATCCGGCTGATGTGCAACAAATTATTGTGGATACGCAGATTAATTACAATACAAACATTAAAAATAAATAAATGCCTCGTGTAAAATCCAAACCATTTCAATTATCGGTTATTCTGCGATCAAAGGTATTTCTTTTAGTTTGTTTTGTTCTGGTGGCTTTTTTCTCGGTTTCAGTTGTTAAAGAGTTAATCAGAAAAAGCGAAATTAATCATGAAATAGAAAATTTACAAAATCAAATAGCGTATCTGGAAGACACTAATCAAGAATTAGGAGATTTAATCGACTATATAAATTCTTCAACTTTTCAGGAGAAAGAAGTAAAAAGCCGGCTTAATCTGCGGGCCGAAGGTGAGAAAGTAGTTTTGATTCCGGAAAACAGCCAACCTGGCAATTTGACCAGCGAGATTAAAAGCTCAGGTGAATCTGTCACAAATGAGAATAATTTATCAAATCCACAATTATGGTGGAATTATTTTTTTACTAAATAATTATGTTAAAATTTTTCAAAAAAAAAATCAAAGTTAACTAAAATAATTTTAGGATTGGGAATTTGCATAATAATGCTGATTATTTTTTTTAGTATTATAGGCTTAGGGTTATATAAATATAATTGGCAGGGTGCGTTTATGAATAACATGGTCGAAATTTTTTCCTATCCGGCCGCCACTGTAAATTATCATATTGTTAAGTATTCCGATTGGCAGAAACGCTATAACCAATTAATAATAAACAAAAATTTTTATTTAACTCAGCAAGATATAGATTTGTCGTCTCTTAGCTTGCCCGATGACGCTACTTTAGAAAAGCAGGCGCTAGATGAATTAATAAAAACTCAAATTTTAAATGGCTTGGCAAAAAAGAGCAATGTAAATGTAAGCGCGGCTGATATTGATCAAGCTTATAACGACATGATTGGCTCTAAATATAATGATGATGATTCTAAAATAGCTGAAACTTTACAGAAAATATATGGTTTAAGCATTGCAGAATTTAAAACGCAAGTAATTAAAGATTATTTATTGCGTCAGAAACTAACTGAAAAATATTTGGCAGACAATAATAATGAGCTTGATAAAATTGCCAAAAATATCGGCGATTCTATTATCTTGCAATTAAAAGATAATGCCGACTTTTCTGATTTAGCGCGCGAGTACAGCGACGATGAATTTGCTCTGAAAGGCGGGGATTTAGGTTATATTAGCACTGAAAGCTTATGGGATTTTTATAAAACTGAAATTGAAGTCTTAACTAATGATGAAATCAGCGATTTAATAAAGACTCCGGATAATTTTGATTTACATGGATATTACATTCTTAAAGTAAATGATGAGCGGGAAACTGATGGGCAAAAACAAAAAAATATTCAACAAATATTTATTGGATCAAGTATTGATAAATTGTTAGATAAACATCTAACAGATAGAGCCGTTAAATATTGGGTTTCGCTTTGAGCCCCCTGCCAGGATCGAACTGGCGACCTACGGTTTACGATACCGTCGCTCTACCAACTGAGCTAAAGGGGCACATTGGTATTGACTGTCTGTAGTAAAAATATTATGATATTAAAGATATGTCAATAACGCAACCATTATTGCTACTGGTAGAAGATGAGACAAGTTTAATAAATATATACACTACGGTTTTTAAGCCGTATTTTAATGTTATCGTTGCTGATACTTATGAAAGCGCACTAAGCAAATTAGCTCAATATAAACCGACGATTATAATTCTCGATATTATTATTCCGGTTGCATCTGATAAACAATTGGTTTATGCCGATAAAGTCGGATTGAATTTATTAAAACAAGTTAACAGAATTCCGACCATTGTTTTTACTAATCTAAACGACGCGCAAGACCGACAGTTAGCCATGGAATTGGGAGCGTGTGATTATATATTGAAATCCAATATTTTACCGAAACAATTATTAAAGAAAATTTTTGATATTCTGCAATTAAAAACCGAATAAATTTTTATGTTAAAAAGATATTTGTTTTTTTCAATTTTATTTATCAGTTTATTTTTAAGCGCTAATCAGGCTTGGGCTTCAAATAAATCTTACTCGCCGACGAAGTATTATCTTAATGAAACTACAGTGGCAAAAGGTTTTACGGCTGTTTCTTACAATAATAATTTTAAATTAGGCATTCCCGGAGAAACACTTTCACCAGATCATGACATTAAATTAGTAATTAAAAAAGTAAGTAAAAAAAATTATAATTTAACCGGTGAAAAATTATTAAGCGTTTTATATAAATATACTTTTACTCACGCTGATGGCGTGCAAATTAATGACGGTAAAGCGCTGTGGTTGCGCCTTAAATATAACAACAAATACAAGAAAAAGGGCGCCAAGCAAATTAAATACTGGGATGAAGAAAATCAAATTTGGCAAGAACTAACATCAAAAAAAGTAAAAGGTAGAAGAGTGGTCCAAGCGAACATTGATTTATCCACGACGGTTATCGGTGTGTTTAAAAAGAAAAAAGTTGTTCAAGAAGAAGAAAATAACGAAGATTATCAAATCGGAATTGCATCATGGTACGATTGGTACGGAGCAGCTAGTACAAAATATGCCAAAGGTACTATTGTAAAAGTTATAAATTTAGATAATAATAAAAGCATTGAAGTAAAAATTGTTGATTACGGTCCATTTGTTCCGGGGCGAGTTATCGATCTACCGCGTGAGAAATTTGCTGAACTTGCTGATATTGGCGCCGGTATTATAAATGTAAAAGTTATTCCTATTTCGTAACTATAATAAAAATAAAAAATGATAATTTTTAAAAATGTAACTAAAATATATCCTGATAGCACGGCGGCGGCGCGGGATTTGAATTTACACATTAAACCCAGTGAATTTGTTTCGATTGTGGGCCAATCCGGTACTGGAAAAACTACATTGGCCAAAATGATTTATGCCGAAGAACGCCCCACTCATGGTGAAATTATTATTGGTGGTTGGAATATTACCGATATTAAACCTAAAGAAATTCCGGTCTTGCGTCGGCAAATGGGAGTGGTTTTTCAAGATTTCAAATTATTAGAGAAAAAGACTATTTATGAAAACGTAGTTTTTGCTTTAGAGGTGTGTGGCGCAAAAAATTCTCATATTAAAAAAGTAGTACCACAAATTTTAAAGCTAGTCGGCTTAGAGAGTAAAGCCGATAAATTTCCCAAGCAATTATCTGGTGGTGAACAACAACGTGTGGCTGTAGCGCGGGCGCTTGTACACCGCCCTAAAATATTAGTGGCTGATGAGCCGACCGGAAATTTAGATTCTATTAACACTCAGGAAATAATTGAATTATTATTAAAAATTAATAAATTTGGCACAACCATTGTACTTGTAACTCATAATAGAGATGTGGTTAATAGTTTGCGTAAAAGAGTAGTCACAATCGATGACGGTATAATTATTTCCGATCAAAAAGACGGTAAATATATTTTATAATTAGACATAAATAATTTATGTTTTTGGCAATATTTCGAGCAATAAAATTCGCACTAAAAAATTTCTGGCGTAATTTATGGTTATCGGTCATTACAATTTTTATTTTGTTTTTAACATTGTTTTCGATAAGTTTAATTGTTAGTTTAAACTTAGTGGCGGACCAGGCTATTAAAGCCGTAAAAAATAAAGTTGATATCGACATTTTCTTTAATCCGGAAACAACCGAGGAAAATATTTTAGCCGCACAATCTTTAATTGAAGAAATGCCAGAGGTAAAAAACGTGGTTTATATTTCCCAGGCACTCGCCTTAGAAAATTTTAAAAAAGATCATACTGAAGATGAAACTATCCAACAATCTTTGGCTGAGCTGGATGAAAATCCATTGCCAGCCAGTTTAGTTGTTAAAGCTAATGATCTTAACGATTATGATGCGATAATTTCTAATTTTGAAAATTCTGAATATAATAAATTTACCCAGAGTAAAAATTTTTCCGATCATAAAATTATCATTAATAAATTAAACTCTATTACCAAGCGGTTGTATCAGGCTGGGATTGGAGTAAGCGTAGTGTTTGTGTTCTTTTCTATTATTATGGTTTTTAATACCATTAGAATTGCTATTTATTCACATCGTGAAGAATTAAATATTATGAAGCTGGTTGGTGCTACGAACTGGTTTATCCGCGGACCTTTTCTTTTAGAAAGTGTTTTATACGGAATAATTGGTAGCGTGCTAACACTGGGAATTTTTTACCCTATGATTGTGATGATCGCACCTTATGTTAATCACTTTTTCTTGGGTTATGATTTTAACATCTTAACTTACTTTCAACATTACATTTGGTATATTTTCATAATGCAGTTAGCTTTGTCATTAATTGTTAGCATTTTAAGTAGCATGATTGCCATTGGTAAGTATTTAAAAATGTAGTGTTTCACTGATAATAATTGCTTTCGTAATAATAGGGGAGCGATTTTGTTTTAGCTCTTTACAAAAAATAGGGGATAGTTTATATTATTAGAGTATTTTAAACATGCTACGAAGTTTTAGCGCAGTAGATGGGGAGTAGCCAAGTGGTAAGGCACATGGTTTTGGTCCATGCATTCGGGGGTTCGAAACCCTCCTCCCCAGCCCTCTAAATTTGTTTCAAAGTAGATCCGAATACCTCAGGCTCCCGCAAAAATTGCGTGGGTCATTTTGTATATCGCAAGCCTTCACCAACGAATTATCTTCTCACACAATTGGTTCTAGACTCGAGTCCTTTTTTATTTCCTG
>JAZDOC010000014.1:0-70973 GCA_043798935.1 Patescibacteria group bacterium
AAAAAATAAAATAAAAAAGCTAATATTCTCGAATTAAATTTAAAAATCGAATTATAATTTTAACTGTGTTATAATGATTTTATGAAAAAAATATACATACTATCAGCACTATGTTTAATGCTTATTATTGTACCGATTTTATTATTTGCCCAAAGTGAAGGTGGTGATGATCAAATTACAGAAAATAATCCCACTACTGATAATGGTGCTTTAAACCAAGAAATATTTAACGCTAAAATATTAGAGATAATTGATCAGCAAACCATAACCGACGAAAACAACACTGAGCATGTTAAACAAAAATTAAAATTACAAGGCTTAAATGGCAACTATGAAGGAAAAGTAGTTATTTATGATGGCATGAAATACAATTTTTTATCCGATACTATCTTTAGGGTAAACGATAAAATTAGAATGCAAGTATCTGTTAATTCGTCTGGTGAGAAAATTTTTTATATTGAAGATATTATTAGAACTAATGATATCTATTTACTAATAATAATATTTATAATTATCACCATTGTAGTTGGCCGATTAAAAGGTCTAACCGCTTTAATTGGTTTAGGACTTTCGTTTGTGGTAATTTTAAAAATAATATTACCTTTAATTGTTGCTGGATATAATCCATTAATAGTAACTATTATCGGATCGATACTGATTATGATTGTTGCTCTTTATATTGTTCACGGATTTAATAAAAAAACCACGGCGGCAATTATTGGTACCTCTATTGGTTTAATTGTTATCGGTTTGGTTTCATGGATATTTACAGAAATGACGCGTCTAACCGGCACAGCTTCAGAAGAATCGCTTTTTATTGCTGACATTTTAGGCAAACAATTAAATATGAAAGGTGTTCTTTTAGCCGGTATGATTATTGGTGCTCTTGGTGTTTTAGATGATATTACTATTGGTCAAGCATCTTCGGTTCAACAAATTCACGAAACCAACCCAGCTCTTAATAAAAAAGAAGTGTATAAACGGGCTATGCGGGTAGGCATTGATCACGTTGGCTCAATAGTTAACACCCTATTTCTAGCTTATGCCGGCGCATCTATGTCTTTATTATTATTATTTCAAGCCAATCAACCTCCCTTTACAGATTTTGAACACATTATTAATCACGCTGTAATTTCCGAAGAAATCGTCCGCGCCGTTTGCGGTAGTATCGGACTAATTCTAGTTGTTCCAATCACTACTTTAATTGCGGTTTTTATATTTATTAGGAAAAAATAAAATGGCTCTATAAAAAATAGTGCGGTTGATATAATTGAATGTTTGGCCCACTGGCATAAAGCCAGGGGCTAAAGTTATATATAATAATAGACAAAAGCCCCGCCCTTTATGGGCGTGGGCTTTTGATTAAATATTATTAAAAATTTGACGAAATTAAATTAATACTATAAACTTGTAATTGATATGAAAACAATATTTGTAAGCAATAATAATAACAATAATATCCGGTAATACTGGCAGGTTTTTTATATCAATAAAAACAACCGGCCAGTTAGCCGGTTTTTAAAATTATTCGGGGATAGTTCAGTGGTAGAACGCTGTGCTGTTAACACAGAAGTCGTAGGTTCAAGTCCTACTCCCCGAGCCACTAATAATTAATTAGATATAAATAAAAATCTATGACACAAGAGCAAATTAAAGAACTAATTCAGAAAGAACATATCGAAACCATAAGCTTATGGTTTACCGACGTTTTAGGACAGTTAAAAACTGTTACTATCTCTTACAAAGAGATTAACGATGTATTGGAAAACGGTAAATTCATTGACGGATCTTCAATTGAAGGCTTCTCGCGCATTGAAGAAAGCGACCTGCTATTACTCCCCGACTTTGATACTTTCGCTATTTTGCCTTTCGATTTCGACGGCGCTTCAAAAATGGCTCGTTTAATCTGCGATGTCGCCTACCCCGATGGACGCCCTTATGAATCTTGCCCCCGCCAAACATTGAAGAGATCTTTACAAAACGCCAACGAAAAGGGCTATACGGTTTATTGTGGACCAGAGCTAGAATATTTTTATTTTAAAACACCCGACAATACTGAAAAATTAGATAAAGGCGGTTATTTTGATTTATTAAATATCGACCAAGGCACCAAACTACGCGAAAAAACTCTTACTGCTCTGGAAAGAATCGGTATTCAATGCGAGTGTGCTCATCACGAAGTTGCTCCTTCTCAGCATGAAATTGGTTTAAAATATAAGGAAGCTCTTAAAATGGCCGACACGGTTATTACTTATAAATTTATAGTAAAAGCCATGGCCCAAGAAAACGGCGTCTTTGCCAGTTTTATGCCCAAGCCTCTTTCCGGTGAAAACGGTTCAGGCATGCATACTCATATTTCTGTATTTAAAGATGGTCAGAATTTATTTTATGACAAAGACGATGCATATAGCCTTTCCGCTTTTGGAAAAAGTTTTACGGCCGGCGCTCTAAAATATTCTAAAGAAATATGCCTAATCACTAATCAATATATCAACTCTTATAAGAGATTAGTCCCAGGTTTTGAAGCGCCAGTTTATATCGCTTGGGCCCGGTCAAACAGATCGGCTTTAATCCGCATTCCAGCGACTCGCCCAGGTAAAGAAAAAGCTTGCCGAATTGAATTAAGATTTCCGGATCCGTCATGTAATCCATATTTGGCCTTTTCAGTAATGTTAAGTTCTGGACTACAAGGAGTTTTAGAAAACTTATCTTTACAAGATCCTCATGAAAAAGATATTTATGAAATGAACGATGAACAAAGAAAAAACCAAGGTATAGATTCTTTACCTGGAAGCTTAAGAACCGCTCTACATTATTTTACCGAAAGTGAGTTAATACAAAAAACATTAGGCAAGGATTTGCATAATAAAATTATTGAAAATAAAAAAATCGAATGGAATAAATATAAGCTTCATGTTACTGATTACGAAATTGAAAAATATTTACCTATCTTATAGAAATTAAAAATAAAGACGCAATGAATCGCGTCTTTATTTTTTTTAATATTATTTTTTATTTAATCTATCTTTCAACTCTTTAAGCATTTTCTTAAAATCTTTTTCCGGAATGCCATGAACCATGGCTCCCATTTCTAATGTTTCCATCATCCGCCCTGGGCAAGTGATACATCCTACTTGGCCCATATATTTATTAAGAATTTCAACAGCTTCTGGATGCTTTTCCAATAATTCACCAATTGTGGTATTTTTCGTTATTTTCATTTTCTTAATCTTCAACAGTAATCGCTCCCTCAGGACATGCTTCTTCAGCTTGTTTAGCGCAATCAGCCTCACCAATTACAGTTGATTTGCCATCTTCCAATTTAAAACAGGAGGGGCATAATGCTTCGCAAGTGCCGCAACCTGAACATAAATCTGTATCAATTTTAATTTTCATAATTTTTTATTAATTATTAGTGCTCTATTCCAAACCTTGTTTCGAACAAAGCATGGTTAAAGTAATCTTTACTGCAATGCATTACTGTAACTAAATCTGCATAATTTAATAATTCTGGATGTGCATCTCGCCCTGTTAAAACAATTTCAGTTTGTTGATGACGATGATCTAAAAAATCAATAATATCTTTTATATCAATTAACCCGTGATGAACGGCCGGATTAATCTCATCAAGAACCAACAAATCAGGACGTTTTTCCACCATAATACGCCTAACATAGGCCATAGCCTGTTCAGCTAAATGATAATCAGTTGGTGTGGGGTTTAATAAATCAATCGGTTCTTCTGATGCAAAAGGTAAAATTTCAATTTCTCCTTTTATTTTACTTAACGCTTTGATTTCACCAGTATCTTTATAGCCACGCAAAAAACGCACCATTAGTACGCGATAATCATGACCCAAAGCGCGCATCATTAATCCCAATGCGGCGGTTGTTTTGCCTTTACCATCACCCGTATAAACATGCACTAAACCGAGCTTTTTCTTTTGATTAAATTGTTTTTTTGGTTTTTTATGAGTATTCATTTTTTGTGTTTGTTATTATCTTATTGCTTGTATTATATACCTCTAATCTCACATTTGTCCACATATTTTTGCATTATTTCTTGAAATTCCTTTATTTCCTCGTCGCCAAAACTGAATTCATCAGCAAAACTAGGGTCTAATGTTTTGCGGGCTCTAAACTGCTGTAAATAATAATTTTTTGCGCCTTTTATCAACTCGCCTATTTTATAAAAACTTTGTTTATCAAACAAGCGTGGCATGATAGTAGATCTAAATTCATAATCCAACCTGCTCAACATAATAATCTGTATGCTTTTAGTAATGTTATTAATATCCACTTCAGTATTAACGGTTAGAGCGTATTTCTCTAAACTGTTTTTTATGTCCATGGCAATATAATCAATCAGCTTTTTATTTATTAAATCTTGCAGTAGGTCCGGATTAGTACCATTAGTATCTAGTTTTAAAAGATAATCAATATCTTTCACCTTACGAATAAAATTTTCAATATCATTATAAATTAATGGTTCGCCACCAGTAATAACCACGGCCTCTAATACATTTTTTCTTTTTTTTAAAAATTCTATTATTTCGTCTTCGCTAATTTCCGGATAATACTTACTTGGATCGACCAGCTCAGGATTATGACAAAACCCACAACGAAAATTACAGCCACGTGTAAACACAATGGCTGCAATCTTATCTGGATAATCTATCAGCGAGGTTTTTTGTAAACCAGAAATAATCATATTACTCGCAATCGCAAGTACCAGATGAACTTAATTGTTTATCATATGTTACGCGGTCAATAAATTCACTTTTTTTACCTTCATTCCATTGTTGTACGGGTACAATCCAACCCACTACGCGTGAATATACTTCGCATTTTGTTCTTTGTAATTCTAATTCTTGATTATTCATAATTTTATTGTTAATTTTTGTTATTATTTAAACTTTTACTTTGTTTAACAGCTTCTTTTTAACACTTTTTTTATCTTTTTCTTCCGGAACATAGCCAATTTCTTGATCACACTTTGGGCAATAGAAGTGTTCACCCGGCAAGTAGCCGTGTTTGGGGCAAATACTGAATGTTGGTGTTATAGTATAGTACGGTAAATGATAATTTTCGGCAATGGTGCGTACTAATTTCTTACAAGCTTCTGGGCTTTCCATTCTTTCACCAATAAACCCGTGTAAAACCGTGCCACCGGTATATTTAACTTGTAAATCATCTTGATAATCTAGAGCTTCAAAAATATCGTCGGTTATTCCTACTGGTACATGAGTTGAATTTGTATAATAGGGCTTTGCACTTTCTTCTCTGACTGCTTTATCGTTAGCAAAAATAATATCCGGATGAAGTTCTAAATCTTTTTTAGCAAAACGGTAAGTTGCGCCTTCAGCCGGTGTGGCTTCTAAATTGTATAAATCATCGTCTGCTTCTTGATATTGCTGTAACTTTGCTCGCATATGATCGAGAATTTTAATAGCCAGAGCTTTACCTTCGGGGCTGGCAATATTTTTACCCATGTAGTTTACTAAACATTCATTCATACCATTTAAACCAATAGTATTAAAATGATTTTTCCAATATTGGCCAAATCTTTTTTGAATTCCGCTTAACCAATATTTAGAATATGGATACAAGTTTTGTTCAGTAAAACGCTCTAAAACTTTCCTTTTTATTTTTAAACTCTCTCGCGCCATGTCCATTAATTTATCAGTCCGATCGTATAAATCTTGTTCATCTTTTCCTTTGGCCAAATAACCAATTCTAGCCATGTTTAAAGTTACAACACCAATTGATCCAGTAAGTGGATTAGCTCCAAATAACCCGCCGCCCCGTTTTCTTAATTCACGGTTATCAAGGCGTAAACGGCAACACATGGATCTAGCGTCGTCCGGGTCCATGTCAGAATTAATGAAGTTAGAAAAATATGGCACGCCGTATTTTGCGGTCATTTCCCATACTTTGCTAATGGCCGGATTTTCCCAATCAAAATCCTTAGAAATATTATAGGTTGGAATTGGAAATGCAAATATTCTACCATCAGCATCACCGGTTAACATGGCTTCGGCAAAAGCTTGGTTAATCATGTCCATTTCTTTTTGAAAATCTTTGTATTTTTCTTCTTTTACTTCCCCGCCGATTACAACGTTTTCATTACCTAATGTACCGGTGGCTACAACATCCATGGTAATATTTGTAAACGGTGTTTGAAAACCAACACGTGTTGGAACATTTAAATTGAATAAAAATTCTTGGATACTTTGTTTAACTTCTTTTTCGGTTAAGTTATCGTAGCGTACAAATGGCGCTAAAAGCGTATCAAAATTAGCTACGGCCTGAGCCCCAGCTGCTTCACCCTGTAAAGTGTAAAGAAAATTAACTAATTGCCCCAAAGCGGTACGAAAATGTTTTGGTGGTGAAGATGTTACTTTATTAGCCGCTCCGCCAAATCCGCGGACTAATAGGTCTTTTAAGTCCCACCCACAGCAATAAACAGCTAATAATCCTAAATCATGTAAGTGTAAATCGGCATTTATATGCGCTTGCCTTATTTCAAGTGGATATAATTTATTTAGCCAGTATCTGGCGGTTATGGCTGAAGAAACATAATTGTTTAAGCCTTGCACCGAAAAACTCATGTTGCCGTTTTCATTAACCCGCCAATCCATTTGACCGACATAGTCTTCGATTAAAGCATCACCGTCAACGAGCTTTTTTACATCTCTTATTTGTTTGTGTTGTTCTCGATATAAAATGTATGCCTTGGCGGTTTTGTCGTGCCCTTCTTTTATTAAAACTTGCTCAACAATATCTTGAACTTGTTCGACTGTTGGAGTGGTATGCGTTCCAAATCGTTCTTCAACAATGGCCACCACAATTTTTGTAACCATGGTTGCTTTATCCCAATTTTCACCGCCAGTTGCTTTAGCAGCTTTAAAAATCGCTTCCGTGATTTTGTTTGGATCAAAATCAGCTACGCGTCCGTCTCTTTTTTTAATTTTTGTAATAATTGCGCTGGCAATCAGTTTTTCTTGCTTATTCTCCTCCATAATAATTGATGTTATTTTTTTCTTTTTTTATTTATTAATTTGTTTATTTCTTCTTGGAACGCTTCGACATCTTCAAAGTCTCTGTAAACTGATGCGAAACGGATATAAGCGACTTTATCTAATTTTCGTAAATGTTTCATTATTATTTCACCAATATCACGACTGTGAATTTTATCGTTTTTAGCTTTTAATTGAATGTCTTGTTCGATATCTTGAATCACACGCTTTAACTTTTCAGCTGTCGTAGGACGTTTTTCTAAAGCTTTTTGCATGCTAACAGCCAGTTTATCTTTATCGTAAGCTTGTTCACTGCCATTCTGCTTAACTACTTTTAAATTTAATATTTCCACTTCCTCTACCGTCGAGAACCGAAAACCACACTTATCGCATTCTCGACGGCGCCTAATAGTAATATTTTCCTCGGAAGACCGAGAATCTATTACTTTAGTATCTTCATTATGGCACGACGGGCATTTCATATTTGAAATTGTTTTACTATATATTGTGTTGGTATTAATAATTATAGCACAATATCTAGTAAATGAAAAACCCCGCTAAAAACGGGGGTTTTTATTAAATGTGGATAACTATAAAATTAAAAGAATAATTTCGCTACCATTAAACCGACAGCGAATGAACCAACATTACATACTACTGATATCCATAAAGCCCGACGATATTTAATATTTAATAACTGATTAATTATAAATGCTTCAACTAGCATCACAATAATTTCACCAGCTAAAGTAGGTAAATAATTTGACCATCCCCCATTTTGTTTAGAAATAACATTAAATATAAAAAGTGCGATCCAATTATTAGAAACAAACCATAAATAAGGCAAGGTAAGAGCTGATGAAATAATACCGGTAAAAATTATTTTGCCGTGTTTTGGTTTATCAGATTTCTTTTTATAAATTATTTGCAGTAATACCCATAATAATATTGTTTCAACAACAATTGTAATAGCTAAAGCTAAAGGAAAATTACTATATAAATTTGCGGCGTTAGCTGTGGTTTGAACTGATTCATTAAAATTCATAGGCATTTCGAAAGTAGTTTCGCAAAACCTATCGACCCCATTTTGTTCGCATGCAGTAAAATCAACAGGGCTGTCTCCGATATTAGCGATGGTAAAATCTCCATCCGGCGTAACGCCATCTAAACGACAATAATTTATATGGCGGTAATTTAGATAATACGGTTCTTCAACAATACAGCTGTCGGAATTAGTGCAATTTGCGCTATAGCTATAAATCAAAGAATCAACATAATTACCAGGATCATAATTTGGATCTTCACCGGGTAGATATATATAACCGTAGCAAGACACGGTATAGTCAACAGACTTATTATAAGGCTGGTGATTTTTAGTAAAATGAACTTGGGTTTTTGTAGGAAAAGAAATATCTGCCAATAATACTATTGGCATAATTAATAACCCGAATAAAATGCACACTAAGATACTTTTTTTAAGCATATTTTTATTATATATTAGTATACTTAATATAATGTTATATTTAATTATTTGTTACAGCTCTATTGTTTTGATTTAATTAGAACTGGATAATGATCTGAAGCTTTGGTTTTTATTGTACTGCTGCTTTTTATATTGAATTTATAGTTAACAAAAATATAATCAAGTCTTTTTTTCGCTACCATCCATCCGGTAAAAGTTTTTTTGGGGCCATGATGAATAGCTAGTTTGTTAACGTCTAAATAGTGTTTGGTAAGCAAGCTATAAGTTTTGCTGCTAGGTTTAGAATTAAAATCGCCCATCAAAAACGCCAATGTATTCGAAGACAATTTATTAACTTTTTTAATAATTTTTTTCACACTGTTATTACGGCTGGTATTACTTTTACTTAAATGGGTATTGAAAATATAAAATTCATCTGCCCCATTTTGAAATTTTGCCCAGGTGACAATGCGTGGTATGCGGCCATGCGAGAGCCAAAATGTATTTGACTCTAAAACAGTGTATTTGCTTGTTTTATAGAAAATTGGATTAAACTCACCCAAATTTCCACCACTGCGTCCTTCTCCTACATAAGCATAGCCATCTAAATGATCTAATAAATAACTTAACTGCGTATAAGACACTTCCTGCAAACCAATGATGTCGGCTTTTTTTATCTGATTAATAACTTTATCTCGCCTGTTTTCCCAAGCTCTATCCCCTGTGTCTTTTGCTGTGTTAACCCTAATATTAAAAGTCATTAATGTTAAAGGGTTATCAACAACCTTTATTTCTTGTGCCGATATAAAATTAACATGCCAGAATAAACTTAGCACTATGACGAAAAGAATAATTATTTGCTGATGTCGAATTTGCATTTGTTATAAAAAAATCATCTGCGAGAGGTGATTTTTTAATTTTAATTACATCATTTTTTTTCGTATAAAGGCCGGGACTTCCAGATCATCTTCTTCGGCATTATTCTGTACCGGTGTTTGCTCCATAATATTTCGCGATTTAAATGAAGGCTTTGGCTCGGGCTCTTCTTCTTTTTCTTCTTTATAAGCAGTACTGGAAAAAGGAGTCGGCCGAGCAGTTTGAATTTTTTTAACAGTGCGTGGTTGGTCACCAAACCCGGTAGCCACAACTGTTATTTTAACTTCATCTTTCATGTTTTCGTCAACAATAGAACCAAAAATAATTTTAGCATTAGGATCAGCAGTTTCAGTGATTACTCTGGCGGCTTCATTTACTTCGTGCATGCCTAAATTTTCTCCGCCGGTAATTGTAAATAATATACCTTTAGCGCCATCAATAGACATTTCAAGAAGGGGGCTATCGATAGCGGCTTTGGCGGCTTCAACGGCTCTATTTTCACCACTAGCGATTCCAATACCCATTAAGGCAGAACCAGCATCCTGCATAACCGATTTTACATCCGCAAAATCTACATTAATTAAACCCGGAACAGTGATTAAATCTGAAATTCCCCGTACGCCCTGATTAAGAACATCATCTACGGTCTTAAAAGCATCTAGTAGAGATGTTTTTTTATCAATGATTTGTAATAAACGATCATTAGGGATAGTAATGATAGTATCAACTTTATTAGCCAGTTCACCCAGCGCTGATTCAGCAATAGCTCTTCGTTGTGCGCCTTCAAAAGCAAACGGTTTCGTAACCACAGCCACTGTTAAAGCACCGGCTTCACGAGCCAAATCAGCAATAAGCGCCGATGCGCCACTACCAGTTCCGCCACCTAAACCACAAGTAATAAACACCATATCTGAACCTTTTAACATTTCGGTTAATTCTTCTTGATTTTCTTCAGCCGCTTTTCGGCCAACTTCCGGATCCATACCAGCCCCCAGGCCACGAGTAGTAACTTTTCCAATATGAACTTTTTTATTTGCCGGGTTGTGTTGTAACGCCTGCGCATCAGTATTTATTACTACAAAATCCACGCCTCGAAAACCCGAGTTAATCATTCGAGAAACAGCTGATCCGCCTGAACCGCCGACGCCGATTACTCTTATTTTAGCGAATGTTTCAATGTCTGGTTTTATTTCCATATATTTTGAGTTAGCTTTTTTAATGTTTTTATTCATAATTATTAGCTATCAATATGTGATGAACACATTTTTTAATGATTATATTTTTATTTTTTTATAATGCATTAATAATAACTAAAATCGCATTTTGCGTCAAGCTTCTTGCATACATATTTTATACAGCTAAAAAACTCTCGAACAAATCGAAAGTTATGAATAATTATAAATAACAAATATAATTAAGGTAATAAAGATTTTACCCACTTTTTCATTTTTCCGGTTACATTAGTGACAGAGGAAAATTTTGGCATGCTAATTCCACCGCGACGAACATTTGATAAATTAGCGCCCCAAAGCACTAACCCAACAGCTGTAGCAAAAACCGGATCATTTATTTTTTCAATAGCAGTTTTAAAATCTTTTGGAACACCGCAACAAGCTGGCAAACTAAATTGCTTTTTAGCAGTTTCCACAATACCGTTTAATTTGGCACCGCCACCGGTAATTACAATTCCAGCTGGTAACATTCCAGCTTTATCAATATTTTTTAATTCTTTATTAATCATGGAGAAAATTTCTTCTACTCGCGCTTCGATTATTTCCGCTACCTCCTTTTTAGAAACCAATCCTTCTTCTTGGCTATCAATATCGGCTAAGTTTATCATTTCTCTTTTACTGACATCTTCACTAACTGTTGTGCCATATTCGGTTTTTATGGCTTCGGCGATTTCAACACTAGTACGTAAACCAATAGCAATGTCGTTAGTGATATGACCTGCGCCGACCGGTAATATTTTTGTATAAATAACATCACCCTCTTCAAAAACCATAATGCCGGTGGTTAGACCGCCAAAGTTAATAAGACATGTCCCTAATTCCTTTTGACGACGCGATAAAACGCTTTCCGAAGCGGCTAAACAGCCGACTACTAAATCTTGAATGTCTACACCAGTACGATAAATACACTTGGTAAGATTTTTAATTTGTGAACTAAGACCTAATATTATTTGAGCGTAAACTTCTAATTTAATACCGGTCATGCCAACTGGATCTTTGATACCACGTTGATTATCGACAGTAAATTCTCGTGGGATAACGTGTAGAATTTCGTAATTAGGCGGAGTGGCAACAGTTTGAGCGGCTTCGATAACTCTGGCGACATCGTCTTCTTTAATTTCACCGTCGGCTTTAGATACAGCTACTACGCCATGGCTTTCTTGAGAAATAACGTGTGAACCGTTAATGCTGATATAAGCTTCTTCTACGGGCATACCTGTCATTCTTTCAACTTTTTCTAAAGCACTGGAAATAGAAGAAATAGCATCTTCAATGCTAGTGACAACTCCTTTACTAATACCTTCAGCTGGATGTTCAGCCGCGCCAATAATATGCACTTCGTTATCTTGTGCTGATCGTTGGCCCACAGCCACACGAATTGTGGTGGAACCAATGTCTAAACCGGTTATTATCTGTTCTTTTGCCATATCAAATTATAATAAATTTATTATAATACAAATTTTAAAATAATGCTAGGAAGTACGGTAAAAATATTAGAAGCGCGATCACGGTTGCGCCAAAACTTGCAATTAAAACTGCGGCTGCCATGATATCTTTAATTATTTCAACATAAGAATGGATGCGTGGTTTCAAAATATCAATAATTCTTTCAAAAATTGTATTGATTAATTCCAGAACTAAAACCAAAGTAATTAACATTAGTAAAACAATGGCCTGCCAAGCTTGAACTTTAAAAAATAAAATAGCTAAAATCACAACCAAACCGATTGTTAGTTGAATGCGAAAATTTTGTTCGTTTTTAAAAACATAAACTAAGCCATGCATGGCATATTTAAAGCTTCTTTGTAATCTTTTTAAACTAAGCGGCATAATATTTGCTGTTCTTTAATAATCATTTTTTCAGCATCGCTGTTTTTTACGTGATCATACCCTAATATATGGAATAAACCATGAATTAATAAAATATTAACCTCTTTTCTGACACTGATTTTCTTTTCTTTGGCTTGTCGACAGGCTCGATTATAGGCAATATATATCTCCCCCACTTCTTTAGTGTAGATAAACGATAACACATCGGTTATTTTATCCTTGTGACGATAAATTCTGTTTATTTTTCTAATTTCTCGATCACTAACAATAATTATGTTTATTTCTCTTTGGCCTTTCTCTGGATTATTTTTATTTACTAAACTTACTACTTCAAAAATATTTTTCTCATTCACTGCCGGAGCAGATACAGATTTAATTAATGTTGGTATTATCATTACTATTGGCGTTTATATCGGTACTAATTTTTTTTGGTTTGGTTATTTTAAAACTTTTATACATCATGGTGAATGTAGACATAAAATTTACTTCTGTTTTATTACCATAGCTATAACTCACAACATAAATGTAATTACTGTCGGCAAAATAAGCAGTCGTGCCATTTACCGTGAGCATGCCTTCTATTCCATTAACTTCAATCTGTTCTACATCATTAACACTGAAATCCTTATTTTGATCCAAATACCAATCTATCGCGCTGAATCCATAAGAATTTTTTTCGATAGCCACTTCAATAAATTCGCCGGCATTTTCTACATCATCCGGTGTAAATATTAATGTACCACCACCCTCCTTGATTATCTCCGCAATCCAGTTGGCCGGATAAATAATTGTATAACCATATTCAGATGTATTATTTTTATAAGTTTTAGCTAAATTACTGTCGGTAATTGTTCCAGCGCCGGCCGGGTTATAACCATTAATAATTTCTGAACCATCTTTATAACCATCGGCGTCTGTGTCGGGCTTATCAACCTTAGTTCCATAAATTTTTTCTTCAGCCACGCTTAATCCATCAATGTCTTTATCCTGAGCAATCACTACTTTTTTAGTGGTTTTTGGTTCACTTGCAGTATTTGTATTTTCGTTAGTGTTTGTGTTAGTGTTATTATTGTTATTAGTGTTTGTGTTAGTATTTGAATTTACTTTAGAGTTGTTTTTATTTACATTATCGTTAGAATTTGTATTTGTATTTTTATTGCTATTTTTGTTAGTACTATCCTCGTTATTTGTATTGCTGTTTTCATTGCTGTTTGCTTGCTGGTTTGTATTTTCATTACTGTTCTCATTAGATACAATAGCATCAGTTCCGGAAGGTATATTTGAATAAATTAAATACCCGGCACCACCTAAAATAGCCACCACCGCTACAATAATGACCGCTATTATTATCCAGCTGGCTTTTGAACCATGCGCCACACTCGGCTGACCGGTTTTTTGATCAATAACAGGTGCTTTTGTGGCAATAAATTTTTCCGGCATAGTATGTATTTCTACTGGTCCAACAGACTGCCCCATAGGATGAGCATTAGAATGCTGTTTCTCGTTTATCATAATATTATCTATTTAATTTTTTATCTAATTCTTTTTTAAAATCTATCAAATAACCTTCACCGCGCGGGTTGTACCCACTTTTTACTTCATGACCGTCTGCATAACCATCGCCGTCAGTATCGGGATTTAATGGATCTGTTAAATACACCTTTACTTCTTCACGGTCAGTTAAACCATCAGCGTCGGTATCCGGACTGTTTACGGCCGTTTTATACTTCCCTTCCATTTCATCAGACAAGCCATCGTGGTCAGTGTCTATATACATAACTGGCTCAACAATGTTAATGGTTTGAGCGTTGTCTATTTCTTCATCTACAATCTCTGAAACTGTATTAGTGTTGTTAGATACTGTTTCAAGCCCTTCATCTTCTAAAACCGTGGTTGGCTGATTACTATTTTCATTTGTTTGGCTTTTTATTATATAGCTATATCCACACGCTCCACCAAGAGCCACAATAGCAATTATTATAAAAATAATAAAAAATTTGATCCGTTTTCTAGCATTAACTTTTTTATAAACTTCATCGGTTATAACAAACGGTGCCGGTTCCGGACTAATATTATTTACTGGCGTGGCAGTTAGCCTAACAGGACCCGAAACAACACTGGAAAAAATATCGTCCACTTCAACACTATTCGGCTGATTGTTAATTTCCTCCGGCATAATTTTTTATTGAACTATCTGGCAATCAGCATCACTTGTGCACCCAGTGCCAGTATTAAAGCCACTATCACTACACGTATTAGATGAAACAGTATCACATGTACCGTAGTAAAAATTAGTCATAGCGCTAGATTGCATCTGATAATTAAAGCAGGTGCAACCCTGACTGGAATATTGCGACACCGAGGAACATGGATTGCCACTATAATTTGACCACGACCATGGGTAATCAGTTCCATTAAGCTCTAAATTAGCGTATATATCATAATTACTCCCATCACTGTTTCCTATATATTGATAGGTATATGACTCTTCATCATCATTCGAGCCGGTTGGGCAATAAAAATCATTTTCAATCGGATCCCAGCAGGTTCCACTTTCGTCGTAGCATTCTTCAGCCTCATTCCAGAAAGAATTATAAGGATCCGTGGCGATACTCTGGCCCAAAGCATTGCTTAATACAGAATTCCAAGACGGCCAAGTTGAGTTGGTGTAATGACGAATGTAGCTACCTTCGGCAACGCTTGGATAATTATTATTTGTGTCTTGATCTAAATCTAAATAATAATGACGAGCCAATAAATAATTCAATGAACCGATATCAGTAATTCTTTGAGTATCCCGAACTAATTGTTCTTTTATGGCTTGGCAAGCCCCGTCGCCAACCGGTGCAAATTCAGAATTGATATTAAACACTAACGAATCTTTTATTCTTCGCAGTGCTTCAAGAGTAGTTGCATCAGCTTCTTTGTTTACAGATAATAAATAAATATTTGGATAGAGTGTTGAGCCGGATAAATTCGCTACAGAGACTAAAGTGTTATATGTTCCTTCAGCTGATTTGTAACCATCAAGAGTAGTATCGGAATAATTACTAAAATTTTCCAGCCTCAATTCACCCCATAAACCCGGGTGAACAGCATCATAAATCGTGGCACTGTTATCATCTAAACTGTTTGCAAATACTTGAATAGCAAACAAATCCTCATTATCAGAATTCTTGAACAAATCATAACGTAAATACTCATCGTTACCCGTGCCATTTTCAGCAACAATGTAATCAGTATCACCATAATCAGGTAATAAATTATCAGCACTGCTACCCCGGCAATAGGCAAAAGAAAAATTATATCCACTCCAACCTGAATGAGCCGAAGAAATATATGAATTATCATCATAAGCGCTTAAAAAATCACGGCTGTCGCAATATACTACACGAACGAATTGCGAATCTGTAATTTCACCGCTCCAATTATGATCTGGGTTAGCTAAATCACCTTCAATAGTTGCTGTAATCCAACCTGTTCCGGCAGTATATCCGGCTGTGGCGGTTTGAATGGCTTGATCTTCTAAAAATTCACCTTCATTATAATTTTCATTATTTTGATCGCATGCGCTGTCTAATGTGCAAGTAATTCCACTATCAGTATCACAAGCTACTGAATCCGACCCAAAATCTACTTCACATTCATAATCACTGTCGGCAGCATCTTGCGAAACACAAGTTGCATTGGTTTCATTTAGATCAATGTTTCTGTCATCTAAAGCGCATTCAGTTTCACCACTGTTTATGGTGCAAGCTTCTTCTTCTAATGTGCAATCACAAGTTCCACTATCACAAGCATTAGAATAATAGCACGTTCCATAAGTAGCTGTTTCACAATTATCTTCGCCATCATCAACCGTACAAGTTTCGCCTTTTAATTCACAACCGCACCCAGCTGATTCACTACAAGTTGTGATGTCGTAATAACACGCTTCATTATAAGTATCACCTAAACAATAAGTATCATTCTCATTCATGGTGCAAGTTTCCTCATCCGCTGTGCATTCGGTTTCACCTAAATTACAGGTGCAGGTACCTAAATCAATACCTTTAATAATGCCCACGGTCGGGCAAGCATCAGCTTCTAGATCTTCTAAAGAATCAAATAATGGATCCCAATGATAATCCCATCCTAATACGCCATCAATTGATATAATAGCCTGATCATCAGAACTGCGTCGAATTTCATCTTCACCGTCGGAATAAACATTAGCTAAAAAATTCTGCTCTTCTTCTTTGGAAATAAAAGTGTACGCGGAGTTAATAAATTCCTGGTTACTAGCTTCGACATCAATATAACTAGGCGGGCATCCACCAGCTTCGTCATTAGTAGTAAAACGCATTATCCAGATACTGCCGTCATTAGAACAAATACCAGCCGCAACTTGCGCATCCGAACATCCTAAAGAAACATAATTATCGCTGTCAATTATTCCGGTATTATTGTAGCTATAAATTAATACTGCATATTCAGCCAAAGGATCTAAAATAGTGTTCTGTTGCAATACTAATGTTTGATCTTGACTCAAGCTTACACTGCTTAATAATGACTCTGCATCATTAAAACTACCGTCATAATCAGCATATTTAATTAATTTAATATAATCTTCATAGTTAACTTCAAAATCAGAATCATCACTATTATAAGCGTCGCTAGTTGTAATATTACTATTAAAAACTATGCTAAGTTGTGCATTGGTACAAATACCGATTTCATTATTAGTAGGCACGCAAGATGCTTCATCTAAAAGTGGCCGATCATAACAAACCCCACCATCTACAATTTCACAACTAGTAGCACCGTCGACTACATCGCATGAGTCTAGTGAATTATCTGGATAACAGGGACAAACACTGGCACCGTCACTCGGAACACACTCTGCGTCTAACTCACAAGTAGCAACCACACTCTCCCGGCATCCAGTGTTACCACAACATGAATCCGGATAATTAGCACAGAAACCGGCTGTTGACGAAGTGCATAATCCATATTCACCTTCGCCAGTAGATAAATCGCACATTAAATCATCGGAACAATCAGAACACGTATCACAGGTAATATCATAATTTGCACCATTACTGCCACAAACCGTACCATCTTCTTTCACGGCTTTAACATATACATTTCCGGTTTCAGCTAATTCCGGTACATAGCTTAATAATGCTGCAGAACTTATGTAGTTGTACTCACCGTTATGATTATTAGTAAAAGTAATGTTTCCATAAAGTGCAGTGTAGTTTCTGGAATCTTCATTACACACCGCCGGGTCAGTATCAGCGCTGTCGTAACCGTCAACATAACAAGTTTCACTCTGCGACCACGAGCATGATGTCGCTCCATTTTCAATCCAACAATATTGCGTTTCTTCATCCGGATTTATGCAACGACATTTATTAATGTCTGTCCAAGTTCCACTATTATCTTCACAATTGCTT
The DNA here is from genome assembly GCA_043798935.1 of Patescibacteria group bacterium. Taxonomy (GTDB): domain Bacteria; phylum Patescibacteriota; class Patescibacteriia; order UBA9570; family JAHJKD01; genus JAZDOC01. The sequence continues at coordinate 17,857 of JAZDOC010000014.1, forward strand.
TGCGATGTATAAATGGCTTCACTGCAACCCGAAGTGAAATAATAATTATACCCTTGATTAGTTGATAATGTACTACTGCAAATTTCGCTAACATTTTCCGGATCAGCATAACAAGTATATGTATGATTAATATCGCAAGAACTACTGTCCACATCAATGTTACAACTGTCATCATAATCCCCATCGCAAGTACAAAAAGATTCAGTATTTTCTGCACCCACATCGGTTGATCCATAAAAATTATATCCTGATAAGTCCACTTCATCTCCATAAGTTCCGTTTGAACCATCTAAATTGCATAACACTGGCACATCCACACCATCACATTCATTGCTTAAATTAAAGACCGTGCTATACCAAACGCTCTGGCATGCGCCTGTGCAAGTGCTTTCATTACTACAACTATCACTGGAATTTTTACAATATGCTTGGCCAACCACACTTTGTTGCTCTTTATATGAACTGTCATTACTATCAAAATAAACTTGGCTCACATTAACCTCGGCTGAATCCATACTGCTCGTAAAAATATTATCGGGCGCTATTATTTTAATTTCTTCATTATTCCAGGTTTCGTCTTCGGAACAAGCAAATTCGGCTTCAACATCATTTAGAGTGACGCGTGAATAATAAGGAGAAGAAACACCGCCATTTTGATAAAAGCTACCAAAATGACATCCTCTGACAGTAATTGGCTGACCAACATTTCCATAATTTGGACTAATCGAGCTTATATATGGTTGGCACATGCCGGCAATACAATCACTCTGACAACTGTCATAAGAACAATCGGTTTTATTTTCACAATCATTGCATTGTTCAGCCATCTGGCACAAATGATCTTCACAACAACCGCTCTGACAATCGCTGTTATATCGGCAATTTATGGAAAAATTTGTGTAATTACTAACTAAACCGTTAATATCACTTAGTCGTAAACCATTAGTAGCGCTAGTTAATGCATTCGGAGCCACATGAGTTTCTAACTTCCAAGCATCGGATCCATAAGTATCACTGTCGGTGGCTGACAAGTCCGTCCAAATACCGGTTGAAGTACGACCATTATAAAACTCGGCCCAGCGTTGATCGTTACCGCTAGAATCAGTAGCTGTATTTAAAACATCAAAATGTGTACCATAAATATTTATAGCGTCTCCCTCTTGGCCATTATCTGGTTCAGCTAAGCATAAACAAGGAGTGGGATCATTTTGAACGCTTATATTTTCATGAGTAACGGGAAGACCGTAATATGAAACTAAATTAATATCATAGTTTCCGGCCGATAAAGCAGTTGGCACCTCAACAATAATTTCATTATTAGACCATGTATCTTGGCAAAGATTTTCATTTAAATAAACACCCTCACTGTCGCTAAAACTTACTGACCCATGGCCGCTGAAACTATAAGTACTGTTAGATGAATCACAATCTGCTTCTAAGCTACACCCAACAGTTGAAGATAATAAACAAGTTGTATGTCCCTCACTCACCAGGCAAGTACGGCTACCATCGGTTTCAGTACAAGTACAAGTGCCCGAGCCCAAGCGTGATGGTCCAAAATAACAACCGCTAAGTGCTACGCAACCTCCCCGACCAACCGGTTCCGGAGAAACAGCGTTTATAACCGGTGTACAATGAGAAGAAGTTAAATCGCAAGTCGATGTTTCGCAACCCGTGATCTGACAATCAGCATCAGAAGTGCAATATCCAAAATCTACTTCAAACAAACTAGTATCATGAACCCAGCTATCAGCATAAGTAATCTCTCCTTCAGCTTCCACTGCTTCAGGGTAAGGGTCGGCTGAAACACCAGCGCTTACATAAGCCGTACCAAAATTTTCACTACCATCACCCTGCATATAAACTTTATTATATCCCGAGGTAGTATCCATGGTGGTGTTGCCATCAGAAAATTTAACAATGTTATCGGCGTCATAATTATCGATTATCCAATGCCAATTTGTTTCATTGCTTAAGGCAAAGCAATCTGAATTGTATGCACTGGCTTTATATGAATAATAATCACGGCTGGTATCATCATTAGTGACAGTATAATTAATAGGGTAAGGTTGTGCTGGATTATATCTGGTTTGCGTTTGTTCGACCGGACGTAATCGCACGCTGTCTACTGAACAAACCGTGGCGTCATTTCTAATTTTAAAATGCCATAAACCAGCTTCAGCTAAAGTAATACCGTAAGTATTAGTGACATTTTGTGTTACTGAAACCAAATACCAAGTATTAGGTATTAAATCTGATGATGGCGTAAATGAAAAACTTTCATAACCTGATGCAAAATCTGGACTGCCACCCAAATATGCTTGAGAAAGCATTTCACTGGACCAACTTCCGGTTATTTCGCTGCCGCAAGATTCAGCCAAATAATTGCCGCTGGCATCACCGCTACCGCAATTATATATATCAACTCCGTCTGCTACTGAGCTATCGTTCATATCCGAATCAAATGCAACTACAACCGTGCTATTAACACATGCCTGATCTTCATAGGGATGTGGATTCGGCAGATATATTAAATCATTATCAATATTACAATCATACGCGCCAAACAAACGCGGAGCTTGCTGACACGGAATATTAAAATCTAAACTATTACTATAAACATTGTCGCCGGCATCATCTTTACTGGCCGCGGTTATTTCATAATCATCTTGAGCTGAAACCGGAGTACTGTCGGTCAAGACTGAATCATATCCACCATAAATCGTTAAATCACCAGAATATGTAACATCCCAATCGTTAATATCAGCTTCGCTAGTATCATCACTGTTTGCAAAATAAACTTTGCCCATAGTGCTACCAAAACTTTGCCCGATAATGTTAACATCATCAACACCCGTATCTGAACAATCCGGATCAAGTGTACATATACCTGGGCCGGCTTGACCATCAGTTATGGTAAATCCACGCTGATTTGAATATTTAGAAGATACTGTTTGTATCTGAATTAACGGAAAATCAGCCACATCAAAATCACTCGGAACTTTAACGATTATTTCATCATTATCCCAACCATCAGCACACGGTGTTTCAGCTGTAATGCGATTAAACACACCGGCATCATCATAATATCCAAAATAAACCACACCTTTAGTGCTTCCGGTAATAGCAGGATTATAATCACCAAAATTTTCACCTTTAAGAGTTACAAATTGTTCAGCCGGACCCTGGCTTGGTGATAAACTTCGAATATATGGCGAAACGATCTGCACTCTATCATCTGAAGAATCTTGGCCATTTTCATTTTCAATACTCACCCGTCCACTACGCGAACCAACCGGTACTCTAAGCGTTACCTGCTGAGCGCCACTGTTTCCTACAAAACAACTAGTCAACGGGGTATATTGTTGATCAAAACAATTCATTCCAGCAGCCGAAAGATTATAATAAAAATCTGCATCATAAAAAGGATATAAATAATCACCGTTTATTTCTACTAAATCACTATCTTCACTTCCAGCCTGACCATAAGGATCATTGTCTTCGCTATAATAAGCCGGATAATTATAAGAAATACTGCGAATGGTAGGGGTACAATTTTCTACATTTCCGGTAGTAAATTTCCATTGATAATCCCAATCAGCGCCACCGGCGCTACTACTTTCAATAAAATCATCAGTCGGAGAGCCTTCCATTTCATCGTCGAAGTCACCACTTAACGGATTACCGCAAGTATCACGAACCGCTCCTAGATAATTTGTTCGCACTGACGTAGCGGTCGCATCATATGCGCCCGAATATAAGCTTAATCCGTAAACCGAATAAGCGGCCAAAGCACTTACTGGAGTAGTAATAAAAGTATCATCAGCGCTTCCGCCAATACTAGTGTATCTAACTCTATTAATGTCTAAATTTTCCCCATCGCCTAGAGCATTAGGATCGACACTATCTGTATAAGCATACAGCCGTAAATTATTATGATTAACAGTAGTTGGATCCAAGCTTTCGGAAAAACTTACCTGAATCGGTGTTCGGCGACAAACTTCTGTTTCTTCATCAGCCGGATACGGCGCCGGGGCTACAATGTTTACTTTGGGAGGAATATTATCGGTAATAGTACCGGTCGCAAACCTGAATATTCTTTTTGAATCACTGGCACTTAGAGAATATTCATCTATTGTAGTTTCATCCAAACCATAAATGGCTGTGGTTAATTCCACTCTGTAAACAGAGCTGGGCAAATAATCTTCCTGCGGATACCAGACTGCTACATAAGATTCGTCCTCACTGGAAAACCCAAATGTTCCGGCTACTTGGTCACCGACACAGCCACTACTTTCGCAATTAGCTGATAAACAATCCGTGTCGGATGAACAATTTTCACCATCGCCTTTTTTTAAACCGCTATTTAAAGTAACTTTGTATGAATCGTTAGTAATGGTTTCCTGCTTAACTGGTAAATTAAACGTTACGGCAATTAAATGACACAAAGAAACATCAGTATCACCATTAGCAGGATTTGAATGATCAATGTAAAAATAATCTATTGAACCGCGGGTTGAATAGCCCCCTCCCGGACCAGTACCTTGATCCGGATTAGTCATGTCGACTAGTTTATTTACTAAATACGTTGCTATACCCCAAGAAGCCAAAATTATTAATAAACCAATAACACCATTAATAATAATCTTTTTAGCTTTTTCAACTTTTTCCTCATTTCCACCAGACAACAACCAGGTCGCGCCACCCCAGATAATAATAACCACGGCAATTAATGCCAAAATACCTAAACCCCAATTAATAATGTTAACAGCTAAATCCAGAGGTGAAGTATCGCCAAGCAATAATCCAAAATCAGTTCTAACCGTATCAGCCAAAGCTGGTAATGTAATTAAACTAAAAACCAGCATTAACAAAAGGTAATGCTTATACGAAGCCTTTATGGCTGTTTTTTTATTTTTCATGATGATATTTGATTTTTAAGTATTTTTTGTACTAATTGACCATCGGCTTTTCCTTTTAATACTCCCATCACCTTTCCCATGAGCGGTCCAAACGCTAAGCCCTGATTCTGTTTAATAATCTCTCTTATTTTAATTTCTATTTCTTGTTCCGACATTTGTGCCGGCAAATATTTTTGAATGATATCTATTTCTCTTTGCTCTTTCTCGGCTAATTCTTTTCGCCCACCGGCCGTGTAGGCGGTGATGGAGTCTTTTCTCTTCTTAACTTCTTTGGCCAAAATTTTATGGCAATCTTGGTCTGATATATCAGCCTTCTTTTGATCAATGGCTTCATTTTTAAGTGCCGAATATACCATGCGCAGGGTATCCAAAACCAAGGCATCTTTTTCTTTCATTGCTTTGATCATGTCTTGTTTTATTTGCGAGAAAAGACTCATCGAGTTAAAAAATTACTTTTTTACCTTAATTTTTACGCCTTTTCCATAAGCCCGGTCGTCTAATTTACCAATTTTTCTTAAAAAATCTTTTTCATTTTTGACCTTGGTTTTTCTAATGGCTTGTTCGCGTACTTTTCTTTTATTAGGCTTTGGTTGTTGGAATTGTTTCTTTTTTACTTGCAATAATTTACCACTAGACTGAATTTTTCGAACAAACCGTCGCACTAATCCTTCGTTAGATTCTCCATTTTTCTTTTTTACTTGAACCACGTGATACTTTCACCTCCTCTTGTTATAGATGATTAATTATTAAATAATACTAAACAAAAAAGTCAGTTAAAATATAACACTAACATCATAATATGTCAAACACTGCTAAGCGAGGTCTTTTAATTTACCGCCACCCATTAAATGCCAATGGATATGTGCGACTTCCTGACCACTATCCGGACCAGTATTTACTGTTATCCGATAACCACTATCTAAAATATTTTGTTCTTTAGCTATTTGTTTTGCGCTTAAAAACACTTCAGTGATTATTTGAGTATCTTTTTCTGTTATTTCGTTAACACTGCAAATATGTTTTTTAGAAATAATTAAAATGTGAACCCGGGCTTTAGGATTAATATCATGAAACGCCATGATATGTTCATTTTCAAAAATAATGTTAGCTGGAATTTCGTGGGCAACAATTTTACAAAAGATGCAATCGGTCATTTTTATTTTCCTTGTTCTAGTTTTAATTTTTCTAAACGTCTGGTAAGCTCTTTCTGAATTTTATTGACATCGATTATTTCTTGAGAGTTGCTAGCCATATCTCTTAAGATAATGGTTTTATCTGTCATTTCCTTTTGGCCTAGAATTAACGTGAACTTTACATTGAATTTAGCCGCTACTGAAAGTTGGCTAGATAATGAACTCTTAGATAAATTAGCTTTTAAATTGAACCCGGCTTTGCGTAAATCTTCAAGAAGTTTTAAAGATTTTTTTCGAGCGCTTTCACCTATTTGAGCTAAAAAAATATCTGTTTCATCTTGATCCGAAACTTCAACTCCATTATTTTTCATGGCCATGATAATACGTTCCATGCCCCCAGCCAAACCTGTACCGGCTATTCCTTCCCGGCCTCCAAGTATTTGGATTAGTCCATCATAACGACCACCGCCACTAATAGCTGATTGAGTTTCGTCTTTTTCTTGACCATTATAAATTGGTAAAAATTCAAAAGCAGTGCGAATATAATAATCTAAACCCCGAACTATTCTAGGATTTAAAGTATAAGGTATCTCGGCTTCATCAAGATGTTCTAAAACTTTTACAAAATGTGTTCGGCAATCATCACATAAGTTATCCACCATCTGTGGAGCTTCTTCGGCCATTTCCTTACAAACCTTTTCTTTACAATCTAATAAGCGCAATGGATTTTTACCATAGCGTTTTTTACAATTTTCGCATAAATTTTTACGACGAGTTCGATAATAATCTTGCAAAGCTTGAATAAAAACCGGTCGACAGTCTTTACAACCAACACTATTTATTTGAATTGAAGAATCCAAACCAAAATCTTTAAATAAATTATATTGCAAGGAAATAATCTCAGCGTCAATTACTGGAGCTCCATCCCCTATTACTTCAAAACTGTACTGGTGAAATTGTCGGTATCTGCCGGCTTGCGGTTTGTCGTGGCGAAAAACCGGACCAACTGAATAAAGTTTCACGGGCTGTGGACGATTAATCATGCCGTGTTCATTATAAGCTCGAACAATTGAAGCAGTGATTTCTGGACGAGCACAAATATTATCTCCACCCTGGTCAGTAAAGACAAACATTTCCTTTTCGACAACATCGGTATTTTTCCCAATTGAACGAATAAATAATGAGCTAGCTTCTAAAATTGGAGTATCGATTCTTTCAAAACCATAAACTTCAGCAATCTTTTTAATTTTTTCGTTAAGAAAATCCCAATATTTCTGTTCTTCAGGCATTATATCTTTCATGCCCTTTAACAATTTGAGAGGGGTTATTTTTTTAGCAATTTTTTTCTTGGCCGTTGTTTCGGAAGATTTTTTTCTTGACATAATATAAATATTATTAATGATGCAAAACTATAAAAATTAAAATTACCTATATATAGGAAATTAATGTAAGTAATTGGTAGAGTAAAATATTTTTAAATAAATTTCTTTACTGTAGCAATTACCGAACTGATTGGATGATTAGCTTTAACTAAATAATCACTAGCACCTAATTCTTTACCTTTAGCAACATCACCATCTTGGCCCAAATTTGATAACACAATAATCGGAATACTTTTTAACTCTGGGTCATTTTTTACTCTTTTTAGAAAAACAAAGCCATCTAAACGAGGTAAAATTATGTCTAATAAAACCAAATCCGGATGTTCATCAGTTATTTTTTGTAAAGCTTCTTCACCTTGAATAGCTACTAATACATCGAATCCTTCTTCAATTAAATTTTCTCTTAAGATATTTACCAAGGAGCCTTCGTCCTCCACTAGTAATACTCTTTTTTTATTTTTAGGCATATTGTGTATTTTAAATATTTTAGCTGATTTAATCATAGCAAATTGACTATAAAATGTCTAATTTTCATTCATTTGTCAAGAGTTGTAATTTATATTATAATTAGCCCCATGGAAAACGAAAATTTAGAAATTCAAAATCAGGAAGAAAAACCTGAAGAAAAAACAACAACTACTATAAAAAAAGCTTCTAGTCGCACACCTAAAAAAGCTACTCGTCGTAAAAAAACCGTGAAATCAACTGACGAAAGCGAACAAAAAAACATACCAGCCAAGGCCAAAACTAGCCAAAAAACAATGGCAAATGATGATATTGAACCAGACGAATCAGACAGCGAGGTTGCAAAGGATGAAATTGAAGAAAATGGAACAACTATCGAAGAAGAGCCAATTATTGTTTCTAAGAAAAAAAGCAAACCAAAAACATTACCACTTGCAGAACCAAAACTCATTGTTGAAACTACGGAAATAATTCAAAAACCAAAAAAATCCAGAAAAAAAATTATTTTTTTAATTATTTTTTTACTTTTACTGCTTGGCGGTGTTTTAATTTATAACTTTTTTTCCGGAGCTTTAAATAATTTAATCGATAGCCAAGGCGATACCTCTTTGTATGAACAGCTACAATTATTAATTACCGACAATAATAAACCTCTCGACGGTGAAGCAGAGGATCAAGTCAATATCTTACTTTTAGGCATGGGCGGAGCACAACATGATGGCGGTTTGCTAACTGATACTATCATGATTGCTTCCATCAAACCTTCTACTAACCAAGTGGCTTTTATTTCTTTGCCACGCGATTTAGCTGTGATTATTAAAAATGCAAAAACCGGCGCACTGGAAGGTCGTAAAATTAATTATGCATACGAACTTGGGGGAATGGATTTAGTAAAAGAAAAAATAAATGATGTTACTGGATTATACATAAATTATTATCTATTATTAGACTTTGCCGGTTTTATTAAAATGATTAACGATATTGGTGGTGTAACAGTCGATGTCCCAAACCGTTTCAATGGCTATTATCATATTGCTGATTGTGGTGGAACTTGCGATGGCGCTGACGGTGGGCCTGTATTATATTCTACCGGCGATGGCCCTTATTGTATTTACCGCTTTTACAAAGGTGGGGCTGAAATGACCGGTGAACAAGCATTAATGTTTGCACGCATTCGTAAAATCGCCTACTCTGCTCCGGACAGCGAGTATTATGAAGGATCAGACTTTGCTCGCGCCCGCCGCCAACAAAAAATTATTGAAGCTTTTCAGAAAAAAATGTTCGCCACCTCAACTTTAGCTAATCCGGTTAAAATCACTAAAATTATAAGCGATCTGGGCAATCATTTAAAAACTAACCTGGAACTTTGGGAAATGGCCAAACTTGGTTTAATGGCTGAAAATTTTAACCGTGACAATATTATAAATTTAGTAATCGATGAAAATAGTGGATTATTAACCGGTGGCTATAATTACACGCTTACTCCGGTTATCGGTGATTATAAATTTAGTGAAATCCAAAAAGTAGTAAGCAATGTTTTTGCCCAAGCCATAGATGATAAAGCCGAAGAAACTACGAAACAAAAAACTGCGATGGAAAAAGCCAATATTATGGTTTTAAACGGTACTAAAATTGAAGGGCTTGCCGGACGAACTTCACAAACACTTCAAGATGCCGGATACACAATAAACAGTGTAGCTAACGCACCGACAGCCATATCCAAAACCACGGCCATATATGACCTAACTCAAAGTAACCCACAAACAAACTTAAAACTAGCGGAAAAATATCATGTCACTATTTCCGAACCCCAAGATTTAGAAACCGATTATCCTGATAATGAAATAGATACAAGTGACATTGATTTTATTATAGTGCTTGGTCAAGACCAAGACGATACAAGCTCAAATAACTAAACTCTTTTTATGGGTAAAAAAATTCCGCAGGTTGCCATTGTAGGCCGAACCAACGCTGGTAAATCCACTTTATTTAATCGTTTATCAGAAACGCACAAAGCCATAGTTTCGTCTTTAGTCAACACCACTCGTGATCGCAATTTTGCCAATATCTATTGGCTAGACAAAGAGTTTACTTTAGTTGATACAGGAGGGCTAGACACGGCTAAACAAGATCAACTCGGCCAGGAAATTCAAAAACAAGTAAAATTAGCTATCAATCAGGCCGATTTAATTTTATTTATTGTTGACGGCACTGCCCCGCTTATGCCCCAGGATAAAACCATGGCAAAATTATTGTATAAAACTAAAAAGCCGGTTATCTTGGGAATAAACAAAATTGATAACCGTAAAAAACAAAACGCTATTGATCCTGATTTTTTTCGTTTAAATTTTTCAAACATCGCAAAATTTTCAGCCATTAACGGCGCTCAAACCGGAGATTTGCTGGATCTAATTACATCTAACTTACCAACTCAGAAAAAAAAGACGTCTGACAAAAAATTCCTAAATATTAAACTTGCCATTATTGGTCGACCAAATGTTGGAAAATCTTCATTAATCAACGCTATTTTAGGAGAAGAAAGAGTTATTACTTCTGATATTGCTCATACCACTCGTGATGTAAATGACATTGATTTTTTCTATAAAGACACAAACTTTACACTGGTAGACACTGCCGGATTGCGACGTAAAAGTAAAGTTGGTCAATGGTCAAATAAACTGTTAGGTAAAATAGAAAAAGAAGGTATCGGTAGTACAATTCGTTATATGGAAAAAGCCGACATCACTATTTTGGTGCTGGAAGCGCAAAAAACCGTTACCGCCCAAGATTTAGCGCTTGTCCAATTAGCTATGAACTATGATAAAAATTTAATCATAGTAATTAATAAATGGGACTTAATACCAGATAAAGATGAGGCCACTATAAATGAATATACTAAATATTTTGATGCCAAAATTCCCTTCGTACGTTGGGTGCCTATGGTATTCACTTCGGCTTTAACTGGTCAGCGAGTTCGAAAAATTTTAGACCTCGCTTTAGAAGTTTATAATTATGGTCAGAAAAAAATTCCCGCGCAAGAATTAAAAATATTACTTGATAATCTTACTTATCGCTTACAACCCAAACAGCACCAAGTACTAACATTTGGTCAAGAAAAATCACCATTAAAACTTAAATGGTTAGAGCAAGTAAAAACCAGTCCTCATATTTTTAAATTAGTTACTCCCACTCCAAAAAATGTACCGCCGGCCATTGTAAAAATACTGGAAAAAACTCTTCGCGAAAAATATGAATTTTTAGGTGTTCCAATCAAAATAGTAGTTTCAAAATAATATGCGCTTAATCGTCGGCTTGGGAAATCCGGGCACAAAATATCAAAACACTCGCCATAATATTGGTTTTATGGTTTTAGATAAATTATGTCAAAATTTTAAAATAGTTAAAAAATATAACGCTTTGATTTATAAAGATAATAATGTAATTTTTCTAAAACCGCAATCATATATGAATAATTCGGGTCAAGCCGTGAGCCAAGTAGCTGCTTATTACAAAATAGAACCAAAAAATATTTATGTAATTTACGATGATAAAGATCTGCCTTTTGGAAAACTACGTATTCGAACTAACGGATCAGCCGGTGGGCACAATGGCATCAAATCTATTATTGCTAATTTAAATTCTCAAAATTTTGTTCGCTTTCGAATTGGTATTAAAAATGAGGATACATCAAATGTTGATACGGCCGATTTTGTTTTAAGTAAATTTACATCTTCAGAAAAAAACTCTCTTAATCATGTATTAATTGCTGTTATCGAAGCAGTTGAATTGGCAATTGTAAAAGGAGTGCAAAAAGCCATGAACAATTTCAATTAAACGAGAAAGACCCACTAAATTAATAATGGGTCTTTATGCAAAAAAAGCACTCGGAGCCGTATTTGTTATTCTCGCACGGTTTAGGAGGAAAAATTAAACCGACAATTTTTACAAATAGGCCTTCAAAGGCTTTTTTTAATGTTCAATATGCCGCTGATAAGCGGACAAGTTTTTGGTTATCCCAAAAACATCCTTTATGCTACTAGATGCGACCAGGAGGGGTAGTCACTTCGTTCACACTTACCAGCAACATATTGAACATTATCTATTTTTCAAGAGCCGCAACATTTTATCATTAATTAAATAAAAGTCAAGCCTCTTTGTGGAAAGAGAATTTTTGCTCAAACTAGCTAATTTTTATTGTTTTAATTCGGTTTCAAAAGCCCGCGCCCATAAAGGGCGGGGCTTTTATCTATTATTATATATAAAGCCTTTAATGCACATTTTCAGGCTCGCTGACTACATTTTTTGGATCCAAAAAATCGTTATTTATTGTTAGATTTATGTAAGTTTTTTCTAAATCAATATCAGGCCATATTTTTACACTAAGTTCACCCTGTCCGCCATCAGCTGAAAATAATATTAAACTAGTTTCTATTTGATCTGCGTTTTCACCAGCTAAATTTTTAATTTCTTTAACATCCTCCCCCATTTGATCTTTATAGTATATGAGTACCGCTGTTTCCGAATCGGTTGTTGATAATAGAGCTGATGATAAATTCGTATCAGCAATAGAAAAAATCTTTTTCTCTAACAGTACGCCCGGATAATTATTTAAACCAAATTTATCGGCCACTTGTTGTTTTTGTTCTGAAAAAATTTCATTATTGCTTACATTGGTATTGGCACTACTGGCTACAGTATTAGCATCTGTCGCGACTATCTGGCTGGCCATGTTATCCATGTTATCTTGAATTTGTTTTTCTAGAGCTTCAGTTGTTTCTATCCCTTGAACTAATGTTTTTTCCGGACTTACTTTTTGTTTTATACCAAGTACAGCTGCGCTAAAAACAACAAGCAATAATATTGCAAATAATAAATAAGTTCTAAATGACATAAATTTTATTTAATTGATTAATCTTTATTTAGTAATGCCTTTACTATAGCAGAGCCAAATTTATAAGCTGCTTTGGGACCATTGGCGGTAATAATGTCACCATCGATAATCACTTCTTGGTCCGTATATTCTGCGCCGTTTGCAACCAAATCATTAATAGCCTGTTCATCTGCAAAAACTGTAGCTTTTTTTCCACGGAGCAAATTAGCTTTTGCCAGAATTACAGGTGCAATACAAATTGCTGAAATTAATTTGTGATATTGATTAAAATTAATAGCTAATTTATAAAATCTTTCATCATCAGTAATTTGGGCCATGGATGATCCGCCCACAAAAACCACGCCATCATATTCTTCTACATTTTCAGTATATTCTAATAAATCGCTAACTACAACATCAACATTAGTTGATCGGCCATTAGTGCCACTAGCCCCACCAGCCTCAAGCGCACCAGTAACAACCTGGATACTATTACTTTCTAGTATTTCTTTAGTAATGAAATATTCATCTTCATTAAAACCGTCATTAGCCACTATCAATAATATTTTAGCCATAAAAATTTATTATTAATCTTATTTTATAAATTAAACTCGTTTCTTTTTTAAAAATAAATATTTTATTAATTCAATAAAAAATACAACAAAAAAACTCAGCATTAGAACAACAATCCAATCAAATATTTCTAAAGGTTTTGTTTTAACAATTTCTTGTAAAAAAGGAATGTAAATTGCGGCTAATAAAAATAAAAAGCTTACAAATACTGCACCAACTAAATATTTATTAATAAATAAATTATATTTAAAAATTGAGCGCCTCATAGTTCTAACGCTAAAAATATATAATAAAGAATCAGTTGCGCCAGCTGCAAAAACAACTGTTCGAGCTAATATTATATCACCACTTAATTTGTAATATATATAAAATAAGATTATACCGGCAACTCCGGTTATTCCGCTAATAACAAAAATTAACGTTTTTATTTCGCGATCTAAAATTTGACCTTTACGTCCTCGAGGGGACTCTTGCATAACTTCTAACTCTCGAGGTTCCTGAGTCAATGCCAAACTGGGCAATGTATCGTTAACTAAATTAATCCATAAAATCTGAGCAGCAGTCATCGGAATAGGTAAATTAAACAACATACTTCCCAATACTAATATTACCTCTGAAAAACTATCGGAAATTAAATATAAAACTGTTTTCTTTATATTATCAAATATTCCTCTACCTTCCTCTACGGCTCCAACAATAGATTTAAAATGATCATCTAGAATAACCATGTCAGCGGTTTCTTTGGCTACTTGTGTACCCGAACCCAAAACCACTCCAATATCAGCCGCTTTTAAAGCCGGTGAGTCATTAATGCCATCACCGGTCATAGCCACTACTTCGCCTTTTTTTTGCCACGCTTTTACAATTCTTAGCTTATGTTCAGGTGAAACGCGAGCATAAACTGATATCTTTTGCACGCATTTAACCAATTGCTCGTCTGTCATTTTATCTAAATCACTACCTTCAATAATATTGTCGGTATGAGATGGCATTTTTAAATCTTTAGCAATAGCCCGTGCCGTTAGTTTATGATCGCCCGTTATCATGACAACTTTAATACCAGCGTTCTGACATAATCTAACTGTTTCTTTTGATGTTGTTCGTAAGGGATCTTTAATACCAATGTATCCGATAAAAGTTAAATCATCTAAGCTTTCACTTTTTAGATTAACAGTTTTTTTAGAAACTTTTTTATAAGCGATGCCGATAACCCGTAACCCTTGATTGCTCAAATTAATAAATTCTTGTTGAAATTTATTCTTCTTCTCGACATCAAATAATTCTTCAGCATTACCAATTCTTAAATTTTGCGACCTCTCCAAAACTTTTTCCGGCGCGCCTTTAAAATAAATAATATTATTTTTTTCATCACACTCATGTAAGGTTGCCATATATTTAATGGTCGAATCAAAAGGTACAGCATCTAAACGAATGTTATTTTTTTTCTCTTTTTGATAGTTTAAACCAGCTTGAACAGCGGCCATTACTAATGCTTTTTCCGTAAGGTTTCCAGAAATAACCCACTCATTAATATCGTCGTCAATATTGTCGATTCTGGCATCATTGCATAATAAACCAGCGTGCAAAGCAAACATTAATTCTTCATTTTTCTTATCACGACAATCTTTCTCTTTTAGACAAGCTACGTTAAAATCATTATCCCAAGTGACAATTTGTGTAACTTGCATTTTTCCTTCAGTTAAAGTACCGGTCTTATCTGTACAAATTACAGTGGTTGAACCAAGTGTTTCGGCTGAAACTAATTTTCTTACTAATGCTTTTTGCTTTAATATTCGTTGCATGCCAAGCGCTAATATTACGGTTACAGAAACTGCCAGCCCTTCCGGCAGCGCCGAAACTGCCACGGCCACGGCCACGGTAAATATTTCAATAAACGGATCGCCCTGCAAATAGCCAACAATTACTAATAACAAAGCAATAAAAATTATTAGCACGCCAATTTTTTTAGAAAACTGATCCAATTTTTGTTGTAATGGCGTTTCTTCGTCTTTGGTTTCTTTAATTAATTTGGCAATATGACCAATCCCTGTTTGCGCACCTGTAGCGGTAATAATTGCTTTTCCTTCACCTTTTGTAACCGTGGTGCCGGTAAACATCATATTAATTCGGTCGCCAATACCTAATTCCAATTCTAATTTATCAGTAATTTTTTTGACTGGCTCGCTCTCGCCTGTTAATGCGGCTTCATTTATTTCTAGATCTATAGCTTCAATTAACCTAGCGTCAGCTGGAATTTTATCCCCTGTCTGAACAATAATAATATCTCCCGGAACTAATTCCAAAGCGTTGATTACTCGCTCCTTACCGTTTCTAATAATACGTGCTTGAAGAGAAATAATTTGTTTTAAAGCTTGTAAAGACTTCTGAGCTTTACCTTCCTGAACATAACCAACTATAACATTTACTAATACTGCCAATAGAATTATGTAAGTATCAGCTTGTAATTGTGGATAAAAAGTAATGTTGCCATGTTCATGACAAACCAATGCAAAATTTATTACCGCCGCAATTAATAATATATATATTAATACACTTTTAAACTGAGCTATTAGAATAGTAAAAGCTGATGTAGGCTTTTCTTCCGGTAGTTTATTTAAACCAAAAAGAGACAATTTATTCTTTGCCTCAGATTCATCTAGACCAGTATGATCTATACTAAAATATTTTAATGTATCCTTTACTGAAAGATTAAAAAAACATTGTTTTTTATCTGGCATATTACTTATATTTTAACAATTTTTCGTATTAATTGCAACTGGCTAAAACCAAGCACTTAGTGTACCTTTAATAAAAATTGCTAAAAACAAAACATATACTAGAACTAACCCCGCTAGTATTACGATAGCCAACCCTAAAGAACCAAATGCTTTCACTAATAAATCCATTAGCTCTTGAAAAATTATTTTTAAACTTCGATTTTTTTTTATCATATTATTATTATTTTGCTATAGGTAAATAAATTATAAAAGTTGAGCCCCTGCCTTTGCCACCACTAATTACTTCTATCTTTCCGCCCAGTGACTCCAAAACTCCTTTGGCAATAAACAATCCCAAGCCCGATCCATTCGGATAAAGTCGGACAGCTTTTTCACCCCGTTTAAACCTTTCAAATAACACTTTTTCATCTTCAGTTGTAAGACCAATGCCTTCATCAATAACTTTTAACCAAACATAATTATTCTCGGTACCTAGCATAACTTTAATTTCTCCAGCCAGCGAATAATTAATGGCATTATCAATTAAATTATCAACGATGTCTTCTATTTTATGTTTACTGCCTAAAACACGTGGCAGTTCTTGTTTGGGCTCAAAAAAAGTAAGCTGTAAATTCTTTTTATTGGCCGCTGATTTTTTAAGTTGTGCAGAATTTTTAGTAATAGTGTATAAATCGATAGATTCAGTAGTTACGGATAATGGGCCGCCTTCTAATTCTGAAGCGCTTAACATTTCATGAACTATTCTCTCTAATCTATTTATACTTGCATAAGCTTGATCAATAAATTCTTTTCTTTGCGCGGGTGTTAAATTTTCTTCTTCTTCGCTTAACATAGAAAGCATGCCTCGGACAATACTGGTGGGAGTTCGCAACTGATGCGAAGCCACAGTTAAAAATTCCGATTTCATCTTTAACAAACCTTCCAACTCTTTATTTTTTGATCGCAATTCTAAAGTGGCATCATTAACTTCTTTTTGCAATGATTTATTAAAGTTTTCCAGTTTTTCCTGAGCATCTTTTACTTGCTGATATAAAACCGCATTAGATATAGCTACTGAAGATTGATTCGATAATGCTTCTAATAATTCTATATCTTCCTGCGTATATGCTTCATTGGAAATTTTATTTCCTAAAATAATTATTCCTAATAATTTTTTTTGTAAAAATAACGGTAAACATACTTCAGCCTGTATTTTTTTTAAATATTGCCGTAAATCATGAAACGCTTGTTTTGGCTCGTGGTTATTTTCATCGCGCAACATTAAAGTGATTTCTTCGTATACTAAAGCTTTTCGATTATTATTAAAATAATTAGTTAAAAAATCATTTTTCAAAAGCGCTTCCCCACTCAAAGAATCAAAGCCGATATTGTTTGAAACATTATAAACTTGGGCCGACGCGTCAGGGTGATGCTGACTGATAAGAATCATGCCGGCACGATTTAAACCAATGCTTTTCATCAAGGTGTCTATAATTACATCGGCCAGCTCTTCCAGTTCAATAATTTTTGTGGTTTCAGAACTTAATCTGCGTAAAGCTTCTTGATATGAATAAATATGATTATATAAATAAACATCAGCAATTTTTTTAACAAAATTTCGAACCGGTTGAAAACTTGCCACCGTAATAATTAAAATTAATATTTCCGCAATTACGTCGGGCAATATTAATTTTAAAAAATTATTTGCAATATACACCATCACCATACCAGCAATTAAAACTATATTAAGAGCCACCACATAAACTAAAGTATTTTTTAACAGCAAACGAATATCCATTAAACGATAATGAGTAATGGCATAAGCTACAATCAGTATCATGATTAAAATAAATATGGGCCCGACCCAAATATACGAGTAATTCCCAAACATGGGCATAATCACATTAAATGGTAAAGCCAATGATGCCGGTATGCCAATCGCCAACAAAATATATACTAATTGCATCTTACCTAATCGATCAGAATTTTTATAATTTCTTAATAAATTAATAAATCCCCAAGCAATAAATACACCAAACCACACCGACCAAATATAATAAGCTAAACTCAAATTTACACCATTACCAAAATTATTTAATAAAATTTTATCAATAAAACTATTACCCATAAATAAACTGAGTGCGATAATAATAAAACTTAAGAAAATAATATTCTTTATTATCGGGCTTACTTTATTTTTATAATTTGGAAAAATTTTTGAAAAAAATAAAAAAGCACAGGGAAAAATAGAACCGCCAAGATATATTATACGATCCCAAAATAATGCTTCACTAACAGTAGTAGACATACGAAACATGAAAATTGCAAACGGCCAAATCGACGCCGAAAGAGTGATGAAGCTAAAAGAAACGTTTACTGGATTGGTTTTATTGTTTAAAAAAATAACCGTGGTTATATAAAGACCAATAACTGTTAAGACTAATAATATCAAACTGATTATCATAATTTTTCGGCCACGATAGTTATGGAATTATTAAACAGCGTCATTTCTTTTCTTATTATCTTAAACCCATTTTGGCTAATTACATTATTTAATTCTTCAACCGTATAATTTGGAAAAAATAATTTTATTTCTTTACCAAAAGAAATAGCTTTTCTAACAACGCCAAGAATTTTTAAAACATTTAAAAAACTCATTTTCTTCCGTAATGACGGCATGTCTGATTTGGCATGCAGCGAAGCGATAATCAACTTCCCGCCCGGTTTTAATACCCGTTTAATTTCAGGGAGCACCTTTTTTTCTAAATCCTCGCGTGTACAATAAGTAATACCCCAATTAGAATAAACTTTATCGGCCGTGTTATCTGATATCGGAAAAGTCTTGACCACATCGTGATAAATTAAATGAACCTGATCAGTATCAGCTTTTTCGCCCAGCACTTCCCTCGCTTGCAACAACATTCCTTTGGCGTATTCCAGACCGATTACTTTTTTTACTCGTGGTTGCTCATCAATAATTTTTTTAATGATGCGTCCGTAACCACTGCCCAGGTCAATTATGGTTTCATTCGGTTGTGGGTTAATCACTCCAACAAAATGATCAATATGCTCGGGCACAAATGGCAGTTTAGGAAAAAAGTAAGTATAGAAGTTAGCGTACTCATGCCAAAAATTTTGTTGCTCAGAATATATGTATTGCATTACTTCGTCTTTTTCATCTTGAGAAAAATCCTTTATTAAATTAATGGCTTGATTACAAGAAATGGTTTTTCCAAAATCATTAATTATATTTTTAATGTTTGCTTTGTTGTTAGACATAATAAAATTTATTTAGAATATTTTTTTAAAAAATTTAATACTTCATTAAAAATAACCTCGCGATGCTCGCCATAAATAGAAACATGGAGCTTATCTTCGATGAAAAAAAGCTCTTTCTTATTTAAGTGAGTTCCTACGGCATTATAAATAATTTCGGCGCTGCGGCTGTTAACAGTTTGATCAAAAAATGATTGAATAATTAAAATCGGTTTTTTAATTTTTCGTAAAAGCTTTCTGGACAAATTCAAAAGCTTTAACATTTCATACATACTTTTAAGCGGAATAACTCGATACGATCCGTATTTATAATAATAATCTCTTAAAAATTTATTTTCAAGAGTTCTTTTTTTAGCATATTTTTTAAAAGGGCGAAGAATTGGAAGCAGAACTCGCATTATCATGTGGCGACGATAAAAAATCGGTGCGCCGAAAGTAATGATGCCGGCCACTTTTTGAGGATATTTAGCAGTCAAATAAAAAGCGATGTTTCCACCTAATGAAAAACCGGCAATATAAATTTTTTTTACATGCTTAGACAGCTCAAATAACGCTTTTTCAGATTCTTCTAGCCAGTCTTCGTGCTTAATTCTTAACAAATCATCAGGATTGGTGCCGTGACCCGGTAAAATCGGCGCTGATATCGTATAATTATTTTCAGTTAAAATGTCGATGGCACCAGCTAAAGCGCTGGCTGTACTGGTAAAGCCGTGAATTAAAAGAACGCCTACACTTCCTTTTTTTATAAAATATGAAGCATTGCTTTTTAATTTTTTTCTTTTTGTTAACAGTACCATAATGCCTTATTTATACCAAAAAATAGTGATATTAGCAAATAATTCAATGCCTAAGCTAATTTAAATTATAGATTAAAACATCTTACAATAATGCTTGAAATTTTATTTTCTAAATTTTGTTTGGATTTATATTTAACTGAAAAAAAATTACCAGCATGTCCGCACCAATAATCTCCTTTTTTGACTTCAAATAAAACCTTTAACTTCTGGCCTTTCATTTTCTTTTTAAATTCATCCTGCAAATTTTGGTTCACTTTTTGTAATTGTTGTGCTCGCTGTTTTTTTATTTTTTCATCAACTTGATCTTTCATAATAGCTGCGGGTGTACCTTCTCTAATGGAGTATCTAAAAATATGAATTTTTAAAAATTTGCATGCCTTAACTAAATCTAGAGAATCCTGAAAATCCTGATCAGTTTCAGATGGAAAGCCAACAATCACATCAGTAGTAAATCCAAAATCCGGATAAACTTTATAATAATCTTTAATAATAAGTAAATACTGTTTAGCCGTATAATTACGATTCATGCTTTTTAATATTTTTTCCGAGCCGGATTGTAAAGACAAATGCAAATGACGACAAAGCCGTGGATTTAAAAATAAATTTTTAAATTTATTATTTTTATAAACAAAATCCGGATTAATTGAAGACAGCCTGATACGCTTAATTTTTGTTTGGTTTAATATTTGTTGAATTAATTCTGGCAGGCGCAAATACGTATTTGTGTCTTCATTTTTATATTTATACTGCCCGATATTAACACCGGTTAATACTACTTCTTTGTAGCCTTGTTTTTCTTTTTGTTTAATTTCATTAATGATCGCGATGGGTGAAAAACTACGCGACTTTCCTCGCCTTATAGTCGTTAGACAATACGTACAATGATTATCGCAACCGGTTTGAATTTTTATGTTCGAGCGAGTTCGACTATACCTATTTTGTAAAGACGTTGCATACGATGTTTTATCAGAAGCACCGAATATTTTTATAAATTCCCCAACAAAATTTTCTTTGTTTTTAATGTAAAAATCAATTTCCGGCATTTTAAAGTCTGAACAGCCGGTCATGATAATTTTTGCATGCGGACATTTCTTCTTTAATTGCCGTATAGCCTGCCGACCTTCACGGTCAGCCTTATGCGTTACTGCACAAGTATTAACAACTGCAATATTAAAGATTTGTTTAAAAATAACAACAAAAAAACCGTGTTTTTCTAATTCATCTTGGTACTTATCGGTTTCGGCTTGATTAAGCCGACAACCCAAAGTATAGAAAGCTATTTTATTATTATTCATATTATTTCACCATTAAATAACTATCTATTTATAGTTTTATCTATTTTGAAATATTAATAAAATTAATCATATTTTACCTGTGGAAAAATATTGACAATTATTCATTTATTATATACAATAACCTCGGTCTTAGAAAGGCCATTTTAATTTCATTTTTCCCGTTTATAATTACGGTCTAAATTCCGTTGATTATTTAAACGGGGTGTTAGCTCAGCTGGTAGAGCAGCTCCCTTTTAAGGAGAAGGTCACAGGTTCGATTCCCGTACACCCCACCAATATTGAAGCGTCATTATAGGCGCTTTTTTTATTTCTACTTTCCGCCTGTATATAATTGTTTGAATCTGGTAAGATATAGACATATTATAAATAATAATTTATTTATTATTACATAATCAATCTTAATACTAATAATCGAAAATATGTTTAAAGAATTTAAAGAATTTGCTATAAAAGGAAACATGATTGACATGGCCGTTGGTATCATTATCGGAGCCGCTTTTGGTAAAATCGTGAGCTCGCTCGTTACAGACGTTATTATGCCTCCAATTGGAGCAATATTAGGAGGTATAGATTTTTCTAATTTAACCATAACACTTAAAAAAGCCACTGAAACCACCGAGGCTATAACTCTAAATTATGGCTTATTTATCAACTCCGTGATCAACTTTCTAATAATTTCTTTTGCAATATTTATTGTAGTTAAGCAGATTAATAAGTTTAGAAAAAAAGAAAAAGCAAAACCAAATAAACCGACTGAGGAAGCATTGCTTCTAAGAGAAATTAGAGACTTTGTTAAGAAAAAATAGAAATGTGTCTTTAGACAGTTTATTTATAACTTATAGAGACGCTATTAAATTGTTTCTAAATTAAAATAATCTACGGGCGCGTAATCGTCGGTTAGAATTATTGCCGAATCCAAATCTTCCGGAAGCGGATTATATAAATTATCTAAATATTTAGCTGCTTCAAAATTTGAAAACTTTTTTTGGATTGATGTGTTAAAAATCTGACTGCTTTTTACAGCCACGATAATTACATTTTGCATGGCCTCGGGGTGTTCTTTATTAATCCCGAAAACAAAAACTTGTGGAAAAATAGACTGTAAAGTTTTATATTCAGACCAAACAAATTTTGAACCTTTACCGCTTAAAGAATTATTGGCGTTTATAATCACAACTCCAGAGTCGTTTAAAATACGATTAATATTAGTAAACGTTTCTTTAGTGGTCACGTGCCACGGCACATAAAACCGCGACCGAAAAACATCTACATAAACTGCATCGTATTTTTGCGTAGCGCGATTAACAAAAGTCCGGGCATCCTCGTTGTATGATTTTAATCTGGGATCATCTTGTAAATTAAAATATTTTTTGGCAATATCAGTCACTACCGGATCTATTTCAACTACATCTATTTTACCGGCTTCATTTCTTTGCAAAAAATCTTTCGCCAATGTATAAGCACCACCACCAAGCAGTAATGCGCTGTCAATTTTTGGAGTAAAAACATTATCCAAGCGATAATATTTTGAATATTCATAAACCATTTCGTCTGAATCTAAATAAATTGCTGAACTGAATTCCTGATTTAAATCTAATCCACGTACAATGTGATTTCCAATATCAACATAATCATAAACTTTTATTGCTGAATAAGCCGTGTTGCCATCTACAATATAATTTGAATTTTGTTCCATAAAAACCATGCCGGGCCAAAGCAAAAAAAGTAAACCAAAATATAAATTTTTCTTGGCTATTTTAAAATCTACTATAAATAAAAAAAGTACAAATAAAACCGCGCTCATACCAAAAACGATATTAGTTATTTTTATATATGGGATTAAACCCAAGCCAGCAAGAAAAGTTCCGAAGATGCTGCCAAGTGTAGAAAAAGCATAAAGATTTCCAGCCACATTGCCAGTCTGATGAATATTTTCTAATTTTAGCTTAATAGTATACGGCGATACCATGCCAAGTAGCATGCTCGGTGGAGCAAACAAAATTAAACAAGCAGTTATTGAGCCCCATACCACTCCTGAATTTGCAGCCAAGGCAGTTACTGGGTTTTTAATTAACCCTAAAACCATGATATTTACCGCACTAAGTAAAATAATTCGAGCTAAAACGTTTAAATTTGGCTCTTTATCAGCCAATCGCCCACCAAAATAATACCCCAAGCTGAGCGCACCCAAAATCACCCCCATTAAAGCCGACCAAACCGGTAAAGAAGTACCCACATAAGGGGCTAATATTCGCGAACCCGTAAGCTCTAGTACCATTACCACGGCTCCGCAAACAAACACTATTATTAGCAATTTATTTTTATTCATACGTCATATTATAGCATATTTATAGATTAAAACGTAAATATCAAGATATACACTTTTTTGGGGAAAAGCATGTGCAAAATCAACCTAATATAATCTTGTTAAAACCCGGAAAAAAATGTAATATTAACAAACCGATTATACTTTTATTTATGAACGATTTAAACCAAAAAATAGATAAAATCGCCCCGCATAACTTGGAAGCTGAACAGGCTGTTTTGGGCTCACTGATTATCGATAAAGATGCCATTATCAAAGTAGCAGATTCTTTGCGTCCCGAAGATTTTTACAGCGACAAACACTCTTTAATTTATGAAGCCATTCAAGATATTTATTCTAAACGAGAGCCTATCGATTTGTTAAGCGTGGTTAGTCGGCTGGAAGACAAAGGCCAGCTCGATGTTATTGGTAGCCGGAGTTATTTAATCTCTCTAACCAACAGCGTCCCCACGGCCACTAATATTTTAAATTATTCTTCAATTGTTCAGAAGAAAGCTACTTTGCGACGGTTGATCGGGGCGGCCAGTGAAATTTTAAGTTTTGGATATAAAGAAACCGATGAAGTTGACGATTTATTAGACCAAGCCGAACAAGCACTTTTCAAAGTTTCACAAAAATATTTACGTCAAAATTTTGTTCCTCTTTCTAGTGTTTTAACTTCTGCTTTTGATAGAATTGACGAGATTCATAAAGAAGCTGGAAAATTACGCGGTGTGCCGACCGGCTTTAAAACCTTAGATAATAAACTGGGTGGTTTGCAAAAATCTGATCTGGTAATTCTAGCCGCTCGCCCATCCATGGGTAAAACTTCTTTAGCTCTCGATATTGCCCGCCATGTAGCCACTCGGGAAAAAATCCCAGTAGGAATATTTTCACTGGAAATGAGTAAAGATCAATTAGTCGACAGACTTCTTTGTGCTGAAGCCAATGTTGATTTATGGAAAATGCGTACCGGTAAACTTTCCGATTCACCTGATAACGACGATTTCCCCCGCATCGGCCAGGCCATGGGTGTGCTATCGGAAGCGCCGATCTTTATCGACGACACTGCCATGACAAACATTATGGAAATCCGTACCAAAGCACGCCGTTTACAAATTGAGCATGGCCTTGGTTTGATCGGGATCGATTGGTTGCAATTCATGGAAGGTCCAGCCGCTAACGCTGATAACCGCGTGCAAGTGATTGCGGAAATTTCGCGTGCTTTAAAAGGTATAGCGCGTGAACTAAACATTCCAGTACTGGCACTGTCGCAATTATCGCGCGCCGTAGAAATGTCTAACCCTCCTATTCCTAAACTATCTCATTTAAGAGAGTCCGGATCTATTGAGCAAGATGCTGATGTGGTAATGTTTGTTTATCGTGAAGATTATTACAAAAAAGATTCGGATCGTAAAAACATTGCTGATATTATTATCGCCAAACACAGAAATGGTCCAACCGGTCAAGCTGAATTATTCTTTGATATTGAAAAAGCTAGCTTTAAAAATTTAGATAAAGGCCGAAATTTCGAAGATACTCCGCCACCAAGTTTTGACACCTTCTAATAATTAATAAAATATAAAAAATATGTTCAACAAATTAAAACAATTTAAAGATTTAAGAAGCCAAGCCAAACAAATGCAACATAGTTTAGCGGCTGAAACCATTGAAGCTGAGGCTTTATCGGGTAGATTAAAATTAACCATGGATGGTAATCAAAAAGTACAGTCTATTTATGTGGATCCAGAACTTTTATCGGTTGATAAAAAAAGAAAGCTAGAAGATGGTATTAAAGATTTGTTCGACAACGCTCATTCGGCCGTGCAAAAAACCATGATGAAAAAAATGCGCGCTGGTGAAATAGACATGCCTGATTTATCAAGCTTAGGAATGTAATTATTAGTAACCATCTTAACTAGCCATTACTATGCCCTTTCCAAATGCGATTCAAAATTTAATTGAACAGTTCAACCGCTTGCCGGGTATCGGTTCTAAAACATCAGAGCGCTTTATTTTTTATTTACTTAAACAACCCAAGCAAAACATTAATGAATTTATTAGGGCTCTAGACAAATTAAAAACCGAAGTTAGAATTTGCTCTGAATGTCAAAATTTCTCCGAACAATCCCCTTGTCGAATATGTGCTGACGCCAGCCGAGATAGAAGTATTATTTGTGTAGTTGCGGAAAGCCCGGATATTATTGCTTTGGAAAAAACTAGTGAGTATCAAGGCCTCTACCATGTACTAAATGGAACGATTAATGAAATAGATGGCATTAATTTAGATCAACTTAAATTTAAAGAACTGCTTCAGAGAATTAAAAATAACAATATCCAAGAAATTATTTTAGCTTTCGATGCTAATATGGAAAGTGAAACCACGGCCATGTATTTAATGCGTGAACTTAAACCATTAAATATTAAAATTACTCGCCTAGCGCGAGGTTTACCCATGGGCTCAGACATTGAATACGCTGATGAGGTAACGCTATCGAATGCAATTCAAGAACGAAAAGAAATATAAAACTATATAATTATTATACTCGCCCACGCCCATAAAGGGCGGGGCTTTATTAATAAAAAAAATAACCCCGGACTTTAGGCCCGTGGGTTATAAATATAAATATTTTCTATTAAGCGATTGATTGTATTTCAAGCTCTGTAAAACATTGACGATGGCCGACGTTTCGGCTGTAGCGAGTTTTATTTTTATATTTTACCACGGCTACTTTCTTGGTTCGACCCTGGCGAATTACGGTAGCGGTTACTTTAGCGCCTTCTACAACCGGAGTGCCAACTTTTATTTTGTTATCATCGCCAACTAATAAAACCTGGTCAAACTCAACAGTCTGCCCTTTTTCAGCGTTTAATTTTTCCACACGAATTTTATCTTTGGCTTGAACTTTATACTGTTTTCCGCCGGTTTTTATTACTGCTAGCATAGATTATATTACTTTAATTGATATTTATTAATACTCATGTCCCCTGTGCTAAGTAAGGGACAACGGAATATATATTATATAATTTATGGATTTTCGTCAAGATGCGCTTTTGTAAGCACTATCTTTTTGCCATTATAAATTAAAATATGAACTAATTTCTATATGTATTATACCAAATTTTTTCGATTTTGTCTATACTTTACTACTACTACTCCGCCTAAAATTGCCATGACTATGGCCAAAATCATTAAAGCCAATAATTTACCTATACCTTGTAAAAATAACGAGGAGACGCCAAAAACAGCTGTTAGAAAGTATAAAAATAATACGGCTTGTCTATGGGAAAAGCCGATATCAAGCAATTGATAATGAAGATGTTTGCGATCAGAAGTTTTAAAAGGAGATTTTTTTTCTCTAAATAGCCTGCGAATAATTACCCAAATTAAGTCTAAAATTGGAATACCCATTATTAAAAGCGCGGTCGCAATCTTCCCGCCCGATATAATAGCCAGTACTCCTAACATAAAACCAGCATACAATGACCCGCCTTCACCTAAATAAATTTTTGCTGGATTAAAATTAAACATTAAAAAACCCAGGCAAGCACCGGTTAAGATAATCGCCAGAATTGCGGTCTCGGGCTGAGCCACTTCTTGGCTTAAGCTTAAGCAAAAAATAATAAACGACCCAATTACGGTTAAGCCAGATACTAAACCATCTAAACCATCTAATATTTTAGTAGTGTACGACATGCCCATTAACCAAAACAAAGTAAATACGTCAGCTAGCAATGTTATTTTATATGGCAGATCGTTAATTTTAAATAAAGTAAAATCTAATGAATTAAAATAAAAAATTCCTCCCAAAGGATTTGTAATATAAGTAATACCGATACCACTGGCAATAATAATTAAACCAGCTAAAAACGGAAAAACAATTTGTTTTTTTGCCGAAAGATCGTATTTGTCATCTAAATATCCGCCAATCATCAAAATTAAACCAGCTATAAAAATGCCAATTAAATATTTACTCAACATATATCCGCCCAGCAGCCATTTACTAGAAAGCAGAACCACAATATTAAAACTTAAAAAAATAGCCAAACCGCCTAATAACGGAATTGGCCTTGTCTGTTGTTTTCTGTCTGGCCGAGTTGTGGGGTCATCAACAATTTTATTCTGCAAAGCAAACTTCTTTACAAAAAAAGTAAAAACATAACTAAGTGCAAATGCAAATATAAATGGAATTAAATATTTTATCATAAGCCTACGTTATTTGGCTTGTTGATCTAAATAATTTTGTAATATAATCTGGGCCGCTACTTGATCTTGTTTTTTGACGCCTTTAACTTCGCGTAATAAATTATCAGCCATTTGTGAAGTTAATCTTTCATCAAAAGTTTGCACTGGTATTTCCAGGTGACCGCGTAATTTTTCCACAAATAATTTTACTTCTTTACTCATGTCGTTTTCCTGGCCATCCATACTTAGCGGCAGACCAACAATTATACGATCCATGCCTTCAATGTTCACAATGGCTTTAATTTTAGTGATTAATTTATTCTGCGTTAATCCTTCTAAAATACCTTTACCCACAGCAACTTTAGTTTCATCAGTACCGATAGCCATGCCTACCCTGGCTTTACCATAATCTAATCCTAAATATTTCATATTATTTCATTTTCTCTTTTAGTTAATATTTCGTAACCATTATTTGTAACCACGATCGTATGTTCAAAATGAGCTGATAATGATTTATCTTTTGTTGTCACTCGCCAGCCATCATCACTAAATTCTACTTCTGCGCCTCCAATATTAACCATGGGTTCAATGCAAATTGCCATGCCTGGTTTTAATTCAGCTCCGGTTTTTATTTTACCATAATTTGGAATCCGCGGATCTTCATGCACCCCGTAACCAACTCCGTGCCCAACTAATGTCCGAACAACACTAAAACCGCGCGTTTCAGCATATTGCTGAACAGCGAAGCCAATATCCCCTACTGTATTAGCGGGTTTAACCTGGTTTATACCGGCATATAAAGATTGCTGGGTGGCTATTAATAATTTCTGCGCTTGTTCTGAAATATCACCCACCGCTACGGTCAGTGCACTATCGGTAAAAAAATTCTTATATTTTATTCCACAATCGATACTAATAATATCTCCTTCGCATAAAATTCTTTTATTAGGAATACAGTGCACCACTTCTTCATTTAAAGATGTGCATAAAATTGCCGGATAATCTCTATATCCTTTAAACGATGGCATAGCTTTATGCAAATTAATTAATGTGTCAGCGTGTTTTTCTAATGCCAATAAAGAAATGCCCGGTTTTGCCATTTTCTCTAATTCACTCAAAACAAAAGCGAGAATTTTTCCGCCTTCCCGCATTTTCTCAATTTCTATTTTATTTTTATATGTAATCATGTTAAGAAAAAATTTCTTTTACATTTTCCCAGACTTCATTAATTGATGGTAGCCCATTTACTCTATGAAGTAAACCCATTTGTTCATATTTGTCTAAAATTGGTTCAGACTCTTTATGATAAATTGCTAGTCTAATTTCTAAAGCTTCTTTGGTATCGTCAGCGCGCTGGGCCAGCTCGTTGCCACAACCATCACAAATTCCTTCACGTTTAGGGGCTTTATATGCTTTGTGGTAAGTCATACCGCAATTTAAACACGCTCTTCGACCACCAATGCGGCGAATAGATTCTTTGTCGTTAATACCAATTAGCAAAACATGCGAAATTTTAACAATTTCCTCTAATGCCCGCGCCTGTGTTATATTTCGCGGGAAACCATCTAAAATAAATCCGTTCACACAATCGCTTTGATTTAAGCGATCAGCAATCATTTCAATAGTGAGACTGTCTGGTACAAGCTCACCTTTATTAATAAAAGTTTGTGCTTTTTTCCCCAGCTCGGTTTTCTCCTTTATATTACTACGAAAAATATTCCCGGTTACAATTAATGGGATATTTAGATACTCGGCTAATTTTTCACCCTGTGTTCCTTTGCCTGAACCCTGTGGACCAAAAAGTAAAATTTTATATGAAGTCATATTTTTTTAACCAAACCTTTCGATACAATGCTTAGATACAAATTTCCTTCGGAAATTTACTCAGCATCGCTCAAGGTTTTAATTGTATCGGCGGATTAAAAATTTTCGTAATCTCTAACCGTCAATTGCGAATCGATAGATTTTACGGTTTCAATAGCCACTGATACAACGATTAATAATGAAGTGCCACCAATAGCTAAAGATGCAAAACTATTTCCACCAATAGCTTTAATGATTAACGGTAAAATAGCGATTATGCCTAAAAAAGCTGCACCGGCCAATAAAATGTGATTAGAAACTTTTCCTAAATATTCGGCCGTTAATTTGCCGGGTCTGATGCCGGGAATAAAACCGCCTTGTTTTTGTAAATTTTCTGCAATCTGTTCAGGATGAAATATTACAGCTGTATAAAAATAAGTAAATGCAAAAACTAAAGAAAAATATGCTACACCGTAAAATAGCTGATTATTAAATAATTGAATTACGAACTGACAAATACTCGTCATGAATCCACTGGTATAGCCCATTACAAACTGAGCAATGAGTGGTGGAAACAATACAAAGGCAATCGCAAAGATAATCGGTATTACACCGGCTTGATTTACACGTAACGGTAAATGACTGGTCATACCACCATAAACTTTATTGCCTCTAATTTGTCTGGCATAGGAAACTGGAATATTTCTTTGTGCTTCAGATATAATAACGATTCCAACAATGGTAATAACTGCAACCACTAAAAATGCAATTAGCATTGGTAATCTCGAAGGATCAAAAGTTGCTATGATTTGTTGGATAGCTGTTGGCACACGCGATACGATACCAGCAAAGATTAATAATGAAATACCATTACCAACATTTTTTTCAGTGATCATTTCACCAATCCACATTAAAAATACAGCACCGCCGGTAATCATAGCAACAGCAGTCACCCACTGAATAATATTCAAATCGCCAACAATACCCTGCCCAGTTCGCTGTAAAACAGTAATAGTTGCAAATGATTGAACAGCCGCTAATGGCACTGTTAAATATCTGGTGTATTGATTGATTTTTTTGTATCCTTCTGGTTCTTTGGAAAGTTCTTCGAGTTGTGGAATAATACTAGTTAATAACTGAAAAATAATAGAAGCTGTAATATATGGACCTACGCCAAGCATTACAATAGAGAAATTTTCCATAGCACCACCTGTAAATAAATTCAACATACCAAGCACTTGGTTGCTATCGAAAAAATTTCTTAAATTGGCAACATCTACTCCGGGAATCGGAATATGAGCTGCAAATCTGAACAAAATTAATAAACTTAGAACAAAAAGAATATTATATCTTAAGTCGTTAAGCTTCCAAATTCGTCTTATTTTTTCCCACATGTTTTAGTTTCTCCCCCGGCTTTTGTAATAGCTTCAGACGCAACTTTAGAAAATGCCGAAGCGCATACAATTAATTTTTTTGATAATTTTCCAGAACCTAATACTTTATAACCTTCTAGTTTAACCTTTTGACCATCTTTATATGTAGTTTCTAGATCTTTTAAATTGATAATCAATAATTTATCGTTTAAACTTTTAAAACCTTTAACTTTAGGAATTTTTTTGAAAGTTTGTTTTAGACCCATTAATTTTAAACCACCTTTTCCGCCAGAACGAGATTTTTGACCTTTTAACCCTCGGCTTGAATATGTTCCTCTGCCGGAAGCATTACCACGACCAACACGACGCTTTGTTTTTCTAGGTTTGGGTTTTAAATTTGTAAGAGTAAGCATATATTTTAGTTTGATTCTAATTTCTTTTTTAATTCTTCGCGACTTTGTAAGCTAGATAATGCTTTTATTACCGCTCTGATATTATTAATCTTATTTTTTGAGCCTTTCATTTTAGCTACAATATTTTTAATGCCAGCAATTTCAATAACCATACGTACTGGGCCACCGGCGATTACACCTCTTCCCATTCGAGCCGGCTTCAACAATACTACAGCACTTGACACTTTCATCAGCACTTCATGCGGAATGGTTTCGTTGTGCATTTTTACAGTAATGATATTTTTATGTGCTCTTTTAACAGCTTTTTCTACTGCTAAAGCAACGTCTGCTCCTTTGGCGATACCAATACCAACTTGTCCTTTTTTATCTCCAATTACAACAGCGGCTCGAAAACGCATTCTTTTACCGCCAGCCATTACTCTGGTCACGCGCGCTAGATCAACAATCTTCTGTTCAAAATCATCAGTTGGCTGTTTGGCTTGTTTCTTTTTTCCTTTTTTTTGATACACCATATTAAAAAATCAAATAATAAATTAAAATACTAAACCATTTTGCCGAGCAGCATCGGCCAATTCTTTAACTCGACCATGATAGCGATAACTGCCTTTATCAAAAACAACCTTTTCAATTTTTTTTGTTTTAGCTACAGCAGCAATAGTGGCGCCGACAGCTTTAGCTCTTTCAATTTTTGTTCCCGTAATTTCTTTGTCATTAGCCTGAGCTAATGTTGTGCTGTTAATGTCATCTATCAATTGACAGGAAATATGCTTTGAGCTACGAAACACTGTTAATCTTGGCTTAACAGAAGTACCGCAAATTTTTGATCGAATGCGACGTTGTCTTCTGACTGCTTGTTGCTTCTTTAAAATATTTTTATTCATAAATTTTATAATTAAATGGTTTACTAACTTGCGCTGGAAGCTTGTTTACCGGCCTTTCTTCTAATAATTTCATCTGAATATTTAATACCCTTACCTTTGTATGGTTCGGGTTTTTTGATTTTTCTAATTTCCGCTGCGATAGCTCCGACTAATTGTTTATCGATGCCAGTAATGGTTAAAGTGTTTTTGTCAGTTTTACCTTCAATGCCTTTTGGCATTTCAAATACTACTGGATGTGAAAAACCGACTTTTAAATTCAATTTATTTCCTTGCATTTCCCAACCAAAACCAACGCCATTAATTTCTAAAGATTTTGAAAATCCTTGGGTAACGCCAATAACCATATTATTGATAATTGAAGCAAATGTTCCCCATAAAGCTCGCCCCTGTTTGATGTCTTTGTTATTTGCGTCGACAATTAATTCATTATCCACTTGTTTTACCATAATATCTGGATGAATAAATTGAGTTAATTCTCCCTTGGGACCCTTAATTTTAATTTGGTTAGGTGCAATTTCTACACTAACTTTTTCAGGTATGTTAATTGGTTTTTTGCCGATTCTAGACATATTACTTTAAACTTATTTTAATTAATATATTTCACAAAGCACTTCCCCACCTAAATTTTTCTGACGCGCTTCTTTATTAGTCATTAATCCGTGTGATGTGGAAATAACCGCCATACCAAAATTATTAACAACATATGGCAAATCTCGTTTTTTCAAATAGACACGACGCCCTGGCTTACTAACTCTCTTGAGAGAATTAATTAGAGGCTGACGGTTAATGTATTTTAATTTTATCTTTAATACGGGTCGGGTGCCATTTTCAATTTTTTCCGAACCTGAAACATAACCGTTTTTTGATAAAATATTTGCTAGACTGTATTTTAATTTTGAATAAGGTAAGATTACCGATTCTTTTCTCACGGCCTGAGCATTTCTTATTCTAGTTAGCATATCTGCAATTGGATCTGTCATATTGTAATTTATTATTATCTTAATGCTTAAATTATTTTATTTACCAGCTAGCTCTTTTGATTCCTGGAATTTCTCCTTTATCAGCAAGCTCTCTAAAACAAATGCGACATAAATTAAAATCTCTCATGTAACCGTGATTACGGCCACAACGCCAACAACGATTTTCTTTTCGAGTGCTAAATTTAGGAGTGCGATTTGCTTTTGCTATTTTTGATTGTTTTGCCATATTATTTTAAATCGTTATTTTTTATCTTGATCAGTGGCTTTAAAAGGAATGCCAATTTTTTCTAATAATTTTATACCAGCCTCACTGCTTTTAGCATTAGTGACAATAGCAACTTCTAAGCCATGTAATTTTTCTACTTCATCTGATTTAATTTCCGGAAAAACAAAATATTCTTTGAAGCCAATATTCATATTGCCTTTTTGATCCACGGCTTTTTTTGATAAACCTCTAAAATCTCTTACTCTGGGTAAAGCTACATTGATTAATTTATCCAGAAAAGCATACATTCTTTCACCGCGCAAAGTTACTTTAGCGCCAATTTCCATACCAGCTCTAATTTTAAAATTAGAAATAGACTTTTTCACTTTAGTAATTAATGGCTTCTGCCCTGTGATACGCATTAATGTATTTACTACCGTGTCTTTAAATTGAGAATCGGAAATTATTTTTCCCATACCAACATTTATCACAATTTTTTCAATGCGCGGGATGGATAAATCATTTTTTAAACCAAGGTCTTTTTTTAATTCGGCCTTAATTTCTTTGTTGTATTTCTCTTTTAGTCTGTTCATAAATTTATATAGTTTCCTTACATTTACTGCAAGTTCTAACTTTTTTATTATTTTCTAATTTTTTAAAACCAATTCTGGTAAGCTTGTTGCATTTGGAACAAATCAATTGCACATTAGAAACATTTAATGGAGCATCAAATTCAATTCGTTGGCCTTTTTCGCGCTGTTTTTTAGCTTTTAAATGCTTTACCATTTTATTACACCCTTCAACAACTAATCTTTGTTCGGATGGAAAAATTTGTAATACTTTACCTTTTTTTCCTTTATCTTTTCCGGCTACGATTTTCACGTTATCGCCTTTTTGAATCTTTATCATATTATTTATATTATTTGTACAGATAGAATAATATTCTTTCTCTACAATACTTCTGGTGCTAGCGAAGCAATTTTATTAAAACCTAAATTTTTAATTTCTCGAGGGATAGGACCAAATACGCGTGTTCCTTTTGGTTCTTTATTTTTCTTATCAATAATAACTACAGCATTATCGCCGAAACGAATATAGCTTCCATCTTTACGACGCGTTTCTTTGCGAGTGCGTACTACCACAGCATGTAGAACTTGGCCTTTTTGTACCATTGAATGCGGTGCAGCTTCTTTAACTGATAAAGTAATAATATCGCCAATTCGAGCATATCTTTTTTGATAACCACCTAATACTCTAATACAGGCGACTCTTTTTGCTCCGGTGTTATCAGCTACTTTTAAAATACTTCTTAATTGAATCATAATATTTTAACTATAAATTACTCTCCATTTTTTATCTTTACTAATTGGCCGGCATTCAACAAAAACGACTTTATCTCCTACTTTGTATTGGTTCTTAGCATCATGTACTTTAAATTTTCGGCTAATTTGATATCTTTTCTGGTATTTTTTATGCATACGAACACTATCTATTCGAACCACAATAGTTTTATCCATTTTATCAGAAACCACAATACCTTCTAATTTCTTTTCAATTTTATTGTTTTCCTTGGTCATTTGTTTGTTGCTTTAATATTGTTAGAACATTAGCTATTTTTTTCTTCACAACTCTGATTTGACGGATATTACGTAATTGCTTATTAGCATCTTTAAAACGTAATTCGCGGAGTAATTCCCGTTGTTCGGCTAGAATTGCATTTAATTCTGTTGCGCTTTTGGCTTTTAATTCTTTTAAATTATCTTTCATATATTTTAATCTTTGCTAACAAATCTTGTTTTAACTGGTAATTTATGAGCTGCTAAACGCATAGCTTCACGAGCTTGCTGTTCAGCTACACCTTCGATCTCAAACATAACGGTTCCAGCTTTGACTTCTGATACATAGTGGTCAACACTTCCTTTGCCGCCACCCATTCTGACTTCTCCACCCTTTAGAGTAATTGGTCTATCTGGAAAAACGCGTATCCAAATTTTTCCGCCACGCTGTACAAAACGTGTCATGGCTCTTCTGGCTGATTCAATTTGACGAGCTGTAATCCAAGAGCTAGTAGTAGCTTTCAAGCCATATTCGCCGTAACTTAAACTATTTTTACGGCAAGCATCGCCTTTAATTGGCAATTTGTGCCATTTTCTATGTTTAACTTTTCGGGGCATTAATAACATATTTATTTTTCCTTGTCTTGGTTGATAGTTTTCTTAACTCTATTATTTAATTTAGCAACTGGCGCTTTTGATTGTCGGCGATTATTTCTGCCAGTTGTTTTGTTTTCTTTTTCATTATCTTCTGTTTTAGCAAAATCGAATACATCTCCTTTGTAAATCCAAACTTTTAAACCGATAGTGCCATATAATGTATTTACTTTGCCACGAGAATAATCGATATTTGCCCGTAAAGTATGAGTCGGAATTTTGCCATCAGTTAAAGATTCGGTTCGCGCAATTTCAACGCCATTTAAACGACCGGAGGCAATTACTTTTATACCTTTAGCACCAGCTCTTTTTGCTTGTTCAATAGCTCTTTTCATTACACGACGAAATGGCATTCTTTTTAAAATTTGCATAGCCATATTCTGCCGAATTAATTCAGCGTCTAGATCGGGCTTACTTATTTCAGTGATTGTAATGATAATTTTAATTTTTTTGCTACCGAAAAACTTTTTTTTAATTTCTTTTTTTATTTCTTCGACACCAGCTCCACCCCGACCGATAATAACGCCTGGTTTGGAAGTGTTTAAAATAACTTCAATATTTCCGCCAGATCGTTTGATTTCAATTTTAGATACACCTGAATTTTCAAATTTATTTTTTATATATTTTCGAATCCGAGTATCTTCTTCCAACATTTTAGGAAAATTTTGTTTCGCACAAAACCATTTGGAATTATGTTCTAATACCGTATTTAAGCGAAAAACTTTTGGATTTATCTTTTTTCCCATATTATTTTTTTGTTACGGTTTCTTTATTCT
The DNA here is from genome assembly GCA_043798935.1 of Patescibacteria group bacterium. Lineage (GTDB taxonomy): Bacteria > Patescibacteriota > Patescibacteriia > UBA9570 > JAHJKD01 > JAZDOC01. Next base: position 54,419 of record JAZDOC010000014.1, read on the forward strand.
TTAATTCTTTTTCTTCTTTTACGGCTTCTTTTTTAACTGTTTTTTTCTTGGAATCGTCGGCTGGTTTGCCTTCAAGAGTTAGTGTGACATGGGATGATCTTTTTCGAATTACAGTAGCGCGACCATGGGCGCGAGGCATTGATCTTTTTAGAGTATAGCCTTCATTAACTAAAACATTTTTCACTATCAAAGAATCGACCAATAAAGAATAATTATTGGTTGCGTTGGCCATTGCCGAATGTAAAAGCCTTAATATGTGAGTACAAGAAATTTTATTGGCAAATTCCAACTGCGCTTCTGCCTGTTTTACTGGTAGACCTTTAATTAAATGAGCAACCAGCCTAACTTTGCGTGGCGCTATTCTTAAATGTCGTAATTTAGCTTTTACTTCCATTGGTATTATAATATATTAATTATTTCTTAGCTCCGTCTTGGGCTTTTTTAATTTGATCTTTCTTAGCGGTTGCAGCAGCTGTAGCTTGTTCTTTTGCCATCTTACCACCATGACCTTTAAAAGTTTTAGTCGGGGAAAATTCACCCAATTTATGACCTACCATATTTTCAACAACTGAAAATTCAATAAATTTTTTGCCATTGTGTACTGCAAATGATAAACCAACCATTTCTGGAATTATAGTAGACGAACGCGACCAAGTTTTAATTGGTTTGCGATCGTTGGTTGCTTTAGCGGCGTTCACTTTTTTTAACAATTTCTCGTCTACAAATGCGCCTTTTTTTAAACTTCTTCCCATAATTTTAAATTATTATTTTCTCTTTTTCTTTCTTCTTCGAACTATATACAGATTGCTTTTTTTATTAGGATTTCTAGTTTTTACACCAAGTGCCGGTTTACCGCTTTTAGTTTTAGGATGTTTCATACCAATAGGCTGATTTCCTTCACCGCCACCATGTGGATGATCTACCGGATTTTGGGCTTTACCGCGAACGGTTGGTTTTATGCCACGATGTCGCATACGACCAGCTTTACCCCAACGAATATTTCTCCACTCAGTATTACTCATTTGGCCAATTGTGGCTAAACATTCATTTGATATATTTCTAACTTCTGATGATGGCATTTTAACTTGAGCAAATTTACCTTCATGAGACATAACTAAAATACCATTTCCGGCACTGCGCGCTATTAATCCACCACGGCCAGGTTCTAATTCTAGATTATAAACCATAATACCAGCTGGAATATGTTTAATTGGCATTCGATTACCTGGATTGATTTCTTGCTTTTCTAATGAAGATATTACTTTAGAACCAATTACTAAATTGTTAGGTGCTAAAATATATGACAATTCACCAGTATTGTATTTAATCAGAGCAATACGCCCACTTCGGTTTGGATCGTATTCAATGGCAATTACTTCAGCTTCTACATCGTATCGATTTCTTTTAAAGTCAACTAAACGGTATCTTTGTTTAGCTCCGCCACCTTGATGAGGAACTGTAATTTTACCTTGATTATTGCGACCACCCTTTCGTCTTTTAGCAACCGTTAAAGATTTCACCGGCTTCTTTTTTGTGATATCAGAAAAATCATCAACGCTTGATTTTCGTCGACCCGGGGTTGTTGGTTTGTATTTAGTTACTCCCATATTTATACTTTACTATTTGATAATTGCTTATTAATTTTATACACCCTCAAATACTTGAATTGTTTCACCTTTCTTTAGATACACTATGGCTTTTTTCCATTTTTTTGTGCTTCCGCTTGTTCTGCCCCAACGTACTTTTTTACTTTTTACATTCAAAATGTTGACTCGAAACGGTGTTACACCGTAAACAGTTTTAATCGCCTTTTTTACCTCTTGCTTATTTGATTTGCTATCAATCATGAAAATGTATGATCCGGTTTGAGTAGCTTTTTCAGTAATAATCGGTTTTAATAAAACTTTATAAGCTAATTTAGTGTTCTTTTTAGAAGCTTTAAGAACTTCTTTTTTTTCGGCTTTTTTCTTTAAAAGCTTACCTTTTTCAGCATCATCTTTTTTTGGTGCATCACTAATTTTTGGCTGTTGTGGTGCTCGAGTAGCAGCTTGATCTTTTTTATCGGTTTTTAAAAAGTCTAATATGCCCATATTTATTTTTTATTATAAACTGCTAGAATTTTATCTAATGTTTCTATATCGATTACGAAATATTCATTTTTTAATAAATCCACAACGTTTAAACTATCTGCGGCGCATAAATTGATTTTCATAAAATTATTAGCAGCTTTTAATACTTTATCGTCTTTTGAAGCTAAACTAATTAAACTTAATTTTTTTGCGCACGGTAATTTGTTAATAATGGCTTTTATGTTTTTTGTTTTGCCTTCTGGAACTTCTAATTTTTCTAATAATATTAATTTATCGTTAGCGACTTTATCAGATAAAACCATTTTTAAGGCTAAATTTCTAACTTTTTTATTAATCTTTTTAGAAAAATTACGATTATTTCGTGGACCGAAAATAATACCACCGCCACGCCATAATGGTGAACGACTGGATCCAACTCTGGCCCGACCAGTTCCCTTTTGGCGCCATGGTTTAGCTCCGCCACCTCTTACTTCGCCTTTAGTTTTAGTGTGAGCTAAAACTTGCCGGCTGTTGGCTTGTTGCGCTACTACCACTTGATGAACAACTTCTGCTTTCACTGCCACTTCAAACATTTTAGCATCTAATTCTTGATCGCCGGTAACTTGACCGTCTAAATTGTATATTTTTACTTTAGCCATAAATAATTACTAGTCCATTATTTGCGCCTGGTACAGCGCCTTTTAAATATAATAAATTCTTTTCTTTATCTATTTCCGCAATTTTCAAATTAAGCACGGATGATTTTTCATTGCCCATATGCCCACCCATTCTTTTTCCTTTAAATACATGGCTCGGAAAAGAACTGGCGCCGATAGAACCGGGCATTCTTAATTGATCTTTATGGCCATGACTGGCTGGATGACCATGAAAACCGTGTCGTCTAACTACACCCTGGAAACCTTTACCTTTACTGGTTCCGCTTACTTTAACTTTATCACCTACACTAAAAGCGCTAACATCGATAATGTCGCCTCTTTTTAAACCGTGATCATCATCAAGTGGTAATTCTTTAAGAACTTTAAAATCTTCTAACTCTTTTAGGTGTCCTTTTTGCGCTTTGGTGATTTTTTTAGTTTTACCAAAACCAATTTGGATAGCTGAATAACTATCTTTTTCTTTGGTTTTTACTTGAGTAACTTTGCATGGGCCGGCTTGTACAATTGTAACTGGAACCACGTCGCCATTTTCAGCGAATTGTTGACTCATTCCAATCTTAGTGCCTAATATAAACTTCATAATTTTTAAAATAAAAAAACTGTAACCCACTCAACTCACTAACTTCCATGACTGAAATAGGTCACAGTTCTTTGGTCTTTTTGATTGTTAGTGTCTTTGGTAGATTTTAATCCTCGTTGTTAAACATTTCCAGAAAGCGATATCTATTAATATTAGATCTATTCTTTCTCAAAATATCCAACTGTTTTTTCAAATATCTTAGATAGCTCGATAGCTACCAGCTTACTCCTACATTTTTATTTCTACATCTACACCAGCCGGCAAATTCAAGTGAGATAGCTCATCAACAGTTTTTGGTGTTGGATTCAATATATCGATTAATCTTTTATGCACTCGAATTTCGTATTGATCACGAGCATTTTTATGCACAAAAGTCGAACGTAAAACAGTATATCTGTTTTTTTCGGTCGGCAATGGGATGGGACCCTTTATCTGGGCCCCGCTCCGCACCGCAGTATCGATAATTGTTTTTGTAGATTGGTCAATGATCTTGTGGTCGTAAGCTCTGATTTTCACTCTGATTCTCTGAGTTACTTCTTCGCCTTCATTGTTGCCGACTTTTTTCTGCGACATTTACTTTGATTTATTTAATAATTTTTGTAACCGCGCCAGCACCTACAGTGTGACCACCTTCACGAATAGCGAATCTCTGTTGTTCTTCCATAGCAATCGGAGCAATAAGCTTAATTGTCATGTTAACAGTGTCTCCGGGCATAACCATTTCTGTACCCTCTGGTAAAGCTGTAGTTTCACCAGTTACATCGGTAGTTCGCATATAAAATTGCGGTTTATAACCTTTCATGAATGGAGTATGTCGGCCACCTTCTTCTTTGGATAGAATATAAACTTGAGCTTCAAATTCTGTGTGCGGTGTAATTGAGCCGGGTTTAGCTAATACTTGACCACGTTCAACATCTTCTTTTTTGATACCGCGAAGTAATAAACCAGCGTTATCGCCAGCTTGGCCCTGATTTAATGATTTATTAAACATTTCTACACCAGTAACTACGGTTTTCTTAGTTTCGCCTAAACCAACGATTTCAACTTCTTCATTAATTTTAACTACGCCACGATCAATTTTACCAGTTACTACTGTACCACGACCTTCAATGGAGAAAATGTCTTCAATCGGCATTAAGAATGGTTTGTCTAGATCTCGAACTGGTACTGGAATGTATGTGTCTAATGCATTTAGTAATTCTTTAATTGGTTTTGCAGCTGCTTCATCAGATGGATTTTCAACAGCTTTTAAGGCAGAACCTTTAATTACTGGGATTTCATCACCAGGGTAATCGTATTTCTTTAATAAATCTCTTACTTCTACTTCAACTAAATCTAATAATTCTGGATCGTCTACTTGATCTACTTTGTTTAAAAATACTACGATTTTTGGTACACCAACTTGATAGGCCAATAAAATATGCTCTCTGGTTTGAGGCATTGGGCCATCAGCAGCTGATACTACTAAAATTGCACCATCCATTTGAGCGGCGCCGGTAATCATGTTTTTAATATAATCTGCATGTCCAGGACAATCTACATGTGCATAATGACGTTTTTCAGTTTCATATTCTACATGAGCGGTATTAATTGTAATACCACGTTCCTTTTCTTCTGGAGCGTTGTCAATTTGGTCAATACTTTTATTTTGGGCTGTACCACCAGACGCACCAATTACTTGCAAAATTGCTGCGGTTAAGGTTGTTTTACCATGGTCTACGTGACCAATTGTACCCACGTTTACATGTGGTTTTGAGCGATCAAAGTCTGCCATAATAATTTGTTTAACTAATAGTTAAATTTAAAGTTTAAAAAATTAAATAATATTGAATAAAAATAAATAAATTAATCGTATTTTTACGCAGATGTGATTATAACATTTGTTAGAATTCTGGCAAGCCTAACCATTAAAACTTTCTGTGGATAACTAATTTTATTTATTTTTTTCCTTCTTTTATCTCGGTGGCTACATTACCTGGCACTTCTGCATAGCATGTAAATTCCATAGAAGATGACGCGCGACCTTGTGTCATGGAGCGCAAAGAAGTGACATAACCAAACATAGAAGACAACGGCACTTCAGCTCTAACTAATTTACTTTGACCACGATCAGTCATTTCTTGAATCTGGCCACGTTTAGCGTTGATATCGCCAATTACGTCTCCCATATATTGTTCCGGAGTTACCACTTCAACCTTCATAATTGGTTCTAAAATAATTGGTTTGGCGCGACGAACAGCTTCTTGAAAAGCCATGGAGCCAGCCACTTTAAAAGCCGCTTCTGAAGAGTCTACGTCATGGTAAGAACCGTCTGTGACAGTAGCTTTAATATTTAATAAAGGATAACCAGCCACGATACCATTGCCCATAGCTTCTTTCACACCCTTTTCAATAGCCGGAATATACTCTCGTGGAATACGACCACCTTTTACTGAATCCACAAACACAAAGTTTGTTTTGCCATCCTCGCCTCTTTCATCTGCTGGAAGCGGTTCAACCGTTAAGAAACAATGACCATATTGACCACGGCCACCTGATTGCTTAATATATTTACCTTCAGCATTAGCTGTGTCTTTTATGGTTTCTTTATAAGCAACTTGTGGATTACCTACGTTGGCTTCAACGCCAAATTCTCGACGCATACGGTCGATTAGAATGTCTAAGTGTAATTCTCCCATGCCAGAAATAATGGTTTGAGATGTCTCTTCATCAGTTTTAACTCGGAAAGTTGGATCTTCTTCAGCTAACTTACTTAAAGACAAACCCAATTTTTCCTGGTCAGCCTTGGTTTTTGGTTCTATGGCAATTGAAATAACAGGCTCAGGGAAAACAATTCTTTCAAGTAAAATCGGGTTGCTTTCATCGCATAAAGAGTCTCCGGTAGTGGTTTCTTTTAAACCCACTATGGCACCAATGTCGCCGGCTGGAATTTCAGTAATATCTTCTCGAGAATTAGCGTGCATGTGTAATAATCTGGATATTCTTTCTTTTTTTCCGGTTGTAACATTATATACATAAGATCCGGATTTTAATACACCAGAATAAACTCGAACAAAGCATAATTTCCCTACAAAAGGATCGGTAGCAATTTTAAATGCTAAACCTGCTAAAGGCTCATCGTTAGCAGCGTGTCTTTGGATATGAACAGTTTCATCATCGGGATCTTTGCCTTCAATGGCAGGCAAATCTAAAGGTGTGGGCAAATAATTGCAAATAGCGTCTAATAATTTTTGCACGCCTTTATTTTTTAAAGCGCTACCACATAAAATTGGTACAATTTTATTGGCAATTACAGCTTTTCGTAATACGCGCATTAAATCTGGAATTGCAATTTCTTCACCATTTAAATATTTTTCCATTAGAGCTTCATCATTTTCAACGATGGCTTCGACCAGCTTTGCTCGATACTCTTTTACTTTTTCGACCATATCAGCCGGCACGTCTGTTTCTTCAACGTCTTGACCTAAATCATCCTTATAAAAATAAGCTTTTTGAGTAAATAAATCTATAAGTCCTTTAAAATTTTCGGCCGCACCGATAGGTAGTTGAATCGGGTGAGCATTTTTAGTTAGACGTTCATGGATAGTGCCTAAATCAAAGTAGAAATCTGCTCCCATGCGATCCATTTTATTAATAAATCCCATACGCGGAACTTTATACTTTTCAGCTTGATGCCAAACTGTTTCTGATTGAGGTTCAACGCCAGCCACACCATCAAACACGATAACACCACCGTCTAATACGCGTAGTGAACGTTCTACTTCAGCTGTAAAATCTACATGACCGGGAGTATCGATAATATTTATACGAATTTCTTCGCCACCTTTTGGAGTCCAAAAACAAGTGGTAGCGGCTGAAGTAATTGTAATACCACGCTCTCGTTCTTGTTCCATCCAATCCATTTCGGCCGCACCTTCATGCACTTCACCGATTTTGTGTTTCTTACCCGTATAAAAAAGTATTCTTTCTGAAACAGTTGTTTTACCCGCATCAATATGGGCAATAATACCAATATTGCGGACTTTTTCTAAAATAAATGGTTTGCTATCTGCCATAATATATTAATGAAAATTTATAATAATTAAAATTTAAGCAAAATGAGCGAAAGCTCGATTTGACTCGGCCATTCTGTGAACATCTTCTCGTTTTTTTACGGCATCACCCTGTTCATTGGAAGCATCAATTAGCTCTAAAGCTAATTTTTCGCACATTCTCATGCCTTTTCGTTTTTTAGCCGCTTCTAGTAGCCATCTACTAGCTAAATTAAACTTTCTGTTTCCTTTAACTTCAATCGGCACTTGGTAATTAGCACCACCAATTCGGCGGGCTTTAACTTCCACCTGTGGAGACACATTTTTAATAGCTAAATTAAAAATATCAAGGCCTTTTTGCTTGGTTTTTTCTTCAATAATATCAAAGGAATCATAAACGATATCGCGCGCCACGCTTTTTTTACCGCGTTGCATAATATAGTTTATAAACTTAGCTAGAGTTGTATTGTTAAATTTTGGATCCGGAGCGATCTCTCTTTTAGGAGCTTGTTTTCCACGCATATATTTATATTTACTTGGTAATAATAATTAATTATTCAGCTTTTACTTTTGGTCTTTTAGCACCATATAGAGAACGACCCTGCATTCTTTTCTCTACACCCGCAGTATCATAAACTCCGCGTACGATATGATAACGTACACCCGGCAAATCTTTTACTCTGCCACCGCGTAGCATTACAATGGAATGTTCTTGTAAATTGTGCCCCATGCCCGGAATATAAGCAGTTACTTCCATGCCGTTTGATAAACGGACCCTGGCGATTTTACGTAAAGCCGAGTTAGGTTTTTTTGGAGTGGTTGTGGTTACTTTAACGCAAACACCACGTTTAAAAGAACAGCCTTTTTTTAAGGTTTTTCTTTTTCTCTTTAATGAATTAAAAACAGTCTCCAAAGCTGGAGTTTTACTTTTTCTGACGGCAGTTTTTCTGCCCTTTCGAATTAATTGTGCAATTGTTGGCATAATTTAGTATGAACAACTTTTATGTTGTTCGTATTATTATTAAATAAATAAAAAAGACATTGTGCGATAAGCTTTGTCTTTTTTCTACTAACAGTACATTGCCATGGCCGTTAGCGGAACCGATTTATACAATACTTTATTCAAAATTTATTGTCAAGATGCACAACCGGCTTTCATTTCATTGATTAATTCAGTGTTACTGTTGTAATCTAAATGCGCTGGCCCGCTATATCCAACAATGCCTTTACTTATACCATAATAATCATTATCAGCACTCCACATGTCGGCACAAGTATTAATTTGCATATCAAAGTTATCGAATATATAAACGATTAATTCATCTGTCATTCCCACAATTATCATTCCCTCTTCGCCTTCCGGGGCGTATCTCTCATGTTCTAGGCCGGCTAAGTCCCGAACCATTAATTTATTATCACGAGTATAATAAATTAATCCATCTTCATCTTTCACTGCATAAGGGCCTGTACCCATGGTCCACTGGTCAAAAACTTGATCAATCGACACCGAAGGGCTAACAGTTAAACTGTAATTAGCTGTATTATCGTGATCATTATAAATCGTGTTTGGCGATGCCTTAAAATAGTAGATTGCAATTATAATTATTGCTATAAGCAAAATAATTATTATGATAATAATAAATCTTTGAATATTAATTTTATTGTTTAAACTCATCAAATATTATTAATTTATAAAATTACCAATAAAACCAAATTATAGAAAAAATTAAAAACAAACTCAAATATACTGCTGCCAAAAATCATGAAGGCTAGAAGTATCCAAATACCATAAGTCTCTAAAAAAATAATAATATATCGCTGCTGATAAGACAAAAAAGAATACAAAACTTTGGAACCATCGAGCGGTGGGATCGGAATTAAGTTAAATATCATTAATATTAAATTAATCTGAATTAATGATAATAAAAATACAATCAATAAATTATCACCTGATAGATGCCCAAACATAATAATTAATTTCAAAGCCAAGCCCACGGCTATAACCATAAGCAAATTAGAAAAAGGTCCGGCCAAAGAAACAATAGCCGGCCCAAAGCGCTTATGCTTTAAATTATACTGATTAAACGGCACGGGTTTACCCCAGCCAAAACCAATAATCATAAGTAGCATTAAACCCATCCAGTCGATATGCGCTAGCGGATTAAAAGTAAGCCGGCCCATGGCTTGAGCCGTATCGTCCCCTTCCAGATAACTGGCATAAGCATGTGCAAATTCATGAAGTGAAATAGATATCACAATACAGATCACCCAAATGAGAAATATTTCTGGTTTAGAAAAAAGTAAGCTGATTAACATTGACTTTTAAAAAATTGTTTGATAATATAGTTCAGTCCTTCTAATTATTTAATATTTTCACTAAAATGTCAAAGATTAAACCAGCTAATACTTGTGCTATCTGTGGTCGCGGATACAATAAAGCCAACATTCGCTCTCATTCAAAAATCGCTACTATCAAAAAGCAGAAGTTAAATTTACAGCCCACCATGTATAAAGGGGTAAAAGTAAAAGCTTGCACCAAATGCATTAAAACTCAAATCAAGCATCAGGCTTAAACATTGTTTTTATATATAGCCCACGCCCATCAAAGGCGGGGCTATTTTTTTATATAAAACTCCAAACTCATAGTCTACGATTTTTTTTAATTATATAGTATAATTAGTTCATGAAGCTAGAACCCATTTATAAATCTCCAGCAATTAGTCTTTATCGATTAGCCAACAAAAATAACATTGCCTGCTATTTAGCCTCCACTCCGGAAACCAGAAAAATTTGCAACGACCCTTTTATTTACGGTGTAAATTATACAGAGAAATTAAAAAAAGCCGTAACCAAAACTTTACGCGCTCTTAAAAATAAACATTGTTGTTTATTAAGCTCCGAAGAAAACGCTGTCATCTTCAATATTTTACGCGGTGGGCTTAATTATGGTTTACGCGAAGCATTATATAGGGCTTTTGGTTGGAGTAGACAACATAGCGCTTTCATTTCTTCCCAGCGCATTAAAGACAAAAAACATGGTTGGCATATTACGGAAAATCGTTATCAAAAAATTTATATGCCCGATGACGCCCATATTGTTTTAGGCGATGTTGTAGCCACCGGCACCAGCTTAGAACACGCTTTATTAAAATTAGTGGATATTGCCCGGGCTAAAAATAAAACCATTGCCAGCTTAACTTTTTTTACTATCGGTAGTGAATATGCGGAAAAAATTATCGCTAAGGTCGACAAAAAATGCCGACGCTACTTTCCTAATTATTTAGGTAGTTCGGTAATTTATTTCGAGGGCCGTTTCGGCATGGTGGAAGAAAAAAAAATCTTTCCCCGACCGCTGCAAATATTTTTTTCGGGTACAGACTTACTCCGCTCCCCAGCCATCTTAACGCCAGAATTTATTCACTCACAAAAAGAATCTATTTCCTATGCTCTCGAGCGCTGTGTAATTTACGATGCCGGCTCACGCGCTTTTCATATTAAAGGTTATTTAAAAGATGTTCATAGCTATTGGCAACAAGTGGCTCAACTGGCTAAAGCTGGCCAAAAATTAGACGCATATTTGGCGGAACGCTTTCCAGAAGACATTCGCTTAACAAATAAAAAATGGCGATTAAAATTCAGCTCGCCAAAACAATTATTACTTATTGCTAAAAAACAACTACGTAAAAAATAAATTTATTTATTGGAAATAATAAAACTTACATTGCTGGCCGTTTTATTTTTTATTTCTATTTTATAATTAATTTCGTCAGTTGTGTCGTATGATTTATCGGCTACAAAATAAACAGTGTGTATTTTATTTCTTATTTTCACTTCGCTATCTTCATTGTCATCAACTTCTAAAAAATAGTAAAAACTCAAATCTTGATTTCTAAGATGGCCTATCTGCATGGGTTCTAAAGTAAATTCTTTATTCAAGTTAATTATTTTCCCCGGAATGGCATGTAATTTTGTATAAACTAAAAAAGGGCTGGTACCGTTAAAATATACTAAAATACCTGTACCTATTATACAGATTAACAAAACCCCGTAAACTGTTAACTTTATTTTGTTCATATTGTCTTTTCACATTTTAATTTAAAAAACCTCTTTTGCCAAGAGGTCTTTTAAATAATCGTTAGCAACAACCGCCGCCACAGCCTGGTCCAAACATATTTATTTTATATTAATTATTAATTTTTATTTACGAACTTTCCAGATATGCCCGCACTTTAAACATTTACACTTTCTGGCTATAAAAGGCAAGGCAAAAATAAATAAACCAGCCGATAAGAAAAACATGACAATAAAAAACCAACTTACCCGACTTTTGACTTTTATTTCTTTTCCGCCACAATGTGCGCAGTGATCGCTTAATATTTTCATGTATTTTATTATAGCGCAATTTAATAAATCAAGAAACCTTTCGTAATTTTATTTTTATTTTAACCAAAACCGCAATATATAAATAATAAATAACCGGAATAATGATAAGTACAAATATTACCGACGCCACTAAACCAGAAATGATTGTGGTTCCCATGCCCCGCCAATAATATTGCGTGATAGTAAGCGGTAAAATACCAGCAATGGTAGTAAGTGTCGTAGCCAAAATCGGTCGAGTGCGCTGACTTACACCTTCTAAAATCGCTTGGGTTAAAGTATATTGTTTATCGGCACGCAATTTATTGAACTTGTCAATTAGAATAATAGAGTTATTAACAACTATGCCCATTAATACCACCATGCCAAGAAGCGCCATGAAACTAACCGGTAAACCTAAGATAAACAAAGCCGGAAAAACACCAATGATAGCCAACGGTATGGCCAGCATTATAATAAATGGTTGAACAAAAGATTTAAACTGAAACGTAAGCAAAGCATAAATTGCAATTAATGAAACAACCATCATCATGCCAAAATCATCAAAAGCCTGGGTTTCGCTTTCCATATCACCACGATAACTAATGGCATTACTTTCTAAATTTAAATTATTCAATTTATCATTGGTAAAATAATTTTCTATCTCCGAATTAACTTTTGATGCTACAACACTATCTTCCAAGCTTACTTTTACTTCTACATATCTTTTCTTGGCGAAGTGGTTGATAGATTTTAAATTTTCTGTTTGTCTAACCTCGGCAATATCAGCTAATTTAACGCTACCCAAAGACAAGCCTTTAAGCTTAGCCAAAGTTAAATCATCTTCAAAACCAAGATTAACTTCAATGTTTTTTTTAGTTGCTTCATCTTGTAAATCCATTATTTTTTCCGGATTATACAAACTGCGAATAACACCGGCTACTTGAATTGGGAGTAACCCAGCTTGAACTGTTTTTTCACGATCTAAAGAAACTGTAATTTGTGGTGCTTTATCTTCACTTACTCCATCATCAACTTTTTTAACTCCAGCCATTATTTTTAAATGAGCGGCTAAATCTAAAGCGGCTGTTTCTAACGTTTCTAAATCATCACCGGAAATCTGTACCTCTACTGGATATTCAGCCGTCGGCGGACCCTGAGTAAAGTTTTCTGCTATTATCTCCACATCCTGAATTTTATCAAGTTCGGTTTGCAGAATTGTAATGATTTCCTTGTTTTTAACAGTCATTTTATCTTTAGCCACCAAATTAACGATAAACTGAGTTTGATCGCTAATCTGACCATTCATATAAAAACTAAACGGGGCAAAATTAACTAAATTTTGTTTGATAATATCACTCGTTCCATAGGAATTAGATATAACATCAGTCATTTCTTTGATTTTGTCCTCTTTAAATTCTTGGTTAGAATTTTTTGGATACTTCATGGTAATCTGAAAAAACTCAGCATCATCAACTTCGGGCCAAATATTAACAGCCAGCTTCGTCGCCAACAGACCGCTGCCAACGATTAATGCCACTACTACTATTAGTGCCGTCGCTATTTTATATTTGCCGGATAAAATAAATTTAACTAATTTACAAAATCCTAAAATACATTTTTCCGTAACCCAAGATGCTTTGGATTCCTTTTTCTTGTGCATTACTTTTTCCGCTGGCGCTAAAATAGCCCGACTTAAAAAAGGCGTAATGGAAAAAGCAATTACTATGGAAGCGACCAAAGTAATTAAAATAGTAAAAGGAATATATTTAATAAATTCGCCGGTAATGCCGCCTAAAAACATCATGGGGATAAAAACCAAAACGGTTGTGGCTGTGGCCGCAATAAGCGCCGGTCCCAAATCGTGTACTGCACCAATGGCCGCATTTACATTACTTAAACCACTTTTAATGTTTCTTTGGACACCTTCCACAATAACAATAGCATTATCGATAACAATGCCAAGGGACAATATCAAAGCGTATAAAGTAATGAAATTTAAATTTAAATTTGTTATCTGAAAAACTAAAAATGTCGTTAACAAAACCAAAGGAATAATAAACGCACTAACAATTGAACTGCGGAAACTTATAAAAATAAATAACACCACTAAAATAGCAACTAATCCTTGCCAAGCATTACTAAATAGATCTTTTAGCATTGATCGTACATCTTTTGCCACTTCATAAATTGTAATAACATGAATATCTTCAGGGATGCTTTCAGTTAATGTTCCAATTTGTTCGTGAATTTTATCGGTAATTTTAACAACATCTTCCGAGCTTTTTACATAAGCGGCCACGGTAACAGTTTCACTTACATTGAAATTATCGTCTTTAACATAACCAGTGACATAAAGATTGTCTTCTAATACGCTGTCTTCGGATATGTCGGAAATATCATCTAATGTAATAATACCAGTAAGTGGCGAATAGCCAATTTGCAGTGCTTTTAGATCGCTAACATTAATTATCCGGCTATTAATCTGAATAGGTAGCGTTGTTTTATCTTGTTCAAGCGAACCGCCGGGCATTGATAAATTTGCTAAACTCAGTATTTGTTTAACCGAATCATAATTTAAACCATTAGCATTAAGTTTATCGAGATTGAGCTTAATATTAATTTTTTTATCTGCCCCGCCCCAAACTTCAGCCTTTTCAACACCGTCAACTCTTAAAATTTCGCTTTTATATTGATCGGCATATTCAGAAAGTTTTTCTTGCCCCACGCTACCAATAATATTAATCATCAAATCCGGACCGTCCGCATCGATTTCCATTACTTGCGGTGATTTAACGTCGGACGGAAAATCGTTAATAGAATTTACTTGCCTTCGAATATTATCAATGGTTTTAGCTAAATCAATCCCACTATCCATGGTCGCAACAACTACGCCGACCGATTCTTGCGAAGAAGATTCAACTTCTTTAATGCCATCAACCTGGTCTAATGAATTTTCAATTTTTTCAGTCACGTCACTCTCTACTTGCTCGGGTGTGGCTTGTGGATACACGGCTGTAATTACAGCATAAGGAATTTCCACGCTTGGCATGCCTTGACGCGGTAATTTCGTATATCCGGTTATTCCACCAATTAATAAAAATACGATCACTAAGATAGAAACCTGGTAATTTTTAATAAAAAAACTAGCAAAACGAGCAAACCAATTGATGTTTTCATCGATCTTCATAAACTTGATGATAAATAATTATTTATTGTGTTTTAAAACTAACCCTAAAATTATTAACATTATTCCGACTCCACAAAATATTACTGCTATTAATACTATTTCGGTTAGCAAGTCATGATAAATATTTT
This sequence comes from Patescibacteria group bacterium, assembly GCA_043798935.1. Lineage (GTDB taxonomy): Bacteria > Patescibacteriota > Patescibacteriia > UBA9570 > JAHJKD01 > JAZDOC01. The sequence continues at coordinate 69,453 of JAZDOC010000014.1, forward strand.
CCATTAACGGAAATAGATACTTTTGCACGAGTGATAAATAAGCCGACGGCATTTTAACAGAAATTTCTTGCTCAAGCAATGATATTTTTCCTTTAGAAAACAAACTAACGGCTGAAAGCATAAAACCCGGGAATAATAGAGAGCCGCCGGCTAAGGGCAATTTCCAAAATTTATGAGGAATTATGGCCAATAACTGTAAAATTATAATAATTACGGATATCAGAACAATCCATGGTAATAGTTTAATAGTATAAAATATTATTAAAGCCGGATGATCTTGGCCAACAACAACAGTTTGGGATAAAATAGTTTGCGCAAACAATTTATCGACTATTTCCTGATTTTCAGGGTTATTTATTTCAGCCATAAATTTCTCCATATCGGTTTCGGAAAAATCAGCCGGACGACAAGGAGTGCTGGCCACGGAAAAATCAGCCGGACGAATATAATCAGCATCACAAACGGGTAAGCTGTTTAATTTTTCTCGGAATGATAATTTTAAAAATTCAGCCAATTGTTGTTTATCATCAATAAGATTTGCTTCTAAAACCAAGCCGTTCGGTTGCTCGCCATCTAACCACGCATAAACATTATCAATATTTTTTTCTATAATATTTTTAATTTTTTCTGGTGTGATAATTATCCTGGCTAATTGATACAAATCAGACTCAGGATCTTTAAGTTGATTAAGATATTCATTTAACGATTCTCCGTTATCATTGGAATCATTATTAGAGTTAGGTTGTAAACCAGAATTAGAATTTTCTATATTTTTAGCATTATCAGTATTTTTCGTGTTCAGTGCTGAAGAGACTTTAATTTCGGCTATATTCAAAACAACATCGAAAATATTTTCATAAATTCCGGTTTGCGAAATCCAACTTTTTATTTGCTCTGGTTGGGCTAAATTATAGGTAGCCACTGCCAAAGGAATACTTGTAAATATTAAAGTTGCTAATATTATTGACCAAACAAACGCAATTATCCAGCGAAATATGTTCATAAATAATTTTATTGGTCGGGCTGGCGAGACTCGAACTCGCGACCTCACGCACCCCATGCGTACGCGCTAGCCAACTGCGCTACAGCCCGAAAGCCCCGAGTTATTAAACTCAGGGCATTTGGCCTCTAACTGTCGTAAAACCTGCTTCCCTGAAAATCAGGTGGGTGCTCTCAATCTGAAACCACGGTTCCAGAGAATTTACGAACACCCTGTAAAAGCAATTGTAGAAAGTGTTTTAGACAGCCAGAGTATTTATATTTTACCTTATTTAAATGCCGATGGCAAACAAAAAATATTTAAATAAAGATCTTAAAAACTCTTCGATACATTCCCTCGATACGGCCTTCGGCTTATTCGGGATCATTCAGAGCGTTTAAAACAAAACCCCCTCTTTTTAGGGAGGGGGGTTGTTTGTATATTCTGTTGTTGCAACTACTAAGGAGTTACATTGACAGATGTTTCTACATTGTGTTCAGCGATTTCTACTGAAGTCTCTACGGCTTCATTAGTATCAGCTG